>JADGIC010000192.1 GCA_019683615.1 Alicyclobacillaceae bacterium | reverse complement strand
GTTTCACGTCGGATTCCTCTCTTTAGGCGTCGTTACCGTCTATTTCGACAACAACGCCGCCCTGCCCTGGTAGACAGACTTTTTCACCGGCCTTTTAGACGGAACGCGGATTTCTCACCTGTTAGAAACAGGCACCGTTCGTGAACCGTTGGACAGACCGGCCCCTGCCTCGGGGCGTTTACCTGTCAGATGCTGTAGTTCGGAGCCTCCTTCGTAATCTGCACATCGTGCGGATGGCTCTCTCGCAATCCCGCCGAAGTAATGCGAATGAAGCGGCCATTCTCTTGCAAGTCCCGGATGGTCGGCGTCCCGCAGTAACCCATCCCCGCTCTCAGGCCACCCACCAATTGGTAGACAATTTCAGACAAGGGACCGCGGTATGCCACGCGGCCCTCAATCCCTTCCGGGACAAGCTTGCCGACATCCGCGTCGTCCTGAAAATACCGTTCCCCGCCACCGGCCTTCATCGCGCCGAGCGAGCCCATGCCCCGGTAAACCTTAAACCGCCGGCCTTGGTAAATCTCCGTCTCGCCAGGGCTTTCCTCGGTACCGGCGAGAAGACTGCCGATCATCGTTGTGCTCGCCCCGGCTGCGATAGCCTTGACGATGTCACCGGAGTATTTGATCCCGCCATCCGCGATGATCGGAATCCCCGTGCCGCGAGCAGCCGATGCGCAATCGTAGATGGCCGTGATTTGGGGCACACCAATCCCGGCGACAACGCGGGTCGTGCAGATCGAACCGGGTCCGATGCCGACTTTCACGCCGTTGACCCCCGATTCAATCAGCGCTTCCGTTCCCTCAGCGGTCGCCACGTTGCCGGCGATCAGCTGCAGATGTGGGTGGCGCCTGCGGATTTCCTTCACCGCCGCAATCACTCCGGCGGAATGCCCGTGAGCGGTATCCACCACCACCACGTCCACCCCTGCGCTGACCAGAGCATCGACGCGCTCGTGCGTGTCTTTGCCGACCGAGACAGCCGCACCGACGAGCAATCGCCCTTGCGAGTCCTTAGCAGCGTTCGGGTACTGCCTCGCCTTTTCGATGTCCTTGATGGTAATCAGTCCGCGCAGGTTGCCCTCGGCGTCGACGAGCGGGAGTTTTTCGATCCGGTGACGGCTGAGGATCTCTTTTGCTTCCTGAAGGGTGGTGCCAACCGGGGCTGTCACCAGGTTACCTTTGGTCATTACCTCCCCGATGGGACGGTCGAAATTGCGTTCAAAGCGCAGGTCCCGGTTGGTGATAATCCCCACCAACTTTCTGGAACCGGATTCGGTGATGGGTACGCCAGAGATTTTATATTTGGCCATCAGTGCCTCTGCGTCGCGAATCGGGTGCTCCGGCGTGAGGAAGATGGGGTCGGTGATGACTCCGCTTTCGGAACGCTTCACCTTGTCGACTTCGTCCGCTTGGCGCTCGATTGGCATGTTCTTGTGAATAATCCCGATGCCACCCTCGCGCGCGAGCGCAATTGCAAGTGCCGCCTCGGTCACGGTGTCCATTGCGGCACTCACGATGGGGATGTTCAGTTCAATGTCGGTGGTCAGCTTGGTATGAACGTCAACGTCCCGGGGCAGAACCTGCGAGTAGGCCGGAATCAGCAACACGTCGTCGAAAGTGAGGCCTTCACGGGCAAACTTCTCCGACCAACCACTCAAGATGACGTCCCTCCTGTATCGACTCCCAGCAAACTTTGGCATAAGATTTGGCATAAGACCTGTTTGTCCGGCGGATATTACGCGTAGTATAACAACCCGGATCTGGAGTGTCAACGCCGCCGACAGCGGTGCAGGAGGGGCCATGAACGCTGTCTCCTTGCAACACCTTCAGAGTGATGCGTTGGCGCTGCACACTCTGCGCCGCATCCACCCAGGCGCCCCGGCGTCCCTTTGTTACCGCCGCGCAAGCCGTGTCTCCTCCTCCCTCCGCCAGGCCATCGCTTTCCAAGCCGCCGCCAGCCGGGCCGACTTCGCCGTCCGTCCGCTGCTGCAATATTACGAACTGGTGCACGGTATGAAAGCCCTTCTCTACCTGTGCGACCTGCAATACCCAAAAAGCGCATCCGTGCTTCAACACGGGCTGTCCGTCCGGCGGACGAAGCGGGACGTGTACCACTGGCCGCTGGAATCGGTGTACGTCCAGAAGGACGGGATCCTCCAGGCATTCGCCGCAACGTTCGCGCCACGGCTCGCCCTGCCTCAGCGCTTTGTCGTCGCACACCTGTTGCACCAGTTGCCGTCCACACAGTCCCTTGTTGCCGCCTTCTGGGCGAACGTCCCGCCCGCGCCGGTCCGTTTCCCTCATGAGGTCGAGGACGATGCGCCTGACACTCCAGACTGGCTGATCCACTTTGTATTGTTGTTCACACTTGCGTCATTGTGCCGCTACAACGCCCTTGAGTGGTCTGACATCCTAATGTGGAACCACGAAGTGGACGCGCTTTTGGTGCGTGCTTACCTGGAGTCGTGTGCCGCAGCCCTCGACTGGCTTCACCCGGTGTTTTCCCATCTTGCGGAACGCGCCTTCTGAACACACCCGGCACAGGCGACAGCACTGCCGCCATCCGACTTGCAGGCCGTGGAACCAACTTGCAGACAACGGAACACCCTGAAGACAAAAAAAGCCCGGCGCCAGGGCGACGGCAGGGATACCCCCGCTCGCTCGCACCCAGCGCCGGACTTTGCTCACGTTGCTCCTTCCGCCTGGCAGCGTCCTACGTTCCCAAGCGCCTTCGCGCTCAGTATCATCGGCGCTGGAGGGCTTAACGGTCGTGTTCGGGATGGGTACGCGTGTGTCCCCTCCGCTATCGCCACCAGACGCCCTCGACAACCTTCGAGCACTCTCCCGCCACAGCCTCAGCCCCGCACGCCCGCTGCAGGTGAAGCCCTCGACCCATTCGTATCCGTCCGCTCCACGTGTCACCACGCTTCCACGCCGGACCGATCCACCTCGTCTTCTTCAAGGGGTCTTACTTCCTTCCCGGAATGGGATACGTCATCTTGAGGCGGGCTTCGCGCTTAGATGCTTTCAGCGCTTCTCCCTCCCCGACTTGGCTACCCAGCACTGCCCCTGGCGGGACAACTGGTACACCAGCGGTCGGTTCGTCCCGGTCCTCTCGTACTAGGGACGACCCCTCTCACGTATCCTGCGCCCGCGGCAGATAGGGACCGAACTGTCTCACGACGTTCTGAACCCAGCTCGCGTACCGCTTTCATGGGCGAACAGCCCAACCCTTGGGACCCACTTCAGCCCCAGGATGCGATGAGCCGACATCGAGGTGCCAAACCTCCCCGTCGATGTGGACTCTTGGGGGAGATCAGCCTGTTATCCCCGGGGTAGCTTTTATCCGTTGAGCGATGGCCCTTCCACTC
>JADGIC010000191.1 GCA_019683615.1 Alicyclobacillaceae bacterium | reverse complement strand
GCCATGAGCCGTGGTCCACCAGGTACCCGCTCAATGCGGGTCCGAAGGCCGGTGCCATCATGATGGCGATGCCGACAAACCCGTTGACCGTGCCCCTGCGCTCTGGAGGAAATATCCGGTAGGTCATCGTCATCGAGACCGGCTGCATCAGACCGCCGCCAATCGCCTGCAGGATCCGGAAGCCAATCATCGCCGGCAAGTTCCAGGCGGCTCCGCACAAGGCCGAGCCTGTCGTGAACAGGAACAGCGCGGACAGGAACAACCTCTTCGGCCCGTACCGGTCGGTGAGCCAACCGGAAATCGGCACCAACATGCCGAGGACCAGCATGTAGGCGGTAACCACCCACTGGATCTGCTCGGTGGTGGCGTGCAGAGCGACCTCCATGCGGGGGATGGCGACGTTCACCACGCTGGTGTCCAACAGGGCCATGAATGCACCCAAAATCAGCACAGCCATCTGCAAGACGGGCGACTTGACGGACTCGACGGGATATGAGGATGGTTTTGCAGCGTGCGTAATTCTGGACGCTCCTTCTTTGCTCACGAGGCTCTACATATCTCCGGCAAACGTTCATAAACTATGTTCTATGAAAGGACAGCTCCCGGCGGCGTTGTTGGTGCTTGCATAATTATCTGACATAACTTTAAAATCTTGAATTGAGCGATAACAAAGACTATCAGCCGGGATCGCACATACAGCAAGGGGGTCATTGGATGAGTTCACGGAGGCGTCGTTCACGCTGGGTGTTGGGCGGAGTGGCTTTGTCCGCGTCGGCAGTGCTCGCCGGGCCTGGATTGGCGGCTGCCGGGGCCCGAACAGGAGCGCAACCGGTGCAAGGTGGCACTTTAAAAATCATCGTCGAAGACCACACGGACAACATCGGATTTCCTGCGCAATCGTCGCAACTGGATTACTACTACAGTTCGCCAGCGTTGGAGACGCTCGGCCGGTATGACGCGAACGGGGTGATGCGGCCGTTTCTCGCGAAAGGGTGGAAGGCGGACCCGAAACACCGGACGATCACGTTTTACCTGCGGCCGGGTGTGAAATTCCATGATGGCACCCTGTTTGACGCGCAGGCGCTGAAGTGGAACATTCAACAGTTTCAGGCGGCCCGCCGCCCGGAAGTGGACGGCATCCGCTCGATGGACGTCGTGAACCGCTACACGCTGCGTTTGAACTTGCAGAAATGGGACAACCAGCTGTTGGAGTCTATCTGTTGGTTTGTGCAGGTGATCTCGCCGACCGCGGTGAAACAGCACGGGGTGGAGTGGGCCAAGACGCATCCGGTGGGGACAGGACCGTTTGTGTTCGCGAGCTGGAGTCCGGACGTCTCCATCGTGTACAAACGCAACCCTCACTACTGGCAAAAGGGCAAACCGTATTTGGACGAAATTGATTTGGAACTGATTTACGACCAGAACACGGCGTACAACACGTTTTTGTCGGGGGCAGCCGACGTGTTGACGCGGGCCATCCCGTCGGCGATGAAGCAGTTGGAGAGTTCAGGTCAGTTCAAGTACAACACGACGCGGAATCTGTCATTCGGGACGGCAGGGTACGGTTTGCTGTTCCCGAGCGGCAATCCGGCCGACCCGATGTCCAACCTGAAAGTCCGGGAGGCCATTGAGTACGCGGTCAACAAGCCGGCGCTGATCAAATCGGTCCTGCAAGGATACGGTGTGCCGACCAACCAGTGGTACTTGCCGAACTCCCCGTTCTACAACAAAGACGTGTCGTCCTTCGCCTACAATCCGGCGAAGGCCAAACAGTTGCTCAAAGAGGCCGGCTACCCGAACGGTTTTGACACCGTGATCTGGACCGATCCGGCCAACCAGAACATGGTCACCGCCGTTCAGGGGTATCTGGCAGCGGTCGGGATCCGGGCCAAGATAAATGTGGTGGACATCGCCAAGTTGTTGGAGATGACGGTGAGCACGGCACCCAAGTGGAAGGGCATGAGCATCCACATCTGGCCGATGTTCCCGGACGCTCCGGTGTTGATGGACAGGGATTTCAGTCCTCACTCCGCGAACCACGCTCAAAACATCATTCATCCGCCCAAGTTGTTGGACCTCATTGCGAAGGCGAGGTCGGCCCCGGACCGAGCCTCGGAGGCCAAGTACGTGCGTGAAATGCAGAAGGTGGCCTTCCAGGACTACGTCCTGTTCCTGCCATTGTACGTGCCTGTCGGCGACGTATTCATGAAGAAGACCGTCCAGAACCTCGGATTTTTCACTAGAAATGGATACGATTGGAACCCGGAGAGCGTGTGGATCAGCCGGTGAGCGGCCGCACGCAGCGCAGGCGGATGGGAACGGGTCTGTGTGCCCATCCGCCTCAGTCTTCGGGCAGGAGAGGTCGTTGCACGGAAAGGGCCTTTCTGTGCCAGGGCGGTTGTGGCTCCGTCGATGGTCAGAATCGTGTAATCCTGTCGGCACAATGCGTCCAAAATACTCGACAAACTGTTCTTCGGTAATGGTTGTGGAAACAGCTTCGTAATGGGGCTTTCTGCCCAGCCTTTTCTGCAGCGTACAGGCAACACATGTTTGAATCCCTTCGTTCGAGGTTCAGCCGCCGAATTCGACTCTGCTGGGGGTGAAGGAGAAGGCCGTGCGGAGGGCTTGGCAGGCCTTGTGGTTGTTCCAACAGTTGAGCGCCAACCGTCCCTGTGCCCAACCCACAAACGTGTGCTCGCCGTCGCCGCCAAG
Organism: Alicyclobacillaceae bacterium; assembly: GCA_019683615.1. Lineage (GTDB taxonomy): Bacteria > Bacillota > Bacilli > Alicyclobacillales > Alicyclobacillaceae > JADGIC01. Next base: position 696 of record JADGIC010000191.1, on the reverse strand, counting down.
TATCACCTGGACGTACCCGAACGCTGTCGGCCGCCGTGCGGCCCACTGGTACTCGGATACCCACACCGCCAACTGCTGAGCGAACGGCAGCGTCTCCCGCAGGGGACCGCCGGAGATGAAGAAGCGCCAGTTTCCCTGCCGCCACATCAATGTGGTGACGTCTGGTTCCGGGGCCGCCGGGTACGAGCGGGTCCACAGGCATTCCGCAGGTACGTCCGGCAGCAGCGCCAGCGGGGTTCGGTGCCACCGGGGTCCGCGGGCCGGGTGCGCGGATACCGCTTGCGGCGCCGCCCTGGCCGCGAACCCCGGGTACCAGTAGCCTCTCTGCGTTATTCGCACCGCGTCGGCTGCCGAGGCGCACGCCGTCAGGCCGAAGCCGCCCAGCCGCTGCGCCTCTCCCGTGTACGGCGGCCGGTCGATCTTCGGGCTGTTCACGGGCAGCGGCACGTCCGTGTACGTGAGATCGACCTGGTAGGACGACCGGGTCCAGCGCACCTTGGCCGATACGTGGTTCCACGCGAATCGGTCCGGACGCAGCGGGACGTAGCGAGGTCCTTCCACTGGCGCCGACGTCCTCGGTGCGAGGAATCGCACAACCTGATCCACCACCTGCGCCGGCTGGGGTGCACAGAGGTCATCCCCAGCGTCCGGTGCGACCTGACCTAGCGCCGCCGCTCCCGCCAGCCCCGCCAGCAC
>JADGIC010000001.1 GCA_019683615.1 Alicyclobacillaceae bacterium | reverse complement strand
TGGGCGTGGTGGGCTCGTTTTTTTTTATAAGACCCCGGCGCAGGGCGTGCAGGCCGACGTCCTGCAGGGGCCGGCGGCCGACGGCTGGTGGGAGGGTCGGCGGGCCGAGGTGCAGGCGTGCGATTGGGTGGTGCGATGCCAAGGTCCGCCGTCCGAGTGGGCGCGTCTGGCGCAAGTGATCGCCGGTCAATCCAGATCGAGCGGCCACCCCGTTTACGTGGCGTGGAGCACGACCGTCGGCGTGGGCCGCGTGTTTGCCGCTGGTTTGCCGGACGAGGTAACGGTCCGGTGGACGCTGGGGTTGAGGAGAGCGTGGGAAGCGGCAGGCGGAAGCGTGGTCGTGGAGCGGGCCAGCATGGCGGTCCGGCGGGCGGTAGACCCATTCGGGGCCGAAGGTGGCGTGGTTGCTTTGTTTGAACGCCTGAAACGGCAGATCGATCCGACCGGGGTGATGTGCCCAGGTACGTTTGCGGGAGGGATCTGACATGCGTGCAGGGTTCGCGCCGCCTGCATCGCCACTGGCTTACGAGGCTCGTCCCTTTGGGTCCGTTGCCTTTTCCGGGCCGGATGCCCCTGAACCGGACAAGTACTCTGCCTGCGTGCACTGCGGGTTTTGTCTGGAGGTATGCCCCACCTATCAACAGCTCGGCGACGAAAACCACTCGCCGCGCGGACGAGTATGGCTCATTAAGGAGGCGGCGGAAGGCCGGCTGCCGCTTGACGAATCTGTTGTCGATCCGGTGTTCACCTGCCTGGACTGCCGGGCTTGTGAGACGGTCTGTCCGTCAGGGGTACAGGTGGGCGCACTGATAGAAGAGGCGCGCGGGCAGGTGTTTCTGCAGCGGCCGCCGACCGGACGGGCAGGTTTCTTGGAACGTCTGTTCCTGCGCGGTGTGTTCCCGTACCCCCGGCGTCTGCGCGCGTTGGGACGGCTGTTGTGGCTGTACCAGCGGTCGGGGTTACAGCGGTTGGCACGGCGATTCGGACTGCTGCGCGCACTGCCGGCTGCGCTGCGGGAGATGGAGGCGGCGTTGCCTGTCGTCTCCCCGCCCTTTGCATTAACCGGACTGCCGGCGCGGATGTCGGCCCGTCCTCCGAAGAAGGGGACGGCAGCCTTGTTCACGGGCTGTGTGATGGACGTGTTGTTTGCAGACGTGAACCGGGCCACGGCCCGGGTGGTGATTCGCAATGGCTTGGACGTGGTGGTGCCAAGGCAGCAGGTCTGCTGCGGGGCGCTGCACGTCCACGCCGGCCACCGGGACGAAGCCCGGCGCCTCGCCCGTCGGAACATCGAGGTGTTCTTGGCGTCGGAAGCCGATTATGTGGTCGTCAACGCCGCCGGCTGCGGTGCGGCGCTCAAGGAGTATCCGGAGCTGTTCCGGGACGACGGAGCCTGGAGGGAGCGGGCGGCGGCGCTTTCGAAGCGGGTTCGGGACATCTCCGAACTGCTGGCGGAGGTTGGATTTCGCGCGCCCAACGGGCGCATCGAGCGGACGGTCACGTACCACGACGCCTGTCACCTCTGCCACGCACAGCACATCCGGTCGCAGCCGCGGGAGCTGTTACGCCAGATTCCCGGTCTTCGCCTGGTCGATCTGCCGGAGTCAGAGCGCTGTTGCGGCAGTGCGGGGATTTACAACTTGACCCACCCGGAGATGGCGTCAGCCCTGTTGGAGCGGAAGATGGACGACATTCCGGATGAAGCTGAAGCCCTGGTCACGGGCAATCCGGGCTGCATCATGCAGATCCGGCTGGGCGTCCGGCGCCGCCGGCGGCGGTTGGACGTCGTGCACACCGTCGAGCTGTTGGACGCGGCCTACCGGAAGGAGGAGAGCGACGATGTCTGAGCACCGGGCGTCGTTGATTCGTGCGATGGTCGACATCCTCGGGCCCAGTCGCGTGATCCACGAACCGCACCGGTTGCGCGTGTACAGCTGCGACGGTTACGTGGCCCGGCAAGCCCTGCCCAGGGCGGTGGTGTTTCCGGAAAACACGGACGAGGTGGCGGCGGTCGTCCGTTGGTTGTACGACCACCAGGTGCCCTTCTTGCCGCGGGGCGCCGGGACGGGTTTGAGTGGCGGCGCGATTCCGCTGCGAGGCGAGGTGATTATCAGCCTGGTGCGGATGAACCGCCTGCTGTCGGTCGATTTCGAAAACCAGCGCGCGGTGGTCCAACCCGGACTCGTCAACCTGACGCTCACAAAGCGCATTGCCGACCAAGGCTACTACTATGCGCCGGACCCGTCCAGCCAGTCGGTGTGCACGATTGGCGGGAACGTCGCGGAGAACGCGGGCGGATCGCACTGCCTGAAGTACGGCGTGACAACCAACCACGTGGTTGCAGCGAAGTTGGTTCTGCCGGACGGCCAGGTGGTTAACGTGGGGTCGCCGTATGGCGATCCGGTGGGTTACGATCTCCTCGGGCTCATCGTGGGATCGGAAGGGACGCTCGGCATTGCGACGGAGATGACGGTGCGCATCCTGAAAAAGCCACAGGCGGTCAGGACAGCGCTGGCCTTCTTTGATCGCGTGGAGGATGCTTCGAGCACCGTCAGCGCCATTATTGCCGCGGGCATCGTGCCGGCAGCCCTCGAGATGATGGATCAGTTGGCGATGCAGGCGGTCGACAAAAGCCACTACCACGTCGGTTACCCGCCCGACATTGAAGCGGTGCTGCTCATCGAAGTGGACGGGCTGGAGGCGGGCGTGGAAGCGGATATGCGGCGCATTGTCGAAATCTGCCGGCAGCACGGCGTCCGTACCGTCCAGGTCGCAAAGGACACGGAGGAGCGTGCGCTGTGGTGGAGCAGCCGCAAGATGGCGTTTGGCGCGATGGGGCGGATCTCGCCGGACTACATCGTGCAGGACGGTGTGATCCCAAGGACGCGGTTGACCGAGGTGCTCCGGCGGATCAGGGACATCAGTCAGGCGTCCGGGCTGCGTATCGCCAACGTGTTTCACGCCGGCGACGGCAACTTGCACCCTCTGATTTTGTACGACGGGCGTAGGCCGGGTGAGCCCGAACGCGCCATCGCGGCCGGGTCTGAAATCCTGCGGGTGTGTGTCGACGTGGGCGGGAGCATCACCGGCGAACACGGCGTCGGCATCGAAAAATTGGAGGAGATGCGGTATCAGTTCACCGAGGCCGAACTCGCCGTGCAGCGCGCCGTGCGCACCGGATTTGACCCACAAGAATTGTGCAATGCCGGAAAGCTGATCCCCACACCGTCCCGGTGTGCCGAGGTCAGGTACACGGACGATGCGCTGCGGAGAAGGGTGGAGGCTCACGGTGAGGTGTTCGCCGGACTCGCCGAACACACGGTGCTCACGGCTCCCGCAGAGGCATCCTCACACTGGGAGCGGATGTCCGATGCCGGCGGGTGAGCCGCCAGCCGACCCTTGCACGGTCGGCCTGGCGGCTCGTTTGCCGAGAGGGTCGCTTTCACGAAGAGACGCCAATGTCGGCTGCCGCCACGGACGTGTTTGGCATGTACCGGGCCAACGTCTCATGGAAGGATCTGACCAGTTCCTCGCGTGCCGCACGGTAGGCGCTCGCGTCCGCGAATCCTTTGGCGGGCTGCACGTATTCTGCCGGCACTCCGGGAATGGTCACTGGCACGTTCAGGAACAACTCGTCGTCGCGGACCGTGGCCACGCCTTCAAATTCGCCCGCGATGGCTTTCCGCACCAACTCGCGCGTGACAGCGAGAGGCACGCGCGGCGCAGACCCGATGCCGCCGCCGACCCAGCCTGTGTTCACCAAGTAGACGGCGACCTGGTGCCGGCGAATGCGTTCCATCAGCATGTTCGCGTAGCGGGTCGGCCGGTCGGTCAAAAAGGGAGCGCCGAAGCAAGCGGAAAACGTCGGTTCAGGGCGTGCAATCCCCCGCTCCGTGCCGGCCAGTTTACTCGTGTATCCCAACAGGAAGTGTTTTTGTGCGTCTTCCGGGCTCAACCGGGCGATGGCCGGGAGAACGCCGGACGCGTCTGCGGAAAGAAACACGATAACGTTCGGGTGTCCGGCGCGCCCGCTGGGTTCCGCGTTGCGAATGAACGAGAGCGGGTATGCCGCACGGGTGTTTTCGGTCAGGGAACGGTCGTGGTAGAGGGGATTGCGCCGCTCGTCGTACACGACGTTCTCCAACACCGCGCCAAACCGGATGGCATCCCAAATGTCCGGTTCCCGTTCGCGAGACAAGTCGATGCATTTGGCATAGCAGCCGTTTTCCATATTGAACACGCCGTCTTTGCCCCATCCGTGCTCGTCGTCGCCGATGAGACGGCGCAGCGGATCAGCCGACAATGTCGTCTTTCCGGTACCGGACAGTCCGAAGAACAGGGCCACATCACCCGCCTCGCCGACGGTGGCGGAACAGTGCATCGGCATGACGTCTTGCTCCGCAAGGGTGTGGTGCATCAAAGTAAAAATGGACTTTTTCAATTCGCCGGCGTACTCCGTCCCGCCGATGAGTACGATTCCGCGCCCCAAATGCAGTACAATGAAAGTCTCCGAGCGCGTGCCGTCGGTCGCCGGGTCGGCGTGCAGAGTGGGCGTCGCGTACACCGTGAACCGCGGAGCCTGTGCAGGATTGCCCGGGAGAAACAGCTGTTGGACGAACAGGTTATGCCAGGCGAATTCGGTGTAGAAGCGCACGGGCACCCGGTACTCAGGGTGGTGGTTGACGGCGCCGTCAAACACAAAAGCGCCCGTCTTCTGCAGATGAGCCTGAACTTTTGAAAACAGGGCCTGGAATTGTTCCTCGCTCAACCACTGGTGCTGTTCCCGGGGCAGCGGACATCCGGGATAGGCGACAAAAAATTTGTCTTTGGGAGAGCGTCCTGTGTATTTTCCCGTGTTGGCGCACAGTGCGCCATTGGCGAGAAGAACCGCTTCCTGGCGTTGGATCGCGGCCTCCACCAGCTCGATGGGAGACAGGGCGCGGGCGTTCAACGACACAAAGCTCACTCCTTTTCGACTGCTGAGGCCGTGGAATCGGTGACGGAAGGATTCGTATGTGAAATGAATCTCCTGTCTGTCTCAATTATGACATACAATATAGCTGTGTGTCACCATATAAGTTACATCATTTCGCGAAATGAGTGTGGGTTTTTGAGCAGCGCCTGTCATGTCCGGCGGGTTGCTCGCGGTGTGCAGCGCCGGCTGGCGGTTAGGGAGCGGGAGAGGAGAGGTTGGCGATGCATGTGGTTGTCGTTGGAGCGGGAGCGGTCGGAGGGTACTTTGGCGGTCGCCTTGCGCAACACGGTGTCCCGGTGACTTTTGTGGTTCGGCCGGAGCGCTATCGCCGGCTGCAGGAGCGCGGCTTGCGCGTGCGAAGCGTCTATGGCGACTTTGCACTGGCTCCAACCCTGGCTGTGTCGGCTGATGACGTGGAACGGCCAGACCTGGTCCTGTTATGTGTGAAAAATTATCATATCGAAGGCTGCCTTCCCGCTATCCGCAGCTTCGCCGAACGGGGTGCACTCGTATTGCCGCTGCTCAACGGCATTGAGCACTTGGAACGTCTGCGCAGTGTAGTGGCTGGCAGCCAACTGCTGGGAGGTACCTGCCACATTGAAGCCACGCTCGATGCACACGGCGATGTGGTGCACACCAGCCGTCTACACCACATCGTCTTCGGGCCGTTGGCCGAGACGGACCGCTCTCGCTTGGCTGAAGTGGAGGATACCCTGCGGCAGGGAGCCTTTCGCGTCAAGTTGAGTGAAGCGATTCTGTCCGACATGTGGACGAAGTACGCCTGTCTGGCTGTGCTGAGCGGTCTGACGGCGGCCGTTCGCCGCCCGATAGGCGATGTTTTGGCCGACGAAGCGGCGTCTGTCCTGTTGGAGCAAGTGACCGGGGAGGTGGCCAAAATCGTCCACGCGTGCTACCCCGGCTTGCCCGGCAACCCTGCGCAGACTGTAACAGACTGGATCCACTCGCTTCCGCCGGGGATGACGTCCAGCATGCACCGGGATCTCGACAAAGGGTTGCCGCTCGAGCTGGACAGCCTGCAGGGGGTGCTGCTGCGGCTGGCGGAATCGCACGGCATCGACACTCCCGGATTGAGAGCGGTGTTCGCGGTGTTGCACCCGCACGCAAAAGGACGGGGATGAACGCGGGCCAGGCCGGCCGGTCTCTCGGGTGTCAGCGACCGGCCGGCGGATGGCGTGACGTGGAGGTTCGACCGTGACCGGCCGGCGGTTACCGCCCGGCCGGATACACGCGAACCGGAGCAGGGTGCTCGAATCCTGGGGGGGTTTTGTAAATCTCCGACAAAAAACCAAGATCCTTCAACGTGTCGATGTATGCGTATCCGTTTCCCTGGAAATTGCCGCTTTGCACCACTTGGTTGCCGCGGGCGGCCATGCGTTCAATCGTCTCGTGAAAGTTGTCTGTGGCAAACGCCATATGGTGCAAACCAGGCCCGTGAGTGCGCAGAAATTCCGCGTAGATGCTGTGGTTATCGGTCGGTTCAATAAGTTCCAGTTGGACGTGGTAGAAGTCGCAGATGGCCAGTTTCATGGAATAGTCCACCCGCTCACCCCGAATGTACATGTCGCTGACGGTGTCCGGGTTGAACTCGAACACATGCCAAGGTCCGATGCCGTACACATCGTTGTACGTCCGCATGGCCTCATCCAGGTCGGGGACGACCACACAGATTTGGAGCAATTGTGGAAACACCGGTTTTTCCAACCCCCTGATCCTCCTTTCGCCGATTTGGCCGATTCGAACCACCGGCTGCCGAACCGGAACGCCCCCTCATGATGTTGACGCCTGCGGGTCCCAGACTAACGGGAGGTACTTCACCCCGTGCACGATGCCTGTGGCCGTTTCGACGCACTCACCCGGTCGAATCCAGAAATCGGGGATCCGGCGAAGCCATTCTTCGAGAAAGATCTTGAGTTCTGCCACCGCCAAGGTGGCGCCAGGGCAGCGGTGCGGTCCCTGCGAGAAGGTCGAGTGGTTCCGGGCGTTCCGGCGCCGGAAATCGACGTCCAGCGGACGTTCGAAACACGCTTCGTCCATGGCGTGCAGACACGCTGACAGCAGAACCTGTTCGCCTTTCTTCATGAACACGCCTTTGTAGACGGTGTCCTTGGCGACGACCCGAGCGATGTTGGGCACGCTGAAACGACGCAGCAGTTCTTCAATCGCGTTCCACAACAGGTCCGGCTCCTCAATCAACTGTCGCCGGTGTTGCGGACTTTGAGCGAGGAAGCGGGCGATCCAGCCCATCGTGGAGGCAACAGTATCCAATCCTCCGCCCAACAGGCCGTTAATCAATCCGAACGCCTCATCGTCGTTGAGAGGCCGGCCAAACACTTCGCTGTGCAAGATCTGGCTGACCAGGTCATCACCCGGTTGCGACCGACGCTGCGCCATCAGATTGCGGATGTATTCGTTCATGTGCCGGAAAGATTCCTGTTCGTCGCCGGGCTTCTCGGGGCGGATGTTCATGCCGACCCAACGCAGCAGCTGCGGGCGGTCCTCCAAGGGCAGGTCACACATTTTCATGAAGATGATGATGGGGAGTTGAAATGCGAATTCCGACATGAACTCGCATTCTCCCCGCGCGTAAAATCCGTCAATCAGTTCAATGGCCAAGGTCCGGGCCAGGTCTGTCCATTGGGCGATGGCTTTGGGCGTGAACGCCGGTGCAATCAGCTTGCGGTACGCCATGTGTTCCGGCGGATCGACCTCCAGGGGTACGATGCGCGGGCGTTCCCGCCGGGGGATGAACACCGCTTCGGATGAAAACGTCTCGTAGTCGGACAGGATGCGGCGAATATCGTCCCCTCGCGTGACCACCCAGTGGCCGCCGTAGCGGGGCGTCCAAAAGATGTCCGGGCCCTCGTGAAGGCGTTTGAGAGCGAGGAACAGGTCGCGTTCGGCTCCTTTGGGGTGGACGAAGTCGAAATCCACGACCAACTCGGGCGGTACATGCGGGGGAATGGATGGCGGGAACACCTCAACCGGTGACAATGACAACCATCCTCCTGGCTTCCTTTGGGGTTCAATCGATTCCTTATGCTCATCGGTTCCTTCTCTTAATTTTGATGCTTGCGAAAAGTACGGTCAAGAGAAATTTGGTTCCGGTATCGACAACGTCTATAGCTTCTATTTCGATTTGTGTGTCATTGACCCCTTGTCCTTTGGATATTGAATTTTATGATAAATCAACAAACCGTTTGGAGCAAGGGAGGGTTTCACGTGCAGGTGAACGTGTCGCAGTGGATCGACTCCCGGCCTGTGAGTCTTCGGCAGATTTGGGTTGTCATCCTCGCCGGACTGATTGTGACGTTTGACGGCATCGAGATTGTGATCACGGGCGGCGTCTCTCCGGTTATTGCCAAACAATGGCATATCTCACCCTTGCAGCTCGGCAGTCTGTCGTCCTTATTTCTCCTCGGCATCATGGTGGGCGCGTTCATTTCCGGACCGCTGGCGGACCGGATTGGGCGGAAGCTGATTGTCGTTGTGTCCACTTTTTTGTACGGCATCGTCTCGTTGCTGACGGCGTACGTATCCAACGTCGAGCAGTTGCTGCTCTTGCGATTTATCGTCGGCATCGGCGTGGGGGGCTCGTTGCCCAACGTCATCCCGCTGGCCGATGAGTACTCGCCGCGCCGCATCCGGAAGACGATGGTGAGCATCGCGTTCATGGGGGTGACGATTGGCGGCGTGGTGGTGTCGTTGCTTGCGCAATGGATCATCCCGTCGTACGGGTGGCGCGCGATGTTTTTTGGTGTGGCCGGAGTTCCGGCGATTGTGCTCGGGTTGTTGTCCATGGGCCTTCTGCCGGAGTCCATTCGGTTTCTCGTGGTCCGCGGGAGGTCCTCCCGGCGCGTGGCGGCCATTCTCCGCAAGATTGACGCGTCGGCAGGGTTTACGGGTGACGAATCGTTTTACGTCGACGAGAGAAATCCCAAGGGATTTCCCGTCCGTCACTTGTTTGACGAAGGCCAGGCCCGCAACACGATTCTGTTGTGGGTGATGTTTGCCTGCAACCTGCTCACCCAATACCTTGTCAATGGTTGGCTGACGGTGATTTTGACCAACGCGGGCTTCTCCTTGGGCCAGGCCATCTGGGGGTTGATTGTGGTGGAAGGCGCCGCAACCATCGGCGGCCTGTTGCTGGGGATTGGGGCGGACCATCGCAACCCGAAGTGGGTCCTGGTTGGCGGGTTCCTGCTGGGTATCGTCGGTCTCGTGCTGATGGGGAACGTCCGCGGGTTTTGGCCGGTGATGATCGCTTTGTTCATGCACGGGTTGGGGATTGTGGGAGCGCAGTTCGGCTTGAACGCGTTGGCGGCCACCGTGTACCCGACGGCCGTGCGCTCGACGGGCGTGAGTTGGGCGCTCGGCGTGGGGCGCTTGGGCGGCATCGCCGGTCCGCTGATGGGGGCGTGGCTGGTTTCGATGAAAATGGGCATGAGCGGGGTGTTCTTCGTCGCTGCGGTTCCGGCTCTCATCGCGATGTGCGCGATGATATTGATGCGGTTGGAAAGCCCGGCGCCTCGGCCGGCGGTTCACGCCACGACCCGCGCGCCCCGCGCGTAAACAAAGCTTCGGGCGCAGTCAAACAGCCGGATGCTGAGCGGGGGAACCCGCCCAGCGTCCGGCTGTGTTCAACAGAACGGGTCTAATTTCCATCGTCATCGGGATGGCGGCAGGTCGGGGATTTGGCACACGTGAATCTCGGTGTACGACAACAAACCGTCCGGACCATGCTCGCGGCCGATGCCCGACTGTTTCACGCCGCCGAACGGAAAGCGCAGGTCCGTGCCCAGCACGGATGCGGTGTTGACCATCGTCGTGCCGGCTTGGATGCGGCGTGAAACCTGCAGTGCGTGCTCCTCATCGCCCCACACGGAACCTGTCAGGCCATAGATGCTGTCGTTGACCTGGCGGATGACCTCTTCTTCGTCATCGTACGGCAGGAACGGAACTGCCGGACCGAACTGTTCTTCGGTGACGATGGGGTCGTCCGGTTGCGCACCGAGCACCAGGGCTGGCTGCATGAAGTAGCCGCGTTCCAAGTGTTCGCTGTCCGTGATGCGTCCCAAGGGGACGACCTCCGCTCCGCGCTGGCGCGCACCATCGACAAGGGAACGCACAAATTCAAGCTGGTTGCGATTGTTGACCGGTCCCACAGTCACGCCTTCCTCAAACGGGTCACCGACGACGATCCATTGGTTGGCGGCGGACACGTAATTGTCGATAAACCGTTTCCAAATACTGCGATGAATGTAGACGCGCTTGGCGGCCATGCAGATCTGGCCTGCGTTCAGGAAGTTGGCCATCACGAACCGCTGGAACGCTTCGGCGTCGTCACACCGGAAGTCCGGAAGCACGATGGCTGCGTCGTTGCCACCCAGTTCCAAGGTCACATTCTTAATGGTGTCTGCGGCAGAGCGCAAAATCGCGCGGGCGGTCTTGGTACTGCCGGTGAAGGCGATTTTTGCGACCTTCGGATGGGACGTCAGTTCCACGCCGACGTCGGCGTCCCCGTGAACCAAGTTCAGCACACCGGGCGGGAACTCTTCGGCCACCATTTTGATCAAGCGGCTGACCGCCAGCGGCGCAAAGGGACTCGGCTTGAGGATCACCGTGTTGCCGGCCACCAAGGCTGGCGCCACCTTGTTCATGGAGAGAACCAGCGGGAAATTCCACGGCGTGATGGCGGTCACGACGCCAACCGGGTCGTGGGTGATGATAGTGCGTCCACGCTCCGTCCTGTGCACCTGTTCCTTCAGGTGTTCCAAAGCCAGATCCGAGGCGTAACGCAGCCACACGACCGCGCCCCTGACTTCGCCGCGAGCGTCGTTCAACGGCTTGCCGTGTTCTCGGGCAAGCAGGTGCGCCAACTCCTCGGCAGCAGCCTCGGCCTTGTCGGCCGCCCGGCGCAGGTGCGCCACCCGTTCTGCGAGTGGAACTCGAGCCCAGCTGTCGAATGCGGCGGCGGCGGCCTCGATGGCTTGCACCGCTTGATCACGGGTGGTCACTGGACCGTATCCGACAACTTCCTTGATGTTTGCCGGGTTTTCTCGTGGATAGCGCTGCGCTGCAGGCACTTCCTCGCCGTTGATCACGGCGTTGACTGTGACGGATTCGGTTACCATGGGCCTCATCCTCCCACCCCGATCATATCGATATGACCGATTTTTTGCAATTGGCCGAAAAGACAAAAAGGTTGCGTTGCGTCCAGGGAGGTCCCTGAGGCGCACAAGTGAGGCGGCGCGCCGGTGACGTGATCGCCGGGTCCGGCTCGAGCCGGGGCCTGTTGGGCCGGCCTGCGGAACTACCGCAAGCGGAACGGGAATACTTCCTCGACGGCGACGCGCACTTGTGTCTTGACTGGCGGCGGCGAAGCCGGTGACGGACTCTCGCCCGCGCCGCCGGGTACGTCAGGAAACGCGGCCGTCCCTTTGATCTTCAACCCTTCCACGCCGTCCGTGACGAGAATCAGGACATGAGGGCTGTTGTACAACAAGATGCCGGAACGGCTGGACAGGTCCTCGGTGAACAGCAAGTACCCGTCGTCCGATACCTGAGTGGTTCGGGCGGAGGCGTTTGGGTACTGGTGTTCTCCGCTGCAAATGACGATGGCGCGGTGCTCCGTGCGCTCCAGCCACTCTTTAACGGCTGTGAGTTGCTGCAGATCCACGTGCAGACCCCCTCCTTGAGCCCTGCGAGAGGCTCGGTGTGATCATGTCTAGATTTATGATAAGCCATAGAATATCATAGATTAGGACGTTCGCGAACGGTTGGAGTGTTGCGGGGCGGCGTCCATGGGAGTTGTTGGCACGTTCAAGAAACTCAGCGGAGGTTAACGGGATGACCAGTGAACGGTTTCAACAAGGTCTCGCGGTGCGCAAGGCGGTGCTTGGCGAAGCCCATGTGGAGAGGTCTTTGCAAAATGTGACGGACTTTGATCGACCCATGCAGGAACTGACGACAGAGTTTTGTTGGGGCACCGTGTGGACGCGCCCGGGTTTGACCCGCAAAGAGCGCAGCCTGATCAACCTCGCGATGCTCAGTGCGCTCAACCGGCCGGAGGAGTTGGCGTTGCACATCCGCGGTGCCGTGGCCAACGGTTGCACGCCGGAGGAGATTTGCGAGGTATTCCTGCAGGTGGCGGTGTACTGCGGGATTCCGGCTGGCATGGAGAGTTTCAAGGTTGGCAAGCGGGTGCTTGCGGAGTTACAAAACGAGGGTCGTTGACCGGCCCGAACGGGGTGGACGCTTTGGCGCCTGTGTTGGGGTTTATCGGTTTAGGCAACATGGGTGAACACATGGCCAGGCGGTTGCTGGAGCACGGCTACAACGTCGTCGTGTACGACGTCCGTGAAGAGGCGCGGGAGCCGTTCCGCCGTTTTCCGCAGGCGGTGGTGGCCCGGTCGGTCGCAGAGGTGGGCGACCAAGCGGACACGGTGTTGGTGAGCTTGCCCAGCCCGGCCGCGGCGAGGGCGGTCGCCGTCGGTGAGGGCGGCCTGTACACCGCCAAGCGGATGCGGACATACGTGGATCTGTCCACCACGGGGCCGCTGGTGTCCGAAGAGATTGGGGAGGCGTTGAGCGGGCGCGGCATCACCGTGTTGGATGCACCGGTCAGCGGCGGCGTCCCGGGCGCAAGAGACGGCAAGCTCAGCGTGATGGTCTCCGGCAGCCGCCAGGAGTATGAGGCGCTGTTGCCAGTCCTTCAGGTCATCGGGAACAAAGTGTTTTACGTGGGACCGAAGGTCGGGCAAGCGCAGGTGCTGAAGCTGGCAAACAATTATTTGTCAGCCGTCGCCTTGGTGGCCACCTCGGAAGCCATGGTGCTCGGCGTCAAGGCAGGCTTGTCGCCGCAGACGATGCTCGAGATCCTCAATGTCAGCAGCGGTCGCAACAGTGCCACGTTGGACAAATTTCCGGCGGCTGTGCTGGACCGTACCTTTGATTACGGCTTTAAGACCGGGTTGATGTACAAAGACTTGAGCCTCTGCTTGGCGGAGGCAGACCGGCTGGGCGTGTCGATGTGGCTGGGCAGCAACGTGCGCGAAATCTTCAAACTGGCGCAGGAGAAGCTCGGGTTTGCGTCAGACACGACCGAGATTGTCCGGTTGTTTGAGGAATGGGCCAGTGCAGAAGTGAAGCGTCAGCCGTAGGGCGTTCAACTACATTGGTGACGAGTAACTGTTGGTCGAGGCACGCGTTGTCCGGGGAGGGAAGAGGTGTGCACTACCAGGTGTATGCCGTGGAATACGCGAGGAAGCATGCCGTGAGCCACGAAAACTTCTACGGACATGCGGATCCGCACGAGACCAACCCGATGCCGCTCAGTTACTATGTCTGGGTCGCCCGGTCGGACTCGCACACGGTGCTCATCGACACGGGCTTCACCGCGGAGGTTGCCGCGAAACGGGGGCGACAGCACCTTCGTTGCCCGATTGCCGCCCTCTCACTCCTAGGCATTCGGCCAGAAATGGTCAACCATGTCGTCCTCACTCATTTCCACTACGATCACGCCGGCAACATCGACAAACTGCCGGGCGCCCGGTTTTACGTTCAGGACGCCGAAATGGCATTCTGGACAGGCCGTTATGCGTCGCGAGGGGCGTTTCGCGGTCTCGTCGAGGTGAATGACGTGGTCTCCTGTGTGCAGATGAATTTCGAAGGGCGCCTGCGCTTCGTCGACGGAGCTGAAGAAATCCTGCCAGGCATCAGCGTTCACCGCGTCGGCGGACACTCCGCGGGCCTGCAGGTCGTTCGCGTGCAGACGGCAACTGGTCCCTTGGTATTGGCTTCGGACGCTGCCCACTTCTACAGGAACTTCTTGGAGGATCGGCCATTTTCCATTGTTCACAACCTGGCAGACATGTATGGCGCGTTCGACCAGCTGCGTGCTCTGGCCGGTGATGAGCAGCGGGTTGTCCCCGGGCACGACCCGCTGGTCATGACGAAGTTCCCGGCGGCAAGTCCGGAACTGCAGGGGATCGCGGTTGTCCTCGCGGACCCTTGATTGCACACGTCCGGTCATCCCTTCAGGTCGTCCCCATTGCAGTCAGCTCCAACTCCTGCAGCGACGAACCCTCTGTACACGCTCCCGCCCTCGTATGGTTGATTCGCTGCGCTCCGCCCGTGAGATCCATCCGGGCAGGTACCGTATACCGTATGTCCCCCGGAGGTCACGTCGCCTTGCAAAACCAGGAAATCGGTCCACACGGGGTACCGACGGGGCCGGATTGCGTTACAATCAGAAAATGGTTCAGGAAATGGTTCAGGTAGGGTCTCAGGTACCGGGCTTGTTTGGGCGGCGGACATCCCAAGCCTGGAGGGCTGTTCATTTCAGATGGACGGAGGCACAACATGTTTACGCGCAAGGGACTCGTCTACGCGCTCTTGGCTTACGGGGGTTGGGGGTTTCTCCCTCTCTATTGGCAGGTGTTTAAATCATTGCCGGCCCTTGAGGTATTGGCTCACCGGATGGTATGGTCAGCGGTCTTTGTCTGGATCCTGTTGGCACTGTCCGGACGGGTGAACGACGCTTGGGCGATGGTGCAGCGGGGCCGGCGGAAGCAACTGCTGTGGATGGGAATCGGCGCCGCGCTGATCAGCGTGAATTGGCTGACATTCATAGAGACCGTCAATACCGGCCAGGTGGTGGAGGCGAGTCTTGGTTACTACGTCAACCCTTTGGTGAACGCACTGCTGGGCGTCATCGTCCTGCGCGAGCGGCTGGACCTGTGGCGCTGGTCGGCGTTGGGAGTGGCAGCGGTCGGCGTGGGGATTTCGGTGTGGGCGTACGGGCAACCGCCTTGGCTTGCCGGCGTGCTTGCGATGTCGTTCGGGTTGTACGGCTTGATTAAGAAAAAAGCGCCTGCCGAGGCGATGGTCAGTTTGACGTGGGAGACCACGTTTGTGTTCCCTGCCTCGCTCGCCTACTTGCTGTTCCTGCACGCAGCCGGGGCGGACCATGCGGCCGCGTTGCCGCCCCTGCAACTGGTGCTGTTGCTTTTGGCTGGTGTGGCCACGGCTACGCCGCTGCTGTGGTTCGGCATGGGCGCTGCAGGATTGGACTTGGCCACACTGGGGTTCGTGCAGTATCTGTCGCCGACCATTTCACTGTTGATTGGCGTACTCGTTGACCACGAACGATTTGGCCGGGCGGATATGATGGCGTTTGCCTGTATTTGGCTGGCGTGCGCGCTGTTCTCGTTCGGTCTGTTCCGCCACCGCTCCGGCACGCAGAAACCGCGTCTGTCGGCGGAGTCAGGGCCGGCGGCTGCGGGCTGAGGGAAACGACCGTTCTGCCGAGGGCATGGCGAGAGCCGCAGGGGATGCCCGTGGACGACGGGACGGGCCGGTCCCGGCGGAGTGGGACGGCCCGTTATTGCTCCTGATCCCGGGAAGGTCAAGACAAGCGAAACGTCTCAAACGGAGGACCGTAGACGCGGGACGCGCTGATGCGGTCCAGTTCCGCGAAGACGCTGTCGTCCACCCGGATATCCAGTGCGCTCAGGTTTTCCGAGAGCTGCTCCGGTTTTGACGCGCCGGCGATGACAGTGGATACCGCCGGTCGCCGCAACAGCCAGGCGATGGCCAAGGCGCCGGGGCTGACGCCGGCCTCGGCAGCGATCCGTGCCACCTCTTGCCCCAGCGCGACGTTTTCAGGCGTCAACCAATGCGCGAACCTGCGCTCTTTTTCCAGCCGCGATCCGGCAGGGGCGTGCTCAGTGGACGTGTACTTCCCGGTCAACAGGCCGCCGGCCAGCGGGAAGTACGGGATGATGCCCACCCCTTGGTCGAGACACAGCGGTACCAATTCTCGTTCCACCGTGCGGTCGGCCAGGGAGTACGACGGCTGGACAGACACGTAGCGGGCGAGTCCCATCCGGTCGCTAATCCCAAGCGCTTTCATCAGTTCCCAGGCTGCGTAATTGGATGCACCGATGTAACGCACCTTGCCGGAGCGGACGAAATCGTCCAACGTGCGCAGCGTTTCTTCCAAGGGTGTGTGCGGGTCAAACATGTGAATTTGGTACAGGTCAATGTAATCAGTGCGCAGCCGCCGCAAACTGCCCTCGAGTTCTTGGTAAAGGTGGGTTCTTGACGATCCGCCTTGCATCGGGCCGGTTCCCTTCCGGGCCCCGGCCTTGGTGGCCAGAACGACCTGGTGGCGCCGTCCTGCCACCGCTTCGCCGATGATCTCCTCGGATTGTCCGCCAGTATAAATGTTCGCCGTGTCCAACAGTGTGATCCCCGCATCGAGCGCCTGATGGATGATGCGGATGGACGTCCACCGGTCGGTACGGCCGCCAAATGCGTTCGTACCCAGCCCCAGCGCGGACACCTGTAAACCGCTGCGGCCCAGAAAGCGATATTCCACGTGTGGTCACCTCTCCGTCTCGCCTTGGCGTGGCCAAGCATAAGCCAGATCGTCTACACAATATACCAAACGTCCGGCGTTGGGCCCAAGCCTGCATGTGCAACGTCCTCCCAAGCGTTTGCGGGCGGTGGCGCCGCAACCGCTTTGTGCATTGGGGCTGCAGGCCTGGTTATACTGGACGTGATTTCAAAAAGCTTTCCGGCGGGCTTTTGCACCCAGGCCCCGCCAGCGGCTGTACGGGGCGGTGTCCGCCGCCATGCGTGACCGCTTCGGCCAAGGACGAACCCGGACATGGCTGTTCGGAAGGGGATGACCTGATGGTTGATGTCGGGAGGTTGGAGCAGATAGGCCGGGAATTGCTGGTGGCCATCGGTGAGAACCCGGATCGTGAGGGATTGCAGGAGACGCCGCGTCGCTGGGCGAATTGGTGGAAGGAGTTCATCGAGCACGACCCCGGGTCGCTGGAGACCACCTTTGAATCCGTGGAGGCCGATCAAATGGTCGTTGTCAGCGGATTGAAGGTGTGGAGCCTGTGCGAACACCATTTGTTACCGTTTTGGTCGGAGTTGACCATCGGGTACGTCAGCGCGCAACGCATCCTCGGTCTTTCCAAGTTCGGTCGCATCGCTCAGGAATGCGCTCACCGGTTGCAGGTGCAGGAGCGGCTTGTGCAGCAGGTGGCCGACAAGGTCTCGCGTACGGTGGGTACGGATGATGTAGCCGTGGTGGCCCAGGGACAGCACCTGTGCATGATGATGCGCGGTGTGCGTATGCCGGCGTTGGTCACGACATCAGTGATGCGCGGGGTCTTTCGCCACAGCGGACGCACGCGGGAGGAGTTTTTGGCCTTTTTGGAGCGGTATCGTAGTTGCTGATGACCGGTCTTGGGTCTGGGACGCGGGCCTTGCCTGTCTCCTCGGGCGCTTGTGCGGGACACTGGGAATGGTCAAATCTGCGCGGTTCTGGTAATGTAATAGGAAGATCCGCGAGGGCCATCCGGTTGGGCATGCTGCCGGACGAGGGAATTCCGTTCCACTCGACCGGCGGACCAAGGCAAGGTCCGACTTCACCGTATCGAAAAGGCCGGTGAGCGGGTGCAGAATGAGGGAACGAGGAGCCGATATGGACAGGGTACTGCTGTTGGATACCACGCTTCGCGACGGAACGCAGGCGGAAGGCGTCAGTCTCACGGTTGCCGACAAGTTGCGGATCGCTCAAAAATTAGACTATTTGGGCATCGCTTACATTGAGGGCGGTTTCCCGGCGGCCAATCCGAAAGACCAGGAATTTTTCCGGCGATCCCGCACGGAGTTGTCGCTGCGCAATGCCAAACTCGCAGCATTTGGCAGCACCCGGCGCCCAAACGTAGCGGTGGAGCACGATGAGGGCGTGCAGGCGTTGCTGGATGCCGGTACGCCGGTGATCACGATTGTGGGAAAGGCGTGGGATTTTCACGTCCACGAGGCGCTGCGCGTGTCGCTGGAAGAGAACTTGGCGATGATTTCAGAAACCGTGGCTTACCTGAAACGGCAGGGGCGTGAGGTCATTTTTGACGCGGAGCACTTTTTTGACGGGTATCGCCACAACGCCGAGTATGCGCTGGCGACAGTACGGAGAGCGGCCGAAGCCGGTGCGGACTGGGTGACGTTGTGTGACACCAATGGCGGCAGCCTACCCGACCAAATTGCCGACATCGTTCGCGTTGTCTGCGAGAAAGTGCCTGTGCGCGTCGGCATCCACACGCACAACGATTGCGAGTTGGCGGTGGCGAACACGTTGGCGGCAGTCTTGGCCGGGGCGAGCATGGTGCACGGAACCATTAACGGGATTGGCGAACGTTGCGGCAATGCCAACTTGACGTCGATCATTCCTAACCTTGAATTGAAACTGGGCCGGCCCTGCTTGCCGACGCCGGAACACCTCCGCCATTTGACCGAGACGTCGCGGTACGTCAGTGAGATCGCCAATCTGGTCTCGCACAGTTATCAGCCATTTGTGGGTCACAGTGCGTTTGCCCACAAGGGCGGCATCCACGTGAGCGCCATCACGCGCAATCCGGAGACATACGAGCACATTCAGCCGGAGCTGGTGGGGAACACGCGGCGCGTCCTGGTGTCCGAGCTGTCGGGTGTTTCGAACCTGTTGCACCGCGCGCAAGAGTTGGGCTTGAACGTGGAGGGCCGGACCGAACAGATGCGCGAGCTCCTCAACGACATCAAGAAGCTCGAACACGAGGGATATCAGTTCGAGGGTGCCGAGGCGACCCAAGAGCTGATGATGATGCGCGCGTTCGGCGGGTACCACGAAATGTTCGAAGTGGAGTCCATGCGTGTGGAGGCTGCTGCCCGTGGCGGGACAGCTGTCACGTCCGAAGCAATTGTGAAGCTGTCGGTCAATGGCCAGGTTGTGCACACGGTGGCGGAGGGCAACGGCCCGGTTAACGCGTTGGACAATGCCTTGCGAAAGGCGTTAGAGCCGGCTTACCCGGTGATTCACACGATGCACCTGACCGACTACAAGGTGCGGGTATTGGACGAAACCGACGGCACTGCGGCCAAGGTGCGGGTGTTGATTGAATCCACCAACGGCGACCAGGTATGGCGGACCGTGGGCGTGTCTGAAAACGTGATTGAAGCGAGTTGGGAAGCTTTGTTGGACAGCATTCGTTATTTCTTGTTGTGCGTGGCCAAAACCGGGGTGAAGCCGACGCCGGCTACGGTTTGAGGAAGGCCAGTGCGGTCTGTGTCCGCAGGCTTGCAGGGGTGCGGACGCCGGCGCGGCAACACACCCCTGCAAGACTTCGGCGCCTCGGCGAGTCGGCGCTTATGCACCCAGGCTCGATTCGCCTCAGTCTTCCGCCGAGTCCTCGTCGAACTCGTCTTCCATTTCGTTGTACACTCGAACGACCTTCTCCCACTCTTCGTCACTGTCGATCTCGGACAGCAACATCTGGTCGCCCTCTTCGCCGTCAATGCGGAAAATTACACCCTCTTCCAAGTCTTCGTCAATTGGCAGCAGGACGGCATAATCCCGTTCGTCGACGGTGAGAACCTCGCCGAGGATGAAGCGGTGTTCCTTGCCGTCCTCATCTTCGAGAACAATGACGTCGTCGTCCACGTCTTGGTTCCACTCATGGTTTGAATCGGAATGTTGGGCCACGTTTAACCATCCTTTCCGCGATGGGGAAAAATAACCCACTCATCGTATCACGTGCATACGCTGCCGTCAATCGTCGGTCCGTGTCCGTGGCGAGTCCGTGAGATCCGGAGGCTCCGTGACAGCTTTGGCCAAACACCCGGTAACGTCCTGAAGGAGGTCGTTCACGGCGGATTGCGCGTCCATGAATTCGCGCACCTCTGGTATCTTTTCCAGTTCCGCAAACAGAGATTCAATCTCCTGTCCCAAGTGACGGTAGTGAACTTCCGGCACGCCCCTGGCCATGAACTCACCCACTTGCTCCTGAAGTTCCCGAAGCCGGCGGATCTTGCTCACTGCTGCAGGGTTGCGGTTCATTGCCGCCTCGGCTTGCCTGTAGCGGGCAATCTCGGGTGCTTGCACGAGTAGATCAGCCAATTCGGCCGCTCGCGCCAACAGTTCGTTCCTGTTCAAACTGTAGACCTCCTGCCTGTTACCTCCTGTCTGATACGCCCGTTTGTTCTTCGCCGCCACAGTTCCTTCGGGAAATCCCAGCCTTCCTGGCGACGGCGGCCGTCCACACTGCCAACACGGCGGCTGCCGCCAGCCAAGGCGGCGAAGCCAGCCACAGGCCAACGACGGAAAGGCCGAGGATGCACAGGCACGACGCGAATGAGAGCCAGCGGATCCTGTGCACGGGCAGTCCCCCTTCTTCCCAGACCCCTTCCAAGACGAGGCAATTTTGCCGTGAGATGCCCGTCTTGATGCCCTCATTATACGTGAAACGGGTGGTAGACGCGAGGCATCGGTGCAAAAACCGGCACTTTGGGCAAAGCGGCGGGCATCCCGGTTGCCTCGCCTTGCGGACTTGACCGCCGGACGGATGATTCTTAATCTAAAGTGGAAGTCTGTTTTCATGTACACGGATGGCCAGGACGGTTGCCGTCCTGGTGATGTCGGGCAGAGGAGGCGTGCAGATGTCAAACGGGATGATTGGCATGATTGTCGCCGCGCTGGGCGTGCTGTGGATGTTGGTGACGTGCGCGTCGGAGACAAAAGAGAACTTTGACCGCGCGTTGGCCAAGGAAATCGAGGACGGAGACGCTTGAACGGCGGCAAAGTCCGGAAATTCGTAGAGACGGTGAAAGCGTGACTCATACGGTGTCGGACGTGCGCATGCTGTTTCCCAAGGCTGCGCCGTACGCGTTTTTGTTTGAAAATGCACACTTGTTGTTGTTGTGCTTTGAGCGGGATCAAGCCAAGTTCCTGTTTTTGATCCGGGAACAGCGGGACGGCGAGGTCGTGCTGGACTATCCCGGCCGGACCTTCACAGAACGCGTCATGGACGCTGTGGAACAGATTTTTCTGGTTCAGGTGCAGACGGATGACGATGCGGAGCCGGTCCGGTATGTCTTGGGCAGCTACTTTGTCGTCGGCAGTCAGCCGTACGGGGCTTACTACCCGAGGGATGCCCGGGATCTCACGGTGGTGCTGTTCCGCATCGACGGTGCGGGTGCAGATGCCAGGTTGTCCGTTCCGGAGGGCGACGAGTACGAACGGGCAGCCCGGGCGTTCGAGGAACAGCATGCGGATTTCTTGGCGATTCGCCGCTTGGAAGGCGGCGGGAACGCATGACCGGGGTATCCTTTCACGTCGCGACCCCGCACCGGTGCGGGTGTCGGACATCGGCCGGCGGTCACAACGCGGCCGTCAGCACGGCGGCGGCAAGCCGGTCCCCGGGTTGCCGCCTTTTCGACCGTTTCACCGGCTACCCCTACAGATTCGCCACCAGGAACTGAGACAGTTCCTGTGCCTCCCTCTCATCTCGTACGTTGAACGCTTCCATCACATAAGGTAAATTCGCAGCATCCTCATCGTTGACGATGGCGGCGCGGCCGGTCTGAATCAGGGTCACCAAACGCTTGCCGTAAAAGTGGGCGGTGGTAGTGATGGCCAGGTCAAAGCGGGCGTGATCGCCCGTGATGCCCACATACCGCGTGGTTGTTTGCTCGGTTTCATCGTATAAAACGTGCGGATCCATGGATTCCCTCCCGTGTGTCAAGTCACTCGGCGGTGCTTGCCATCTTTAGAGTCTTCGTTCCACTCCGTCTGCAAAAGCTGCTTCAGCTCCTCGGTGGCCCGCATGAACGCTTCCCGATCCCGCCGGTCGAGCGCTTCGTCAATTGTGTTGTAAAGCTGTTCCTTCCGGGCTGCACGCGCCTGCACCTCTTGGAGCAACTGAGTCACTTCAACCGGTAACGGCAAGTCGGGAAGGTTCACGAACAGATACAATTTATTGTCCGGCTTTTGCAGGAAGGTTTGCAACAGGTCGAGAATCTCCCCGGTTTGGCTGACCTTTTGCAACACACCGCCTACGGGGATCCGGGCAATCATGCCGTGACGCCCAATGATGACAAGCGGAACGTTTTCCAACACGATATGTGTCATCTCCACCTGGTGATGCCGGGCTGCAAGAAAGTCCAGAATGATGTCCGCACCAGGCGGGAGGATTTTTGTCTTCAGCACCAGTATGTCCTCTTTGGCAACCATCGCGAGTCCCTCCTTGCTCCAACATCGCCGCTCGAAAGCGAGAGGGTGACGGGGTGCATTCCCTGCACTCAACTTCAGCGTATGTCGCCAAATGGAATCCTTCAACGACATCCGTGCCGCCCCGGCGTTCCTGGGATCCGCACGGGGAAAGTTCTAATATATACGATATTTTAACAGATGCTGTGTCTGCGCAAAAGCCGACCCGACTGCCGGTTGCCGGCTATTTGTTGGCAAACCCCCGCTGGTGCCGTGGGATCCAGCAGGCCTCGGTTGCGTGCTCGGTGTTTGTGGTATACTTCGTGTGATAAATTCGTGACAGGCCCCGGGGTGTCCTTCTCACTGGCACCGCTCAGTGATACCCTGTTGTCAGGGCTTGTCGTTGACGGGATTCGGTCGGAAAGGTGTGTGAGATTGGCGTGAAAAAAGCCTTCATTGCACTGGATGTCCAGCAGGACTTTTTGGTTAACATCCTGGATTACATAGCGCCGCTGTGTCAGCGGTATTTGAACGAGCACGCGGATGACTACGAAGTCATTGTCTTGACCCGCTTCGTTTACCCGGAATTGGAAGGCCGGAACACACTGATGGTGTCCCACCCGAAAGCGCATGTGGTCGAGAAGAGCACGTATTCGGGTTACACGGAAGAGGTTAAACGCTTGTTCGAGGAACACCACATTGAAGAGGTGCACGTGGCCGGGGTCGATGCTGAAATGTCTGTCTTGGCGACCATGTTCTCGTTGGTCGACGCCGGATATCACGTCAAAATCTTGGAGCGTCTGATTGGTTCGTTCCATGGTCGAAACTGGGAGTCGATGATGATTGCCCGCCACGTGATTGGCGAGGAAAACGTGCTTCCCATCGGTGGCGAAAGAGTCTGGGTGTAGGCGGCCCGTATTCGTCGGGCGTGTGCATGCCACCGGCGCCAGAGTTTGGCCGGCACAGCCCGAGGCTCCCCCGCGCATACTAGCGCTCAAGGGGGGCGGAGCCATGGGCGGCTGGGTGTACTTCGCTGGATTGTACGACTCCAAGTTTGAAGCGTACTGCGCAGTGATGTGGGTCGAGGCGGACGAGCGAATCCGTGGTACGGCCGCTCCCGACGAGGTTCAGGTGTACCAGACGCGGCGCGGCAAATACGGAGTGCGGTTCCGGCGCCTGTACGCCTGACCTCCCACCGGCCGACGGGCAGGCTGCCGGGAAGCCGGCGGCGGCGTCGCCCGCCGCAGGAAACGCCAAGCGCCAGGCGAGGCCGCAGCCCGCCTGGCGTTTGCATCCACGGCCTTCCGGGCGGCGCCGACCGCACGCCTGGCTATTGCAGGGTAGCGCTGGGTTCTTGCTCTCGATCTTCGCGCTTGGCAGGGCGGCGGCGTTCGGCGGGGCGTTCCGCCCTGTGCAAAGCTGAACCGCCGTCCGAGTGGTGCCGCTCAAGCCCGGTGTGCGCTTCGTTCTCGCGGGGGTTGTCGCGGGCATCCGGGCGGTGAAGTCCTCGGTTCGCGGCGCTGTGAAGATCTTCAAAGGGTTTCCGTTCATCCCCGCCGTGTTGGGCGGATTCGGGATGCCGGCGGCCCTCCGCCGTGCCAGCAGGGAGTGCACCGCTGGCCAATTGTGTCACCGGGCACCAACCCGTGATCCCTTCGGCGATTTTCATGGCGCCGAGGGTGAGGAGTGCTCCGCGGGCCAGTGAGGACGGGCGCTTCATGCCGGATGCGCAACCAAACAGCAAGAGCCCGCTCAGGAGCCGCACGTAACGGTCAAACATGCTGATGTTCCGTTGCATGCTGTACCTCCTTTCCGTGGAATACCGGTAGTATCCCCATCCCGCAGGTGCGTACGCACCGGTAACTGTCACCGATACGTTTCGTCGATCGAAAGTTTGACTTTGACTATTCTTGATTAAATAGACGCGTTGTCGCATACTGAATCTCGGGATCTCGGGTGAGGTTCGTGAACTGAACAGGATATCCGTCGAAGGGGGTATGCGCTGATGGGGTTGATTCCGTATGTCGTGGAACAGACCAGTCGCGGGGAGCGCAGTTACGACATTTATTCGCGCCTGCTCAAGGACCGCATCATTTTTTTGGGCATGCCGATTGACGACACGGTCGCCAACCTGGTCGTCGCCCAGTTGTTGTTCCTGGCTGCCGAGGATCCCGAAAAGGACATCCAGATGTACATCAACAGCCCGGGTGGTTCAGTGACCGCGGGCTTGGCGATTTACGACACCATGCAGCACATCAAGCCAAACGTTTCGACGATGTGCGTGGGCATGGCTGCCAGCATGGCTGCCGTGTTGCTGGCAGCCGGCGCCAAAGGGAAGCGTTACGCACTGCCGAATTCAGAGGTGATGATCCACCAGCCGTTGGGCGGCGTGCGCGGGCAGGCCACAGACATCCAGATTCACGCCGAGCACATCATTCGCACCCGCCAGCGGTTGAACGAGATTTTGAGCCGCCACACCGGTCAGCCTTTGCAACGGGTCGAGGAGGACACCGACCGGGATCGCTTCATGTCGGCTGACGAGGCGAAGGCGTACGGATTGATTGACGAGGTCATCCAACACGCGTGAGTGCGGAAGTGCCGTTTTCCCGGTTCATGGAGGATGCGCTGTACGGACCGTCCGGGTATTACGAGACGCGGGTTCGCGTGGGCAGCCAAGGTGGCGACTTCACGACGGCAGCCCGGCTGCCACTTTTCGGGGCCACGCTGGCGCGGTACGCCGAGCGCACTTGGGAAGAGTTCGGACGGCCCGAGGTGCTGCAGGTTGTCGAGTTTGGAGCCGGGCAGGGGGAACTGGCCAGCCAGGTGTGTGCGGGTCTGTCAGAACGCCTCCCTGAGCTGCGGGTGGAATACGTTATCATAGAACGATCCGCCCGGCTCCGTCAAGTGCAGCGGGAGCGGCTGGCCGGCCGGCGGACGCAGGTGGCTGGGCGTTGCCACGTCCGCTGGGGCTCGCCGCGCGCGGGACCGGTGACGTTGGTCCTGGCCAACGAAGTGTTGGACGCGCAACCGGTGGAGCTGGTCCGGAGGGAGCGAACAGGATGGCTGCGGGGGTTTGTGCAGACCAGTTCGGGTCGGCCCCGCCTGGTGTGGCGGCCAGCCCCTGATTGGCTGGTCGCTTTGGCGCGCCGTTGGCTGCCGGTTCCCGTCGGGTCGACGGCGGAGTTGTGCCTTCACTACCTGCGGCTGTTTCGACGTGCCGCGGCAACGGCGGTTCGCGGGCGAGCACTGTGGTTTGACTATGGGATCACCACGGCAGAGTGGGCGAGTGGCGTGCGTCCTTGGGGAACTGTCCGCGGCTACCGCAACCACCAGGTGCTGTCGCTTCAAGACATTCTGGTGGCCGCGGGCGAGTGCGATATGACCGCCGACGTGCACTGGGACTTTGCGGCCGCGTGTGCGCGGCAGGCGGGTTGGCGAGTGGTTCGCATCGTGGATCAAGGGCCGTTTCTGTTGTCGGCCGGGATCGCCGAGCAATGTCAGCAACTGTGGCGGGCGGAGACTGACGCACTTCATGCCTCCCGATGGACCGCGCAGCTGAAGCGGTTGGTGTTGCCCGGCGAGATGGGGGAGCGGTTTGCCGTCCTGGAGTGTGAACGTGCTAAGGTGTAAGATGCGTGCGGGAAGAAGCACGAGGTGGGCGAACGCGGGTACTGCACGAGGTTCTGCCTGCCTATGGCGCCGGAAACGGGGGGTGCCGTTCCCGTGTTGAGACGGTTGGCTATCGGCTGTTTGATTGCCGGGTTGGTGTTCTTGCTGTTGGGCATCCGGTACATGATGCACTGACCGGATACCGAACGCGCGGACCGTTACGATTAGTATGGCACAATGTATAATAAGGGTGTATTATAGTTTCGACAACGCGGAAGTATGCACTCACAATGGCGGGAGGAGCGACTGTCAACATGTCCCTTCGGGTGGCGATCAACGGGTTTGGCCGCATCGGCCGGATGGTGTACCGGCGGGCGGCGGAGTTTCACGACATTCACGTCGTGGCGGTCAACGGTACGGCGGCGGCGCCCGCGCTCGCGCATCTGCTGCGGTACGACTCCGTGCACGGGACTTGGCCTGTACGGCTGGAGGTCGATGAGAGGGGCTGGACGCTTGGGGACCGGCGCACGGAGGTGTGGTCGACCCGGGATCCGCAACAACTGCCGTGGGACGAACTCGGCATCGATGTGGTGGTCGAGGCGACCGGAAAGTTTCTCACGCGGGAGACGGCCAGCGTCCATCTGCAAAACGGCGCCAGCCGGGTGGTGTTGACCGCGCCGACGAAACGTGCGCAAGACGCGGACGTGACCATTGTGATGGGTGTCAATGACGACCAGTACGACCCGGAACAGCACCGGATCATTTCCGGGTCTTCATGTACCACCAATTGCCTGGCGCCGGTTGTGAAGGTGTTGCACGAGGCCTTCGGGATTCAGGAAGGCATGGTGACCACGGTTCATGCGTTCACGAGCGATCAGCGAAGCCTCGACAATCCGCACCGCGACCTGCGCCGGGCGCGTGCCAGCAGCCAGTCGATTGTGCCGACAAGCACCGGTGCGGCGGAAAGCATCGGGTTGGTGGTGCCGGAGCTGGCGGGACGGCTGCGCGGCCTGGCTGTGCGGGTGCCGACGCCGAACGTGTCCTTGGTCGACCTGGTCGCGCGTTTGCAACAGCCGGTAGACGCGAACACCATCAACGAAGCGTTTGTCGCTGCAGCCAGGGGGCAGTTGCAAGGTATTCTCGACGTCTGCGACGAGCCGTTGGTATCGGTCGACTTCAACCACAATCCCCACTCGGCCACCGTCGACTTGATCAGTACGATGGTGTTGCCGGGCGGCATGGTCAAAGTGCTGGCGTGGTATGACAACGAATGGGGATACGCTTGCCGGATTGTCGATCTCGTGCGGCTCGCGGGCGGCCTCCGACGGCCCGGAACGGGTGCGGGTACGGAGGCTGGCAATCACGGCGAAGGCGGCCGGCCGCCAGTCGGAGACAGCTTGTACACCACTGCTCCTATCCGGTAATATCGGAGGCAAGATGGACCGCGGCCGCCGGGGTGACGGCGGCCGCGGTCTGTTGGGGGCGTGATGGTGGTGTTTGAAGAAAAGGGGAAGGCACCGGGTGCAGGCGCGCCAGGCCGGGACCTGACTGAGGGCGGACACGGGAGCGGCGAGGAGCTGTATTTTGACACGGCCGCGACCACGCCCTTGTTGCCCGAGGTCCGGCAAGCTCTGACCGGTGCCTTCGAAGTATTCGGAAACCCGTCGTCGCTGCACCGTAAGGGTATCGAAGCGGAGGAGGCGGTGGAGCGGGCACGGGCACAGGTGCAACAGCTGCTCGGCGTTCGCGGCGGGCGGCTGGTGTTCACTGGTTCAGGCACGGAAGCGAACAATCTGGCCATTCTGGGGGTGGCCAGGCGGTTTGCCGGGCGGGGCCGGCACTTGGTGACGACGATGGTGGAACACCCTTCCGTCCTGGAACCGTTCCGGAGGCTGGAGCGGGATGGTTGGCAGGTGACGTTCGTGCCCCCGGACCGGGACGGAGCGGTGCCGGCCGGACGCATCCTGGAGGCGGTCCGGGACGACACGGTACTGGTCAGCGTCATGCACGTGAACAACGAGACGGGCGCCATCTTGCCAGTGCTGCACGTCGGAGAAGCGCTGCGGGCGAGGCCCCGGACCCTGTTTCACGTGGACGGCGTGCAGGCGTTCGGGAAGTTGGGGTCGCCGCTGCGCGACTTGCGGGCAGACATGTACACGCTGTCCGGACACAAGATTGGCGCGCCCAAAGGCATCGCCGCGCTGTGGGTCAGGGATGGGTTGGAACTCGAACCGATTGTCTACGGGGGCGGGCAGCAATACGGGCTGCGCTCGGGTACGGAAAACGTCCCGGGAATTGTCGCCCTCGGCGCTGCTGCGGCCGCGGCGCAACGTGCGTTTCCCGACAGCTTGGCTCACGTGCAGGCGCTTGCCGACCGGCTGTGCCTGGGTCTGAGCGGGATCCCGGGTTGCGTGGTCAACCGCCCGCCCGAGGCATCTCCCTACATCGTGAACGTCTCGTTTCCCGGCCTGCGCGGGGAGGTTTTGGTACACGCGTTTGAGGCGGCCGGCTTGTACGTGTCCACCGGATCGGCGTGTTCTTCCCGCCGCGGGAAGGTCGAGGCGAGCCACGTGTTACGGGCCATGGGGCGTTCTCAGGCCGAGATCACGGGCGCCATCCGCTTTTCCCTGGGTCGCTGGCATACTGCTGAAATGGTGGACCGGGCGGTGGCTGTGGTGGCGGAACAGACCGCTTGGGTCCGCCGCATGATGGGTTGATTGCGGACGGCCGAGCAGTCGGGTGGTGTCCGGGAAGGAGGGAACTATGTTTGATCATATCATCGCCCGCTACGGAGAAATCGGCCTGAAGGGTCACAACCGCAGTGAATTTGAGAAGATCTTGGCCGCCAATATGTGCCGCTGCCTGGCCCCTTGGCCGGGGGTCAAGGTGAGTCGCATTGAAGGACGCATGTTGGTTCACCTCAACGGAACACCCGTAGAGCCGGTGCGGGATGCCCTGGAGAGGGTGTTCGGCATTGTCTCTTTAAGTCCGGTGGAACGGGTACCGGCCGACCTTGAGGCGATCGGACAAGCTGCGGTGCGCGTGGTGAACGGGGCCGAGTTGGCGCCTGGTAGCGGTCATACGTTTAAGGTTGAGGCCAAGCGTGCCGACAAACGTTTTCCGTTTCCGTCGCCGGACATCGCGCGCCGCGTGGGCGCCTATGTCCTGCGCCGGCTGAAAGACTGGAGCGTGGACGTCCATCAACCGGCCGTGACCGTCTTCGTGGAGGTTCGGGAGGACGGCGCGTTTGTCTACGGCACCCGCTGGCCCGGTGCGGGCGGATTACCGGTGGGGTCAAGCGGTCGGGTTGGCCTGCTGCTGTCCGGAGGCATCGACAGCCCTGTGGCGGGTTGGTTGGCGATGAAGCGGGGGGCAGAGGTCGAGGCCATCCATTTTCACAGTTACCCGTTCACCAGCGAGAGAGCCTTGCAAAAGGTGCAGGTGCTCGCGCAGATCCTGGCCGATTGGGGAGGACGTGTGCACCTCCACGTCGTCCACTTTACGGACGTGCAGACCGCGATCCGCAAACACTGTCCGGAGGCGCTCGGCATCACCGTGATGCGGCGGATGATGTTCCGCATCGCCGCAGTGATTGCTGAGCGGCGAGGGTTGTTGGCGCTGGTGACCGGCGAAAGCCTGGGCCAAGTGGCAAGCCAAACCTTGGAAAGCCTGCGGGTGATTAACGATGTCATTCGCCTGCCTGTCCTGCGCCCGCTGATTGCCGAGGACAAGGTCGACATCATGCGGCGGGCGCGGGAGATTGGCACGTACGAGACGTCCATTTTGCCGTACGAAGACTGCTGCACCTTGTTTGTGCCCAAAAATCCGCGCACCAGGCCGAGTTTGGCAGAAGCGGAAAAGGCGGAACGCGATTTGGCTGTCGAGGATTTGGTACGTCAGGCGGCGGATCGGACAGAGATGCAGACATTTCATGCCCGTCGGGGAGTCGACGCCGGCTTGAATGGGGTATCCTAGCGCCGGGGGATGATGTACATGGGGTCGATGCTGCGGTTGGCATTTCGTCTGCTGCGGATGGCGGCATCGGTGTACGGGATGTGGATGGCCGTCCGCCGCAGCCGGCTGTTGGCGCTGACCGGGTTCCTGTACGAGTTGGTTCGCCGCCGGCGCGTGCGGGACACTGGTCGGGTTGCGCAATTTCGGGTTGTCACGGCCGGCGAACCGGCCATCTACCGGCGCCGCGGATGGAGAAAATTAGGCAGCCGCGCGGACGCTCCCTGACCTGTAACCCGGCTGGTCAAAAGGTGCCTCCCAAAAAGCCTGACCGGTACGCGATGCTTGTCGCGTTTACCTGTCAGGCTTTTGACGTCTTCGGGCTCGCGCGGGTGTCTGCAGATTGTCACTGGTTTCCACATCGGTTCGCGTTTAAATCCTTCCTTGCGTGGGAATAACAAATGATAGTTTCGGGATAAGCCCAGCCGCGGCGTGATGACGTGGCGGGGACTCGGCGTCCGCCGGTGTGAGGGCGGGCGACCGGTCGGTGCGACAGTTCAGGAGGCAGCAGGACAGATGCGGCAGACGATGCGGACGACAAGGCAGGACGCCTGGACGCCGGAGGACGATTCGATTTTGGCGGAGGTGGTATTGCGTCACATTCGCGATGGCAGCACGCAGTTGGCCGGATTCAACGAGGCGAGCCGAAAACTCGGCCGGACCGCGGCGGCCTGCGGATTTCGCTGGAACGCGTGTGTGCGTAAACAGTACCGCGCCGGCATCGAGTTGGCCAAAGAGGAGCGGAAGCGGCGCAAGTCGCAGAAGGTGCAGGAACAGATGGAAGTCGGCGATGTCGACCACCCGACGGCCACGTTGATGACCTGGGCGCAGGTGCTTCGCTTTCTGCGCCAGGAGAAAAACACCGCTCAACAGTGGGCGTCCCGCTGGCGTGCGGCGGAGCGGCAGGCCGCCCAGTGGAAAGAGAAGTTTGAGACGGTCGACAAAGAGTACCAGAAAATTCGCGAGGAGCATGACCGCTTGCAACGGGATTACCAAACCGTCTTGGACGATTACCGGGCGCTGGTGGAAATTGTCGAGCGGGCCCGCAAGGCGGCGTTTCTCGACAACGTCGACGCAATGGCGGGATTCACGTACCGCATTGACGAGTTTGGCAACCTGGAGCGCGTGGCCACGGACGCCGCGTTTGAGCAGGCTGAATAAGTCACGTTGCCGGAAGGCACGGTAGACAGTGGCGACGGCATAACGGCAGGCTTGCCGAGGTAATCTATGTCCGGCAGGTGTTGTCGGACATGGCGAGACTCGACCGGTTTTCGCGTTGGACTACCGTTGCGCTGGCGTTTGGCTTGAGTGTGTTCACGACAGGTTGTTATGACCGTCAGGAGTTGGAGGAGCAGGCGTTCGTGACGGCGCTCGCTATCGACAAGGCGCCGAGTGGTCTCATTGACTGTACGATGCGGATTGCCCTCCCGAAGAACCAGATCACGGGCAGCGGACAGGGCGGCGGTGGCGGTGGCCGGACACCGATGGCTGGCACCGCGCCGTTCACTTTCCGGGCCCACACCATCACCGAAGCGTTTCGTTTGGCGAACTCCAGCATCGAGCGCACAATCACGCTGTCCCACCTGTCAAACCTGATGTTTGGCGAAGATCTGGCGCGCGAGGGGCTGGCGAAGCACATAGAACCGCTGATTCGGTTTCGGGAGTTTCGCCGCACAGTGTACGTGAAAGTCTCCCGCGGTCCCGCCCGCGACATCCTCATGCAGGACAAACCGGTGTTGGAGCCCTCGACGGATCGGATGGGCGATGCGGTGGCCAGCGCCAGCCGGCGCAGCGGACTGATTCCGGTTGAAGGGCACTTGCACGACCTTGTCACCGAAATGGAAAATCCGCACGAGGCGCCTGTTGTTCCGCTGATTGCCATCAACCAAGTGGTGGAGAAAGACCCGAAGGGGGAGGCAGGTCCTCAGGGAACCACGATTTCGTACGAGGCGGGCCAAGTCACGCGGGCTGGCGGGAATCCGGTGGAATGGAGCGGCGCCGGGGTGTTCCGCGGCGACCGTCTGATTGGCTACCTTGACGGCGATGAGGTCACGTATCTGCGCTTGTTGCGCGGCTCATTGCCTGCCACCAAGATGGAATTTCACGATCCGCTGCGACCCGGCGACCGGGTCGGCCTGTGGGTGCGTAAGGAACGCTCGCCACATTATCACATCCGCCTCGGCCGCCCGCTGTTGATCTCGGTGGACGTCCCGGTCGACGTGGACCTGATCAACGCGGAGAGCGGGGTGGATTACACCAAGCCCGAGCTGCGCCGCAAGCTGGAGGCGAGCGTCGAGCGCGAGATGGATCG
This sequence comes from Alicyclobacillaceae bacterium, assembly GCA_019683615.1. GTDB lineage: Bacteria > Bacillota > Bacilli > Alicyclobacillales > Alicyclobacillaceae > JADGIC01. The sequence continues at coordinate 23,696 of JADGIC010000001.1, read as the reverse complement.
CGACATGCAAGCCTTGATGCTCAAGCTGTTTCACCAATACGACGCCGACTGCATTCCGGTGTCGCGGCACGCCCGCCGCTTGTTTGCCACCTACCAGGCGTTCGTGCAATACCCATGGGAACAGTCTCTGCGCACGGCGCAAGTGGCTGTACACGCCGACGTCCACCTGCGCCGGTTCGGTGTGCAGATGGTTCCGTTCAACGTCACGACTTGAATGTGCCAGGAATTGCCGGCAGGCGGTGCGGGCGCCTGCCGGCGCGAGTGGAGTTCCGCCGCCACCGGGGACGACGGAGTCGGCAGGTGCTCAGTTACAGGGAATGCGGGGCTGGTGCCGATTGCAGCGGCGGCCGCCCTCCTCAAGTCACCCAACCGCCGTTGGGGCTTAGCACCTGGCCGGTGACGAAGGAACTGCCCGGTGAGACGAGATACAGGACAGCGTGGGCCACGTCTTCCGGCCTACCGATGCGGCCGACCGGCGTCTCCGCCGCGATCGCTTCCTGCTCGTCCGGTTGCAACGACGACAACATGTCGGTTGCGACAGCTCCCGGCGCGACTGCGTTGACGGTCACCCCGGCGCGGGCGACCTCTTTCGCCAACGCTTTCGTGAAGGCGATCACGCCACCCTTTGCTGCGGAGTACGCCACTTCGTTAGCTGCCCCCACCATGCCCCACACAGACGAGATGTTGACAATACGACCGTATCCCTGCCGGATCATCCCGGGCAGCACCGCTCGACAACAGAGAAACGCTCCGGTCAAATGGGTGTCTATCACTTCGCGCCATGTGTCGAGCGGCGTCTCTAACAGCAGTCCGGTGGCCGCTACACCCGCGTTGTTGACCAGAATCGATACCGTGCCCAGTGTCCGTGCGGCTTGCGCCAGCGCCTTCACTTCGCCGGGGTTGCTGACGTCGGCAGCGACGGCCAAGGCGCGAACTCCGAGCGCTTCGCACCGCTCGACGACTTGCCGCGCTTCGGCGCGGGAGCGCCGGTAATTGACGACAACCTGGGCCCCGGCCTCAGCCAGCGCAAGGGCGATGGCGCGTCCGATGCCGCGCGACGCACCGGTGACGATGGCCACTTGGCCGGACAGTGTGCGTGCGGGGGTGGATGGGTGATGGGGCAGCGGTGTGTGCACCGTCGTATGACCTCCTGTCGGTGCCGGGGATGCGGGATCCTGGAAGATGCGAACGGTTCCGTCAACCAGACCTGTATTGTACCACACCAGGGCGGGACAACGGGCCGCGCGCTGCTGTTGCTGACGCGGATCGGCGTCCTGACTTTTCGAGATTTACTTGTCAAAAGTGTGTCGGTATCATAGAAAGCGTGCCGACAACGGGCGCATGGGAGATGCGGATGCGCCACAGGCGGACGACAAGTTCGCGGCTGCCCGCGGTTCCGCCCCGCAACTGAGGGGCGGAGGAGGAGGGAACGCAATGGAGTGGACCGTCCGCTTTGAACCAACGGGGAACCGGCTGGCTGATCTCCACGCCGCCGACTTTGCGGCGGTGGCGGACCTGTACGACGGACAGGACCCGCGTCGGCTGGACACCTACCGAAAGCGCGCCGAATGGACGGACCAACAGGTGGGTGTGCGCGAGCGGTTGGCGTTGGCGGAGTCGCTGGAGTGCTACTTGCGCGACATCGGTGCTTCCGAACAGGCGTTGGCAAACGCGCGGCGGCTGCGGGAGCCGCAGGCGGTGGCGGTCGTCACCGGGCAACAGGCGGGGCTGTTCACGGGGCCGTTGTATACCCTGTACAAGGCGATGACCGCCGTGGGCGTCGCTCTGCGTCTGCAGCGCGAGTTGCAGCGGCCGGTGGTCCCGGTGTTTTGGATTGCGTCCGAGGACCACGATTGGGCCGAGGTCGATCACGCCTATCTCCTCGACCGAAACGATGAAATCCGGCGCATCCGACTTCGCCAGGACGTGCCGGCTCACCAGATGGTTTGGCACACAAGGGTGTCTCCGGACGCTGCCCAACACGCTATTCGGGATGCTTTCGAGGCGCTGCCAGACGGGCCGGGAAAGTTCGAGATGGCAGAAGTGCTGCAGGCCACATACCGGCCCCACGCGTCCCTTGCCGATTGGTTCGCCCGCCTGATGGCCCGGTTGACCGCTCCGTGGGGGCTGGTGCTGCTCGACCCGTGCCTGCCCGGGCTGCGCCAACTCGCGCGTCCGGTGTGGACGGCTGCGCTGGAACGGCTGAGCGAGGTCGAGCGATGTTTGGACGATGCTTACCGGCGCCTGCAGGACCGGGGGTTCGTACCCGTTGTGGTACGGGATCGGGCGCACACGAATGTGTTTGTTGTGGACAACGGGCGGCGGTACGTGTTGGAGCGAACAGATGGCGGTCGGCTGCGGGCGAGGGGCCTGGGCGTCGAACGGGACGCGTCGGAGTGGTTACGGTTGGCACATGACCATCCGGAGCAGTTCAGTGCCAACGTGTTGTTGAGGCCGGTGGTTCAGGACCATTTGTTGCCCACCCTCGTGTACGTGGGAGGAGCGGCGGAAATTGCCTACCACCCGTTGGCGGCAGGCGTGTTTCACGCGTTTGGGCGGATGCTTCCGCCCTTGTTGTTGCGCCAACGCGTCACATTGTATCCGCCCCACGTGGTCCGGCACATGCGGCGTTGGAACTTGTCGCTGGAGTCGGTCGCTCAGCCGGTTGACCTGGTGAGCCCGGTGCTGCGCCAACTGGGCGGTGCCCAAGTGGAGGCGGAGTTGGAGCAGCTTGCCGAAGACAGCCGCCGCCGGTGGAACGCGTTCGCGTCGCGGTTCGCCGAAGTCGGTCCACAGGTACGGGAGATGGCGGACGCGCAAATCCGCCGTGAACTGGGGGCGATCGAGCGCATCCGCGGAAAGACACTGCGGCTGATGGCAGACCGTCACCGCGCGCAGGTGGCCCAGTTGCGCCAGGTGGAGCGTTGGCTGTGGACCGACGGCCATGCCCAGGAACGGCGGCTGTGCCTGCTGTCTCCCTGGGCCCGGCAAGGCATTGGATGGCTGCCTGAATTGCCTTGCTGGGACGGGTACGAGCAGCCCGGAGTGGTCTACCACGTGCGGATGTGAGCGCCTTCGGCCCGCCGTCGGCAGTTGCGTGAGGCATACGGACAGGCCCGCCGGGACCAGGCATCGACCTGGCTCCGGCGGGCCTGTCTGGTCTTCGCCGGGTCCCGGCTGAGCGCTGGCGAGCGCCGAAGAGCGAGAGGCTGCGTTCCCCGTTGCAAAATTTCAGCAGCTGCGCGGCGAGCGGCAGGAGAATTTGATTGCGGGTCGAATGTGTAGTGTAGTGGTGGCAAGTGGAGTGAAGTGGGGAGAAATGGTGTGCGGGTGGTGAGGCTCCGTGTTCATGGGCGAGTTTCAGCACACCATCGACGACAAGGGGCGTATCACCATCCCTGTCAAGTTCCGTGAAGGGCTTGGGTCGTCGTTCGTCCTGACACGTGGCCTTGACCACTGCCTGTTCGTATACCCGCGTTCAGAGTGGGAGACTCTGGAAAGTAAACTGAAAGCGTTGCCCATGACCCGGGCCGACGCGCGCGCGTTCGTGCGGTTCTTCTTTTCCGGTGCGACCGAGTGCGAACTGGACCGTCAGGGCCGAATTTTGATCCCCGGAGCGCTGCGCGAATACGCGGGCCTGGCGAAAGATTGTGTTGTCATCGGTGTGTCGAACCGGGTCGAGATTTGGGACGAGGCGTCGTGGCGCGCGTATGCAGAGTCAGCTTCCGGGTCATTCGCCGAGATCGCCGAAAAGCTGGTGGACTTGGACCTTTGACGGAGCGAACGACAGCACGTCCCGAACGCGGGGTGTGGCACATCTTGGAGACATTTGAACACTCCACGGTTCTGTTGACGGAGGCGGTCGACGCTGTCCGTCCCCGGGACGGAGGCCGATACATCGATTGCACACTGGGGGGCGGCGGACACACCCGTCTCTTGCTGGAGCGCAGCGCACCGAGCGGCCGGGTGCTCGCGCTGGATCAAGATTTGGCGGCCATCCGGCACGCCGGCGTCGCGCTCGCCGCATACCGCTCTCGCCTCACGGTCGTTCACGCCAACTTCCGGCAGATTCGGGATGTCGCGCGGGAGACCGGGTTTGCGCCGGCGGACGGGGTCTTGTTCGACCTGGGTGTGTCGTCGCCGCAGTTTGACGAAGCACAGCGCGGCTTCAGCTACCGCTGGGACGCGCCGTTGGACATGCGGATGGATGTCACCCGCGGGAAGACCGCCGCTTGGTGGGTCAACGAGGCGGATGAGTCCGAGTTGGCCCGTATCTTCTTCGAGTACGGCGAGGAGCGGTTTGCCCGCCGCATCGCTCGAGCCATCGTCAAGCACCGCGTGCGTGCGCCGGTTGAGACGACAGGCGAGTTGGCAGACATTGTGAAGCAGGCGATACCCGCCGCGGCGAGGCGCGGTGGCGGTCATCCGGCACGCCGGGTGTTTCAGGCGCTGCGCATCGCGGTCAACGATGAGTTGAACGCGCTGGCCGAAGCGCTGCCGGGCGCGTTCGACATCCTGGCACCTGGCGGCCGCATGGCGGTGATCACCTTTCATTCGCTGGAGGACCGGATGGTGAAAAGGGCGTTTGTCGACTGGAGCCGGGGTTGCGTGTGCCCGCCCGAATTTCCGGTCTGCCGCTGTGGCCGGAAGCCAGGGGCCCGCATCTTGACCCGCCGACCTATTACGCCCAGCGAACAGGAAATCCTGCGCAACCACCGCGCCCGCTCTGCGAAGTTGCGCGTGCTAGAAAAGTTGGACAGCCAGCCGGGCTGTCCGCCACCGGGGGAGGAGACGACATGAACGCAGTTCCATCCGATTTGGCACACGCGACCAACCGCTCTCAGGCGGTGGTGACCGAAGGCGCCGGGGTGCGTACACCCGGGCAAGGGACAGCGCCGCGCCCGTCCGCCCGGGCTGCTCGGTGGAATCGGGTGTCCGCCGTCTTGTGCATTGCGTTCGGTACGGCGGTGATGTGGGCGGTGGCCGGACAAGCCGCGGCGGTTGAGCGCATCAACGACCACATCGGCCAACTGCGCAGCGAGATCGCAAAAACCGAGGCGGTCAATGCGTCTTTGACAGCGCAAGTCGACCAGCTGACGCGTCCCTCTCGCATCCTGGGGATCGCGATGGGGCGATTGCATATGCGGTACGCCAATCCGGTGCAGATCCCCGCAGGTTCGTCCAGCGGTCGGTGAGCGGATGGTGATGGGTTGGTGAAGAGAACCACTCCGCAAGCCGGCCGTCTGCGAGGAAACGCTGGTGGCGGCGCCGTTCGCCACACACGGCCGCCGCGGCGGCGCGGCCGGATTGTCGCCGTGCAGGTGGCCGTGGTGTTGGCGCTCGGCGCGGTGGCGGCACGGGTTGGGTACGTGCAGCATGCGTTTGGCCCCCGGTTGTTGAACGCGGCGAGCAAAGTCGAACAGGTGCAAGCGCCGCTGTTGGCCCCGCGCGGTTCCATCCTCGACAGCCATGGCCGCCCGCTGGCTTTCGACCTGCAGGCGTACACCCTGGACATCCACCTGTCGCTGTTCCCGAATCCGCAGCAACTGGCGACGGCGCTGGCACCCGGTTTACACCGGACAGCCGCCGACGTGCTGGCCTTTCTGACGTCCGGGCATTACCAGTGGATTGAATGGCCGCATCCGGTGCTGGAGACAGACAAAGAGGCGATCCTCAAGGCGGTGCGGCAGCTGGTTCCCGGTAAAGACGTCGGCAACTACGTCACGTTTGCGCCGACGGAAGCCCGTTATTACCCGAACGGCGTGTTCGCTTCCAACGTCATTGGTTACGTTAACGGGCAGGGAAAGGGCCAAGCTGGTTTGGAGCTGCAGTATGACGACCTGCTCACCGGACAAAACGGGTCGTACGAGTACACGCGCGAAGGAGACGGCTTTCCTGTGCAATCCAGTGTGCGGGTGATCCAGAAGGCTGTGCCCGGCAAGGACATTGAATTGACGATTGACCAGACCATTCAAGGGTTTGTCGAGCAGGAGATGAATCAGCTGGTTGCCAAGTATCACCCGGAGCATGCAGCGATCATTGTGATGAACCCGAAGACGGGCGCCATCCTGGGCATGACCAGCCGTCCCACCTTCGACCCGAACCATTACGGCTCGGCTCCCGCCTCGGCGTTGTCGGACAATTGGGCGGTGAACGACGCGTTTGAGCCGGGATCGACGTTTAAGGTGCCGGTGCTGGCAGCCGCACTGGCGACGGGTACCGTCACACTCGACGAAACGTTTGAATCCGGTCACAAAGTCGTGGCGGGCCATACCATTCGCGACTGGAACGGCGTCGGTTGGGGCCGCATCACGTTTCGGCAGGCGCTGGAGGAGTCCAGCAACGTTGGATTTGCGACGATTGCATTGAAACTGGGCTGGTCAAAGTTGCTGGAGTACATGAAGAAATTTGGGTACCTGGACAAGACTGGCGTGGACCTGCCGGCGGAAGCAAATTCCATTGTGTTCCCCCCGTCAGAACGAGGCGAATTGCAGTTGGCGACCTCCGGATTCGGGCAGGGCATCGCGGTCACACCCATCCAGCAAATGGCCGCGATTGCGGCAATCGCCAACGGTGGTACGCTGCTCCAACCGCACTTGTTGAAGGCCGTGTTGGATCCGGCGACTCACCGGGTGATCCGGTCCGTCGGACCCACGGTGGTCAATCCGCAGGTGGTTCCCAAGAGCGTCGCGGATGCCGTGAACCAGGTGATGATTTGGGATGTCTCCCGGGGTATCGACACGCAAGGGTACATCCCCGGCTATGCGGTGGCCGGGAAGACCGGGACGGCGCAGGTGGTCAATCCCCAGACCGGACAGTATTACAGCAATCGCTTCATTGTGTCATTTATCGGCTACGCACCTGGCTGGGACCCTCAGGTGGAGGTGTACGTGACGCTGTATTGGCCGAAGACGTCGGCCGGCAACCAGTGGGGGAGCACCATTGCGACGCCAGCTGCCCGCGACATTCTGAACGCCTGTATGCACTACTACCACGTCCGGCCGCGGTTCGACCCGGCATACGCATTGACAGGCTCCAGCCGCGCTGCGGCCGGTCTTGCAGACATGACCGCGCAGGACGCGGCGGCACAGGGCCCGCAGGCGGCCACGAAGTACGTGCAGACGCCGGACCTCACCGGCGAGCCGGCGGCCACTGCCGCACAGCGCCTGCGCCGCCTTGGCCTGGCGCCCGAGGTGCTCGGCGGCAGCGGCAAAGTCGTGCGGCAGTGGCCACAGCCGGGCGTGCAGGTGCCAACCGGGTCCGTCGTGTACCTGTCGGTGCCACCAGCGGTGGCGCAAGGGCGGGTTGCCGTGCCTGACCTGCGCGGCACCGGTGTCCGCCAAGCGGGAAACATCTTGGCTGCGCTCGGTCTGAAAATGATTGTGCAAGGAGCGGGTTTCGCCGTCACCCAGTCGGTACCGCCGGGTCGCTTGGTGGACCCGGGCACGGCGGTCACAGTGACTTTCCGGGCGAGCGCCGCCCAGCCCCGCCACCCCTAGGCCTTCCGCTCGGAAAACGCCCCCGCGACAAGTCTACGGCAGAGATTGTCCGCATAGGATGTCGTAGAAGACAAGCGTGGGGGCGACAAGCGTGCGGGTCACAAGGCGTATCATGCGGCGCAGGTTCGCGCTCCTGTTGCTGTGCCTCGTATTGGTCGTCGCGCTGCTGGTGGTCCGCCTGGCGTACTTGCAGATTTGGCGAGCTCCGTGGCTGCAGCAGCAAGCGGCTGCTCTGCACCGCCGCAGCATTCCGGTACGAGGCGTGCGCGGGACGATATTCGATCGCGAGGGCGACACGCTCGTGTACACGGCCAGCGCGCCGTCGGTGATTGCCATCCCGGCTCAGGTCAAGGACAAGGAAGGGACCGCGCAGGCGCTGGCAGGCATCCTCAAGATGCCTGAAGACCGCGTTTTGACTCTGCTGCGCAAGCGCACGTTGATGGTGTACATTGCCCCCGGCGGGCGGCGCATCAGCGACGCACAGGTAAACGCGATCCGCTCCCTAAACCTGCCTGGCATCTACATTACCGAGGAAGGCAAGCGCGCCTACCCGTTTGGCGCACTGGCGGCGCAGGTGCTTGGCATCACGGGGTCGGACAACCAGGGTATCACCGGCGTCGAGAAAGAGTACGACAACGTGCTTTCGGGGCAGCCTGGTTACATTGAGTTCATGGCCAACGCCCGCGGTGAACGGATGCCTGGCAGCGGCGAGCAGTTCGTGCCACCGACAGACGGCGAGGACATTCAGTTGACCATCGACGGTCAGATCCAACAGTTTGTAGAGCGGGAAATCGAGCGGGCGGTGGCTGAGTACAACCCGGATCACGTGACAGCTATCGTAGAAGACCCGAAAACGGGGGCGATCCTCGCGATGGCCAACTACCCCAGCTTCGATCCCGCCCATTGGCAGGACTACCCGCAACAGACGTACAACCGCAACCTGGCCATCTGGCAGACGTTTGAGCCCGGGTCGACGTTCAAAATCGTTACGCTTTCCACCGCCCTCGAAGAGAACAAGGTCAGACTGGACGACAGGTTTTACGATCCCGGATACTACGAGGTGGCCGGCCACCGCATCAAGTGCTGGAAGGTTGGCGGTCACGGCTCTCAGTCCTTCCTGAACGTGGTTGAGAACTCGTGCAACCCGGGTTTCATCGCCCTCGGCGAGCGACTGGGCAAGGAGGCGTTGTTCTCCTACATCAAGAAATTCGGGTTTGGTTCGAAAACCGGCATCGACCTGCCCGGCGAAGGCAACGGCATTTTGTTCCGCCTGAGCAAGGTGGGACCGCTGGAATTGGCGACCACCGCGTTCGGACAGGGCGTGTCGGTGACACCCATTCAACAGGTGATGGCCATGGGAGCTATCGCCAATGGCGGCCTGCTCATGGAGCCCTACGTGGTGGCCGACTTCCGCAACCACGATACAGGTCAGGTCACTTACGTCCGCCAGCCGACCGTCGTCCGCCGCGTGGTGTCGGCGCAGACGGCCGCACAGGTGCGGCAGGCTTTGGAAAGCGTCGTGGCACGAGGGACGGGGCGCAATGCGTACCTCCCCGGCTACCGCGTGGCAGGCAAGACAGGTACCGCCCAGGTCGCGAAAAACGGGCGGTACGAAGCGGGGCATTACATCGTGTCGTTCATCGGTATGGCTCCCGCCAACGATCCGAAACTGGTCGCCTACGTCGCCATCGATCACCCGAGGCCAAAGAGCGGCGTTGTATTTGGCGGCGTGATTGCCGCGCCGATTGTCGGGCGGATCCTCGGCGACAGCTTGCACTACCTGGGTGTACCGGCCAGCAACACCGGCATCCCCCGCAAGCGGAGTTGGAACGAACCTGCGCAGGTCGAGGTACCGAACTTCGTTGGCCTGACCATCGGCGATGCCCAGCGGGAGGCGGTCGAAAGCGGTGCCCCGTTGCGGACGCAGGTGACAGGCACTGGGAAGTACGTCGTGTGGCAGGCACCGCAGGCGGGCAGCCTCGTCGACGAGTCCTCCACGGTTCGCCTGTACCTGGGCAACCAACCGCCTGCTCGTGATACACTGGATGGATGAAGGAGGGCATGCGGGTGCAACTCTCGCACTTGCGGCAGTCGCTGGTGCGGTGCCGCGTATACAACCCGGGTGAGGCCGAGGTGACCGCGGTGACGGCCGACTCGCGGCGCACCGGGCCGGGGAGCTTGTTTATCGCGATACGCGGCGACAGGCACGACGGCCACGAGTTCGCCGGGGAGGCGGTCGCGCGGGGCGCGGTCGCCTTGTTGGTGGAGCGGGAGCTGCCGGACTGCCCGGTGCCGCAGTTGGTTGTGCCGGATACGCGGCTGGCCGCGGCGATAGTGGCGGACCGCTTTTTCGGGCACCCCTCCCACCGCTTGCGGATGATTGGCGTCACAGGTACCAACGGGAAGACCACGGTGACTCACTTGATTGAGCGCATCCTCCTGCACGGCCGTCGCCGCACCGGCCTGATCGGGACGGTCGGCATGCGGATAGACGGGCAGCCTGTCGACCTGGCAACGACGACACCCACGACTCCGGAGGCGGTCGAGCTGCAGGCCGCACTGCGGGCAATGGTGGACGCAGGCATGTCCCACTGTGTGATGGAGGTGTCGTCCGAGTCCATCGAGCGCGGTCGCGTGGCGGGAACGCGTTACCAGGTGGCGGTGTTCACGAACCTCAGCCAAGACCACCTTGACTTTCACGGCACGATGGACAACTACCGGGCGGCCAAGGGGAAGTTGTTTTCCCGCCTCGGCAACGCGTTCGGGGACGGGCCAGGTACGACCATTTGCGGCGTCGTCAACGCAGATGATCCTAATGCGGCGTATTTTCGCGCGCAGACGGCGGCCGAGTGCATCGGTTACGGGTTTGGCGAGACGGCTGACGTGCGCGCTGTCGAGGTCCGGCTGTACGCGGACGGCGCCCGCTTCCGGGCGGTCACGTTTGCCGGCGAGGCGGACGTGTCGATGCGGCTGACCGGGCGCTTCAACGTGTCGAATGCGCTGGCCGCCATCGCGGTCGGACTGGTTGAAGGGGTTCCGCTGCCGGTCATTGCGGACGCGCTCGCGCAGGTCGAGCGGGTGCCGGGGCGGCTGGAGCGGGTGGACGCAGGGCAGCCGTTCACAGTGCTGGTCGACTACGCTCACACGCCGGACAGCCTGGAAAAGGCGTTGGAGACCGTCCGCGAGTTTGCGGAGGGGCGCGTGTTGACAGTGGTCGGGTGCGGAGGTGACCGGGATCGGACAAAGCGGCCTCTGATGGCCGCTGTGGCGGTGCGGCTGAGCGATGTCGTCATCTTCACGAGCGACAACCCGCGCACGGAAGACCCGGAGCAGATCCTCGACGACATGGAGGCCGGCCTGAACAGGGCGGATAAGGGTTCGCGCTGGGAGCGAATCACCGACCGGCGGCAGGCGATTGTACGCGCGGTCAACCTCGCCCGCCCCGGGGATGTGCTGTTAATAGCCGGCAAAGGGCACGAGACGTACCAGATTGTCGGCCGCACCAAACATCACTTCGACGACCGGGAGGTAGCCCGCGACGCCATCCGGCGGCGGCTGGGACTGCCGACGGCCTGACTGTGCCCGCGGGGTGCGGAGTAGAAACGGGAGGAGACCTGGTCGATGGATTTGCAGGCGCTCGCGCTCACGGCCGGAGCAGCGTTTCTCATTTGTGTGCTGCTCGGACCCATCGTGATCCCTGTCTTGCACCGGCTGAAGTTCGGTCAGCGGGTTCGCGAGGAAGGACCGAAACACCATCAAGCGAAGACGGGGACGCCAACCATGGGCGGCGTCATGATTGTTCTGGCGCTGGCTTTGACCACCGCAAGGTTTTCCATGCATAGCGCGGAGATGGGCATTCTCCTGTTTTCCGCGCTCTCGTTTGGATTGATAGGGTTTTTGGACGACTTCATCAAGGTGCGGAAACGGCGCAACCTGGGGTTGACTGCGAAACAGAAGCTGCTTTTGCAGATGGTCGCCACCGTGGCCCTGTTTGCGATGTTGCGGGTCCACTGGCGAGGTGAGAACCAACCGTTTGACGTGTCCATCCCGCTCACTCACCTGGCGGTCAACCTCAGCCTGTTTTACCTTCTGTTTTTGCTGTTGGTGTTGCTCGGCACGACCAACGCGGTGAACCTGACAGACGGGCTGGACGGGCTGTTGTCGGGGACGTCCGCCATTGTGTTCACCGCCTACGGGTTTTATGCTTATTGGCACACCGAGTACGACGTCGCGCTCTTCTGCGCGGCCATGGTCGGCGCTGTGCTGGGTTTTTTGGTGTTCAACCGGCATCCGGCGAAAGTGTTCATGGGTGACACCGGATCGCTCGCCATCGGCGGGGCGCTGGCGATGGTGGCGGTGCTGACGCACAGCGAAATCGGGCTCATCCTGTTTGGATTCGTCTACGTCGTCGAGGCGTTGTCGGTGATGATTCAGGTGTTTTCGTTCCAGGTGTTCGGCCGCCGCGTGTTTCGCATGAGTCCGCTACACCACCACTTTGAATTGGCCGGATGGTCGGAGTGGGAGGTGGTGATCGGCTTCTGGCTGGCCGCTTTCATCACCTCGTTCGGCGCCTTGGCGCTGCTCTCGCGTTGACCGTCAGGGCGGGCCTGCTGACAGGGAGGATGACAACATGCGACTGTATCCCGGCCAGCGCGTGCTGGTGCTCGGTTTGGCGAAAAGCGGTGCGGCGGCGGCGCGGCTGTTGATCCGCCGCGGCCTGCAGGTGGTTGTCAACGACCGGCGGGAGCGCGCTGCGCTCGAGGCAGACGCCCTGGAATTGGAGCGACTCGGCGCGCAGACGGTGTTTGGCGGCCACCCGCTGACGCTGTTGGAACCGCGGCCGGATTTTATCGTGAAAAATCCCGGCATCCCCTACCACGTCCCGCTCGTCGCAGCCGCGGTCAGCCGCGGCATCCCGGTGTACACCGAGCTGGAAGTGGCGAGCTGGCTGACGGACGCGCCGATTTACGCCATCACCGGTTCAAACGGGAAGACCACGACGACCACGCTGGTTGGGGAGATGTTGACGGCGGCCGGCCAGGACCCGGTGGTGGCTGGCAACATTGGCCGCGCGCTGTGTGACGTGGTTGAGCAGGCCGGCTCGCAGCGGCCGCTGGTGCTGGAGGTCTCCAGCTTTCAACTGCTCGGCACCGAGCGGTTTCATCCACGCATTGCCGCCCTTCTCAACCTGTACCCGGCCCACCTGGATTACCACGAGACGTTCGAGGCCTACATGGCGGCCAAGTGGAAGATATTTTCAAACATGTCTGCTTTGGACGTGGCGGTTTTGAACTGGGACCATCCACAGGTGCGTGAAGGGGCTGCAAGGGTATCAGCGCAGGTGGTGTGGTTCAGCCGCCGAGAGCTGGTCACCGAGGGGCTGTACGTCCGCGATGGGGCGATCCGTGCCCGCCGCGGTAACCGCGAACAGCCGGTGATACGGGTGGCGGAGGTGGCGCTGCGCGGCGAGCACAATCTGGAAAACATCCTGGCGGCCGCGGCCATTGCCATCTGGGCAGGCGCCCCGGCAGAGGCCGTGCGGGACGTGCTGAGACGCTTCCGCGGCGTGGAACACCGCATTGAGTACGTACGCGCAGTCGGCGGCGTCGATTACTACAACGACTCCAAGGCCACCAACCCGCAGGCCGCGCTGCGCGCGCTGCGTTCGTTCGACAACCGGGTGGTGTGGATTGCCGGCGGCCTCGACCGGGGTGACGATTTCACGGTCCTGCAGGCCGATCTCGCCCGCCACGTGCGCGCCGCCGTCCTGTTGGGGCAGTCTGCGCCGCGGCTGGCTGCGGTGTGCCAAGCGGCGGGTGTGCCGCGGGTGGAACTGGCGGGATCGCTGGAGGAAGCGGTGCGAACAGCCTCCCAACTGGCCGGGCCGGGCGACGTGGTGCTGTTGTCGCCGGCCTGCGCGAGCTGGGACATGTTCACCTCGTTTGAGGAGCGCGGCCGCATGTTCAAGGAACTGGTGCATACACTGTAGCGTCCTGCACGTGGACAGACCTCGATCCGCGGAGGGGAGGCGGTAGGCTGTGGTGCGCGGCCGCCACGCGATGGATTTGGTGATTTTGGCCGTCACGTTGCTGCTGCTCACGTTCGGCGTGGTGATGGTCCACAGTGCCAGTTCCGTGCTGTCCATGCAGAAGTTCCACGACCCGTACTACTACCTGAAACGGCAGTTGCTGTGGGCCGGTCTGGGTGTCGCGGCGATGTGGGCGATGTCGAACTACGATTACCACAACCTGCGCCGCTGGGCTCCCCGCTTGGCGGTGTTCAGCTTTGCCCTGCTGGTCGTCGTGCTCATCCCGGGCGTCGGCGTCAACCGCAACGGCTCGCAAGCGTGGTTGGGAATCGGTTCGTTCGGGGTGCAGCCGTCCGAGCTGGCCAAGCTCGCGCTCGTCCTGTTCCTGGCGCATTACTTGGCGGACGCCGGCGAGCGGATGCACTCGTTCGCGCGCGGGTTCTTGCCGCCCTTGTTGCTCGCCCTAGGCGCGGTCGGGCTGATCATGCTGGAGCCTGACCTGGGTCAGAGCGTGGTCATCATGGGGACGACGGTGGTGATGTTGTTCGCGGCAGGGGCGCGCCTGGGCCACCTCAGCGCACTGGGCGGCCTGGGTCTTGCCGGCTTTGCCGCGCTCGTTGCGGAAGACCCGGAGCGCATCAGTCGCATCACCTCATTCCTCGACCCGTGGAGCGACCCCCGCGGGTCGGGATATCAGATCATCCAGTCCCTCTACGCCATCGGATCGGGCGGCATGCTCGGGCTGGGTCTTGGCAACAGCCGCCAAAAGTACCTCTACTTGCCTGAGCCGCAAACGGACTTCATCTACTCCATCCTCAGCGAGGAACTGGGCTTTCTGGGTGCAGCCACAGTGCTGGCGTTGTTTGCCGTGCTGGTGTGGCGCGGGTTTCGCACGGCGATTTTCGCGCCGGACGAGTTTGGAGCGTTGCTTGCCGCCGGGATCACAGGTATGATTGCGGTGCAGATGGTGATCAACGTCGGCGTGGTCACCGGATCCATCCCGGCGACCGGCGTGACCTTGCCTTTCATCAGCTACGGCGGTTCTTCCCTGACGTTGATGCTCACCGGCGTCGGGATCTTGTTGAACATCTCGAAGCAGACCGGAGCCGCCGCACGGTGACGGTGCGGCGCGCTCCGCGCCGGCCGAACACACGAGGTGGTGGCATGCGGATCCTCCTGACCGGAGGCGGAACGGGCGGACACATTTATCCGGCGTTGACGCTTTGGGCACACGTGCAGCGCCTCCATCCGGACGCCCAGGTGTTGTACATCGGCGGTGAGCGCGGGTTGGAGCGGACGTTGGTGGAGCGGTCAGGTCTGCCCATGGAACAGATCCCGGCGGCCGGGCTGAAGCGCCAGCTCAGTTGGTCGGCGCTGCGCACGGCGGTGACGACTTACCGCGGGTACCGGCGTGCACTGGGCTTGCTGCGGCGCTTTGATCCCGACGTGGTTGTCGGCACGGGTGGTTATGTGACCCTGCCTGTCGTGTTCGCCGCCCACCGACTCGGCATTCCTGCGGTGGTTTGGGAGGCGAATGCGCGGCCCGGGTTGACCAACCGCCTGTGTGCGCGGTGGGTGGCAGCCGTAGCCGTCTCGTTTCCGGGAAGCGAACCGTACTTCGCGGCTGCCAAGCGCGTGGTCGTGACCGGGAATCCGCGGGCCAGTGAGGCGGCGCGGGTGACCCGGGAGGAAGTTGCGGAGGCCTTAGCCCGTCACCGCATTGACCCCGCGAAGAAACTGATCCTCTGCTTTGCAGGCAGCCGCGGTGCGGAGACGGTCAACGAAGTGGTCGTCGAACTGATTCCGCGCTTTCGGACGCGGCCTAAATGGCAATTTCTGTATGTCACCGGTGAAGCTCACCACGAGCGCATTGCCTCCCGTTTGTCAACTCGCCCGGACAACGTGCGGGTCGTTCCGTTTCTGTACGACATGCCGCAGGTGATGTCGGCCGCCGACGTGGTCATCACGCGGGCGGGCGGTGCCACGCTGGCCGAAATCTGTGCCTTGGGCGTGGCGGCGGTGTTGATTCCGTCGCCGTTCGTCACGGACAACCACCAGGAAGAAAACGCTCGCCGGCTGGCGGAGAGAGGGGCGGCGCGGATGATCCGGGAAAGCGACTTGACGCCTCAGCGGTTGTGGGACGAACTCAGCGATTTGCTGGACGGCGGCAGCGCGGCTCCGATGCGGCACGCCGCGCGAGCGCTGGCAACCCCTGACGCCGTCGACCGGCTGTACGAGGTGGTGATGGCTGCGATGCGCCGTACCGTCCCCTAACCGGCAGATTGACTGTGACCCGGGGCAATCACCATCCCCACACCCGCACCATAAGATGCCGTACGGACCTGGGCGCGGGCAGTGGTCAGCAGCACAGGCGGACGTCGGAGGGACACCATGCCATCTGCCACCATCCTGGACGTTTTTCGCGACCACGGTGTCGCCCAAGTGAAGTTGAACGAGCCATTGGCCCTGCACACCACCTGGCGGATTGGAGGCCCGGCGGACGTGTTGGTGTGTCCGCAGAGCGTCGACGAGCTGCGGGGTGCAGTTGCGGCTGCGCGTGAACTCGGCATGCCCTGGATGGCGATTGGCCGCGGCTCGAACCTGCTGGTCTTGGACGGCGGGTTTCGCGGCGTGGTCATCAAGCTGGGGGACAACTTTTCGCACGCCGTTGTGCAGGGACGCCGGTTGGTGGCCCTCTCCGGCCGTTCGTACGTGTCCGCCGCGCACATTGCGATTCGCCACCACCTCCGGGGGATGGAGTTTGCCACCGGCATCCCGGGCACCGTGGGTGGGGCCGTGATGATGAACGCCGGCGCTCACGGCGGGGAGACGAAAGACGTCTTGGAATGGGCGGAGGTCATGGATGAATACGGCTCCATCCACCGTCTCAGCAACGCGGACCTGAAATTTGGTTATCGCTACAGCGTGCTGAAGGATCACCCGATGATTGTGGTGGCTGCCAGCTTCCGGCTGGAACCGGGAGACAAGGCCGAGATGCTGAAGAAGGTCAGGGCGTGGTCGCTCCGCCGTGCAGGCACGCAACCGCTGTCTCTCCCCAACTGTGGGTCGGTGTTCCGGAACCCGGCCGGCACCCACGCCGGATTCCTCATCGAGCAGGTCGGGTTGAAAGGGTTGCGCCGCGGCGATGCGCAGATCAGTGAAAAGCACGCCAATTTCATTGTGAACCTCGGCCGGGCGACCGCTTCCGACGTGCTGTGGCTCATGCGTCACGCCCAGGAAACCGTACGACGAGAGTTCGGCGTCGAACTCGAAACTGAGGTCCGGATTGTGGGGGAACCGGCCTCAGGGAGGTGAGGGTGTGGACGCGTTTGAGATTCGCGGCGGGCGTCCGCTTCGCGGCGAAACACGCGTGTACGGGGCGAAGAACGCGGCTTTGCCGATTCTCGCGGCGACTGTGATGGCAGAGGAGACGTGCGTTATCGAAGGTGTGCCAGAGCTCGAGGATGTCCGCGTCATGACGGATATTCTGCGCAGCTTGGGCGCGCGCGTGGAGCGCGACGGGGACCGGATCACAGTGGACCCGAGGGCGATTGCCCATACAAACGTGCCGTCCGATTTGATGAAGAAGATGCGCAGTTCCATCTTTTTAATGGGACCGCTGTTGGCTCGCTTCGGGGAGGTGTGCGTGTCAAAACCGGGCGGGTGCGTCATCGGTCAGCGCCCCATCGACTACCATCTGCGTGGGATGCGCCTGCTGGGGGCGGCTATTGAGGAAAGGCACGGGTTCATTCGGTGCCTGTCGGGCCGGCTGTACGGCGCGTCCATCACGCTGGATTTTCCCAGCGTCGGGGCCACGGAGAACCTGATTATGGCCGCGGCTCTCGCGGACGGTGTCACCGTTCTGGAGAACGCGGCGCGCGAGCCGGAGATTGTCGATCTCGCCAATTTTCTCAGCCGCTGCGGCGCAGAGATTGAAGGAGCGGGCGAGAGCCGCATCGTCATTCGCGGCGTGCACCACCTGCACGGGTGTGTGTACCGAATTATCCCGGACCGCATTGTGGCCGGCACCATTCTGATTGCCGCGGCGGCCACCCGCGGCGGAGTTACCGTGAGCGGCGTGCGCCCTGACCACTTGAACGCGCTGTTGGGTAAGCTGCGCGACGCCGGTGTGCGGGTGGAGAGCGAGCGTGATATAATCAGTGTTGAATGTCCGGACGGCTACCGCGCCGTGGACGTGCGCACCGCGCCGTACCCGGGGTTCCCCACGGACCTGCAGGCACCTTTGATGGCGATGATGACCACGGCCGAGGGCACCAGCGTGATCCGCGAAAACGTGTTTGAAGCCCGCTTCAAGCACGTGAACGAACTGTTGCGGATGGGCGCCGACATCACCGTCGACCTGCGGGCGGCCGTGGTGCGCGGGGTACCGCGGTTATCGGGCGCTGCGGTGGAGTGCACGGACTTGCGCGGCGGTGCTGCGCTTGTGATTGCGGGGCTGATGGCTGAAGGGGTGACCCGGGTTGAGGGGCTGCACCACATCGACCGCGGCTATCAACAGGTCGATGTGTACCTGCGCGACCTGGGAGCCGACATTGTCCGCTTGCGCGGCGGGCCGTCCGCCTGATGCGGAGCGCGGGACCGGGCGACCAACACTTGTGTGCGTCCTCGACGCCAGAAGGCGGTGCGGTACATTCCACCGCCTTCGTTTGCGTCCGAGGCCACGGATGATCCTTGGGGGGACAAGCGGTTGCATGTCCAGACGCGGCCCGGCGCAGACCCTGGCTCACAAACGGCGCGAATCTGCGTGGTGCTGTTTTTTGTTTTCCTCGGCTTTGTCGGCTTCATGGAATCCCCGCTGGCGCGCGTGCGTACGATTGTCGTGTCTGGCAATGCCACTGTGCCGTCGCAGCGCATCCTCAGTGACGCGGGTATTGGCAAGGGGCTCAGCCTGTGGCAAGTCAGCCCCGCCCGGATCCGGCGCGCGGTGGTGGCGAAGGAGCCTGTCGTTGACACCGTGCAGGTGGACGTCGACTATTGGCACGGCAAAGTCGCCCTCGCCGTACGGGAGCGGCCGGTGGTCGCGGTGTACGAGAGTGGCGGCCGGTTTTACCGCCTGTTGGCAGACGGTGTCGTGTATGGGGAGTTGGACGCGGCTGAAGGGTTTCGCTGGCCGGTGGTCAGTGCGGACCCGGTGGCGTCGCCAGAAGTGGGCGCAGGCGCGATGGACCGGGTACAATCCGGAAAGCCGCCGGCGAATCCGTACGTACCGGCCGTCTGCCGGCAGCTGCAAGAAATACCTATGTCCATACTGCAGGACGTGTCGGAAATTCACCTGGATCGCTTCGGGATTGCCTCACTTTACTTGGGGAACCACTTCGTGGTGCAGTGTCGCGTGGAGGACCTGTCGAATCGCATCCGTGACGCCCAGTCTGCCATTCAATACTTCTCGGGCAGAGGCTATCCGCCAGGTGTCATCGACATGACCGGGGTGCCACCCTACCGGTACGCTCCATTGGGAAACTCGGCGGCCGGGCCGGCCCCGCCGAAGGAGGGGACACGATGACGCGGACACGTGTGAAACTGTCCCTGTCGCTGACCGTTGTGTCGATGGTGCTGGGCTTCATGATTGCCCTGCAGTACCGCGGCACCGCCGAGAATCGAACCAGCGCGGCCTGGTCTGACGCGGATCCGGATGTGCGCCGGCTGTCCTCGCAAGTCACTGCGCTCAAGGAGGCCAATGCCAAAGCAGAGCATCGGTTGGCCCAAATCACCGCCGAATTGTCGGCGTACGAACGCAGGTCGGCTGGACGCAATGCCCAGCTGCAGGCGCTGCAGCGGCGGCTGCAGGCGGAGCGCATCTTGTCCGGGGCGACGCCGGTAACCGGCCCTGGTATCGCCGTCACGCTGATGGACGGGCAAGGTGCCGACACAGAGAAAGTGCTGACGCACGACTGGGATGTACGGCAGGTGATCAACGAACTGTTCACCGCTGGTGCCGAGGCGGTCTCCATCAACGGCTACCGGGTGGTGGCAACGTCGGGGATTTACTGCACCGGGCCGGTGGTGCGCATCAACGACCACCGGATTGGCGCGCCGTTCTTGATTGAGGCAATTGGTGACCCACAGGCCTTGCGGTCCGCCCTTGAGACGCAGGGCGGTATCCTCGACGCCCTGCGCGCCCGCGGCTTGAACGTATCCGATCCACAGGTCGAAACCTCCATCACGATGCCGGCGTTCACCAGCGTGCCGACTTCCGCGGGGCCGCCCGCAGGGGGATGAGGGGGGAGGACGTCATGGACGGCGAGGCCAAACGCCGCAACCCTCGGCTGGTCTGGTACCTCACCGGTATCGCCGCCATCTTGGGTTTCATGTTGACGGTGCAGATCACCAACCGTCCGAACAACACAACAGAATCGGGGTTGGCCAGCTATCTCGACCTGCGGTCGGAACTCGTGGAGTTGTCCGCAGAACACAAGACCATCATGTCCGACATCGCCCGCCAAAGTGCGGCGCTCGCCCAGTTCAAAGCGGCCGAGGGCAGCGACGCCGACATGCGCCGGGCGTTGGAGCGCGACGCCCGCAGTGTGGCGGCGCAGGCCGGGCTGACTCCGGTCAGTGGCCCGGGCATCACCGTGGAGATTCGGGACGACCCCAAGTTGCCCTTTAATCAGGAATACGCCGGCCAATTTCAGCAAGAGTCGGACCAGATCTTGTCGCAGATTGTGAACGACCTGTTTGCGAACGGCGCTGAGGCCATCAGCATCAACGGGCAACGGTTGGTGACGACTTCCTCAATCCGGTTGGTGACCAATCTCAGCGGTACCACCACCCTCCAGGTGAACACCTACCCGGTGACGCCGCCGTACGTCATTGCCGCGGTCGGGGACGTGGACCATATGCGCGCGGCTTTGACGGTTGATGATGTCGTTCCGCTGTTGCAGCTGATGCAAGAGGATTGCGTCATCCGGGTGCACCCAGGTCCCCGCGGCGTAACGGTGCCGGCTTATCGGGGATCGTTGCCCGGGCAATGGGCGAAGGAGGTCAGCCACCCGTGATCTGGTTACCCGTGTTGGGGTTGTTGGTCGGTGTCGCGGTCGGCTTTGTGTCGAACGTGCAGATACCGTTGGCGTATTCAAGTTACCTGTCGATCGCCATACTCGCCGCCCTCGACACCGTGTTCGGCGGCATCCGGGCCAGTCTCGAAAAGGCGTTTGACGACGCCGTGTTTTTGTCCGGCTTTTTCTTTAACACGTTGGTCGCCGCTCTGCTGGCGTACATCGGCGTGCAGCTGGGGGTTGACCTGTACCTGGCCGCTGTGGTTGCGTTTGGCGTGAGGCTGTTTCAAAATATCGCGGTGATCCGGCGCATCGCGTGGGGCAAGGTGGGCAAACGCCGGGGTTCCCAGGCGGGCGTGAAGCAGATGTGACGCGGAGCAGATCTGATCTGATCTCATAATTTCTTTGCGAAAAACGGGTTGGACAAAGAGGATTGTGTCGCGGCCATGTGGAAATAGAGTGCGAAATATTTGTGTCCGCAGATCGGAGGGACGTCGTCCGGCCGGATGTTGCGGCGGTCCCGGCCGGAGCCGTCGCAGCGGTTCGGTGCGGAGGCTATACGCCTGCGGCCACAGGAGGTGCCACGCGTTTGGCCAAAGGAGATTACATCGTCAGTTTGGATATTGGCACTTCAAAGGTGCGCGCCATCATTGGCGAACCGGCCGGCAACGGAATCAACGTGATCGGCGTCGGATCCGCCTCAGGTGAAGGCATCCGGCACGGTTCCATCGTGGACATAGATTTGACAGTGGAGTCCATTCGCGAGGCGGTGGATCACGCGGAGCGGATGGTCGGCATCCAGATTCACTCCGCGTACGTGGGCGTGTCGGGGAATCATATTCACCTTCAGAACAGCCACGGCGTGGTGGCGGTGTCGTCGCCGGACCGCGAGATTGGGGACGAGGATGTTGAACGAGTGCTGCAGCAGGCACGCGTTGTCGCCCTGCCGCCGGAACGGGAGATCATCGACGTTGTGGCGAAGGAATTTGTCGTCGATGGCCTGCGCGGCATCACCGACCCGCGCGGCATGCTCGGTGTGAGGCTGGAGGTCGAGGCGTATCTCATCACCGGCAGCCGAACGGCCATCCACAACGTCGTCCGGTGCGTGGAGAAAGCGGGGATTGAAGTGGCCAACCTCGTGCTGTTGCCGCTGGCTGCCAGCACGGTGGCGCTGTCCTCGGACGAACGGAACCTGGGAGTCGCTCTCGTAGACGTGGGAGCCGGGGCGACGTCGGTGTCCCTGTTCGAACGAGGGGCTTTGGTTGGGACAAGCATCATCCCCATGGGCGGGGACTACGTTACCCACGACATTGCCATCTGTCTGCGTACCAACACGGCTGCCGCCGAGCAGATCAAAGTCCGCCACGGATGTGCGCTGGTGGAAGCGGCTTCGGACAACGAGCGTTTCAAAGTGCCGCGCATCGGCAGCAATCAAGAGGTCGAGTACACTCAGTACGACTTGGCCACCATCATCGAGCCGCGCATGCAGGAGATTTTCTCGTTGGTGCGAAAGGAAATAGAAAAGATGGGCTACAGCAACGACCTGCCGAGCGGTTTCGTGTTGCACGGAGGCCTGGTGTCGATGCAAGGCGCGGGAGAACTCGCCGCGGCCGAACTGGGTGGGCCCGTCCGCATCGCGGTGCCGGAGTTCCTCGGCGTGCGCGATCCGTCCTTTGTGAACGGCGTGGGGATGATCACGTACGCGCTGCGTTCCGCGCAGCGCATGTCGCACGCCGAGTCGGTGAACCACATGCGGCCGGTAAAGACGGGTGGCGGGGTGTTCGCCCGCCTGAAAGACTGGTTCCGCGATTTCATCTGACAGTTGCAGCGCCAAGCAGTCGCTGTGCAAGTGGACCGCCGGGTCTGCGGAGGCGTCATCCCGATAGCGGTGGGGAGGAGCAACCATGCTGGAGTTTGACATGGAAACGGAGCCGTTGGCACGGATCAAGGTGATTGGGGTCGGCGGAGGCGGGTGCAACGCCGTCAACCGGATGATTGAGTCGGGTGTGCAGGGCGTGGAGTTCATCGTGGTCAACACAGACGCGCAAGCGCTGCAGTTGTCGAAGGCGCCCACGAAACTGCAGATTGGCGAAAAGCTGACGCGGGGGTTGGGCGCCGGCGCCAATCCGGAGATTGGCAAGAAGGCAGCCGAAGAGAGCCGCGAGATGCTGGCGGAGGCGTTGCGCGGGGCGGACATGGTGTTTGTGACGGCCGGCATGGGCGGCGGCACGGGCACAGGGGCGGCACCGATTGTGGCCGAGATTGCGAAAGAACTGGGCGCCCTCACGGTCGGCGTCGTCACGAAGCCGTTCCGGTTCGAACAAAAACGCCGGATGCAACAGGCGGAAATTGGCGTGGCGAACCTGAAGGAAAAGGTGGACACGCTCATCGTCATCCCGAACGACCGCCTGTTAGAGATTGTCGACCGCAACACGCCGGTCCTGGAGGCGTTCCGGGAGGCGGACAACGTCTTGCGCCAGGGCGTGTCGGGGATTTCCGACCTGATTGCCACACCCGGCCTCATCAACGTGGATTTCGCGGATGTGAAGGCGATCATGACGGAACGGGGGTCGGCTCTGATGGGCATCGGTGTCGCCAGCGGCGAAAACCGCGCCGCCGAGGCGGCGAAGAAGGCCATCTGCAGTCCGCTGTTGGAAACCTCCATCGACGGGGCGCGCGGCGTGTTGATGCAGGTGGCAGGTGGCACCAACCTCAGCCTGTGGGAGGTCAACGAGGCGGGTGACATCGTGTCTGCCGCTGCCGACCCGGACGTGAACCTGATTGTGGGGGCTGTCATCAACCCAGATTTGCAGGATGAAATCGTCGTGACCGTGATCGCCACCGGCTTTGACAATCAGCCTCAGCATTCGTCCCACAGCGCCGCGCAGCAGGTGGCTGCCACACGGGCACCTCGCACGCCGGCGTACGAGGACATACCTGCCGCGTCATCCAATTCGTGGGATGTACCGACCGTCTTTCGCCGCCGGGAGGGGCGGTTCATGCGGGATCGGTGAGAAGCGTTCGCCACAGGCCAGGAGATCCTGGCCTGTGCTTGTTGTACGCCCGGCATGGGCGGAGTCTACCGTGAAAATGGCACAAAAGAAGTTCCCGTCTCTGCCCTGAGGCGGATTCCTGGTGATTTCAGGAAGCGGT
>JADGIC010000190.1 GCA_019683615.1 Alicyclobacillaceae bacterium | reverse complement strand
CACCTGGGGCCCCGGGGGCCCTCCCCCCGGGGCGCGGGGGGGGGAATCGGGCAAGGCAGGTATGAGGTGATCAGCGGTCATCAGCGGGTGCGAGCCGCAGGGCTGCTGGGCTGGCCGGACATCGAGGCGCGGGTGGTCGAGGCAGACGATATTTCCGCCGCCAGGATGCTTATTTCCGCGAACATCAAAACCAGGGCACTGTCACCGATGGAGTTGGCGAGGGCGATACGGCGGGAGAAAGAACTCATCGCCCTGGTCTATGGTCATCGACAAGGGCAGCGAACGGACTTGACTGCGGGAGATGAGTTCCCGCTGTTGGCTGGAAGTTCAACTTCGGGTCAAAATGGCCCAAAGTTGAATTCAGATAATTTTCGTGGTCGCTGGTCTGAAGAAGTGGCCAAGGAGATAGGCAAGTCCGAAAAGACAATTCGCCGCTTCGATAAACTCAACGATCTAATTCCGATTCTGCAATCGTTGGTAGATGAAGGTAAGCTTTCGGTTACGGTGGCCGAACAGTTGGCGTATCTAGCGCCAGAGGAACAACAGGCATTGTTTAACGCCTTCGGCGACGCGATAGGTAAGCAGACGCTAGTGGAGGTCAAGGAGATACGCCGCCAGATGGAAGCGGAGAGCGCGGCGCGTGAATCCGCCGAGGCGAAGGTGAGCGAGTGGCAGTCGGAAGCGGAGCGGTTGCGCGAGGAACTGAGCCGCGCGCAAAATGCAGCGCACGAAGCGCGTGATGAACTCGAACGGCAACTCGACGAGGCGCGTCGCAAGTTGGGAGAGGCAGAGCGGGAGTTGGCAGAGAGGCCGCGAGTGGAAGTGGTCTCGGAGACCGTCAAACAGACCTTGGAAGAGTTGCGCCGCCAGAACGAAGACTTGCGGGCAACCTTGGCCGCTCGTGATCGCACCGAAGAGAAATTGCGCGAAGAAAAGGCGGCGGCACTGGAAGCAAAGCGGATGGCGGAACAAATGGCGGAAGAAGAGCGCGCCCGACGCGAACGCTTGGAGAAAACGATCACGGCTTCAGGGAGCGATCAAACGCAATATCAGATGATGCGAAATCTTGAATCCAAACTCGTGGAACTGAACAAGGACGTGGTAGGAATGCTGGGCGTGTGGCAGCCGGAAGGGATGGAGGCCACACTGCTTCACCACTTCGAGTCCTTGTTAGAGCAAACAGCGGCGCGGTTGCGAGAGTTGGCTCGCCGGTGCGCGGCGAGGAATTCTAGTTCCAATGTGGTCATGATGACGAGGAGGGAGAAATAATGGTCGGCATGTACGAGTTTCATGAACGGGAACGGCGTGCGGAAATGGAGGTTGCCGGAAAGTACCAATACCGCACGTTGGCGGAATTGACGGATGGGAGTGTCCCCAAAGGTGTGTTGAGCCAACTGGCGAAACTGGTGCGGCAAGAAGTCGAACGCACGATGTGGGAGGGCCGAGAGCCGTCTTGGTTGCTGGTGTCCGAAGAGATCGTCCCTCGGGTGCAGGAACGCATTGGTGCTTGGTCCGTCGCCTCTTCCAAGACGGCTCGGTTTGCGGCGGAACATCCGAAGGAGTGTCAAACGGCGATCGAACTGCTGGCTGAGCGCGTCGTGTCGCTGTACAAGGTGGCGTGTGGCTGCTTTATGGAAACGGCGTTCGCGGTTGCGGTGGTCTACCACGAATTGCAAAAAGAACTGTATGGGATTGTTGTTCCCGCGCTTCGTCAGGCGCTGAACAGCGACCGAGTGCGACAAGCGCGGGATGAGGAGATGATGGAGATGGTGCGGGAGGCATTCCGCAAAGCGCTCGCGGAGCGGATGGACAAACGTTTGATTACGTTGGCGGATCTGCCACAAGATCGGCCGCAATTTCATCGTCGGCACGCGTGAATGGCCCGCCTTCTCGCGCGGGCGTTTTTGTTGCCCTGCAATCCGTGTTTGTGATGGATAGACCGAATTCCAAGGAGGGAAAGGAGTTCGAGCTATGAACTCTCGAATGGTCACTCTCACCTGGACACTTGGCACCTTGGGGGTCGTGGCTCTTTCCGGAGGCGTGGGGTACGAAATCGGCGTGGGTCGCGAAGCCCAGGCCATGGTGGCACAAGTGGCGCAAAACGCCGCGCGCAACGCGAGCCTTCCCGCGCAAGGCCCAACATGGCAGGGACTGTCCCCGGCGAGCGCGGACCTGGAACGGACGCTTCGTTCGGCTACCGTGCAGACGGCGGACGGCAAACAGGTACCGTTTCCGACGGACAAGCCCGTTGTCGTTATGGCGCCGTGGTGTCGCTATTGTCATCTGACGCTGCAACTCCTGCAGAAAGAAGGGCTGTTGCCGAAGGTGACGGTGATCGCCGCGGGGTTGGAGTTCTCGGAAAGCGGCAAACAGGCAAATTCCCATGTGACGCTCGCGTCGGCTGAGCAAACGGTGCAGAAGTCGCTTGATGACATCGGTGTGAAGATCTCGGCAAAGGACGTGCTGTACGCCTTGCCGGGCACGGCGGTGGACAAGGCGGTCACGGGGTACCCGGACGTGTTCGTCCCGCACGCAGGGCATCTGTACCTGCAGCCGGGGTACGTGGCCGACGCGCGGTTCTGGCATGCGCTCCTTCGATAAATCGTGCCTTGCCATACATCCCCCTTCCTCATGAAGGGGGTTCTTTGTTTTGGACACGCTGCTCTCCGTTGCGTGGCGTGTCGTGCGCAGGAAGGTCTGGTTGTGGATTCTGGGTTTGCTCGCGCCCATGTTGCTACCCGTGCTGCTCCTTGGACTTGTCTTGTTCCTGCTCATCTGCGCCTTAGGCGGGTCGGGGCTGGATCTTCCGGTTCCCGTGCCGTCGGGGTCGGGTGGCGGCGGCGAAGCGCCGAAGGACGTGTCGCCAGCCAAAGGCATCCCCGATGCGTATGTGTCGTACGTCGAGGCGGCGAGCAGGCAGTACGGCGTGCCGATGCAGCTTTTGGCGGGCGAGGCGCTGCAGGAGTCCGGCTGGAATCCGAACGCGTACGCGGACTATGGCGGCAGCCACGCGATGGGCCTGATGCAGTTCGAGCCGGAGACGTGGAGCGGGTGGCACAATCCGCACACGCGGATCGATGAGCCGGACACGGACGCCGAGCGCATTGCGAAGTATGGCGGATACGGCGTGGACGCGGACGGGATGTGGGCGCCCATCGGCACGCCGTCGCGAGCCGTCGGTCAACTGGCGGCGCTCGACGCTCAGTGCCGGGGGAACGGCAACGCGGGCTGTGCGCCGTACGCGAGCCCCTGGGACCCGGCGGACGCCATTGTCGCGGCGGCGAAGTATCTTGCCGCGCTGCACCGCGAGCACCACACCTGGCCCAAGGCCTGCGCAGCGTACTACGGCGGCCCGGGCGCCGACGCGTATGTGGCAAGCGTGATGCGCAACACCTATGCGTATATCCTCGACACGCCGCCCGTGGC
>JADGIC010000189.1 GCA_019683615.1 Alicyclobacillaceae bacterium | reverse complement strand
CCGTCGCCATTTCCAGGGCGAATGGTTCAATCGCTTGCTACAGGCATCCATTTCTGCCAGTCCAATCACCGTTGCTGAACTGACGGGATAGCCATGTCGAAGAAAAAGGCCGTCACGAAAATCCACGAGGAGCGGGACAAGACCTTGGACAGACAACGCAGGAGGGCAGAACAAATGGCGCATCTTGAGGGTACAACAACCCAGTCCACAGAACGACCGACCAAGGTGTATCGAGGGAAGAGTGCAGGGGTGAACGTGACCGTCGAGATCTACGGAGAATTAAGCGAGCAAGCCATAAAGAACTTCAACCGTGTCTTCCATGATGCGATGGATGAAATCGAAAAACGCCACCACAAAGCATCGGCTTGAACAGTCGGTGCTTTTTTCTTGTGCAGGGTATACTGTATCTGTACCACATTTTTCTGGCTAAGGAGTTGCGGTGACCATGTCCGACAAGACCAGGAAGCCGAATCGACTGATAAACGAGAAGTCTCCGTATTTACTGCAACACGCATACAACCCTGTAGATTGGTTTCCGTGGGGTGCAGAAGCTTTCCGGAAAGCTGCGAGGGAGTCGAAACCAGTGTTTTTGTCCATCGGCTATTCGTAGCCCTGCGGGGCTACAAAAAGGAGTTTCCTATGCCGACCTGTCACTGGTGTCACGTTATGGAGCGGGAGTCGTTTGAGGATGCGGAAGTTGCGGAAGTACTCAACCGCCACTTTGTGGCCGTCAAAGTCGACCGCGAGGAGCGGCCGGACGTCGATCACATCTACATGACGGTCTGCCAGGCGCTGACCGGCCAAGGCGGTTGGCCGTTGACCGTCATCCTCACACCGGATCAAGAACCGTTGTTTGCCGGGACGTACTTCCCGAAGACGGGCCGCCTGGGCCGGCCCGGTTTGCTGGACGTGCTGAGGCGGATGGCGGCGTTGTGGGAACGCGAACGGGATCGGCTGCTGAGAGGGGCGAAGGAGGTGCTCGCCGCCGTGCGGCCGGTGTTGGAGACCAGCCGCGCGGGCAGCGTCGGTCCGGACCTGCTTGCGGCCGCCTACGAAGAGTTTGCGGCCCGCTTTGACCCCGCGTTTGGCGGGTTCGGACCGGCGCCGAAGTTTCCGACCCCGCACAACCTGGTGTTTCTGCTGCGCTTGGCCCGCCGATGGCAGCGGGAGGTCCAAGCGGGACCACAGTCGAATGCGCCGGGCCCGGCGCCCACGGATCTGCCGGACCATGCGCAGGAGGCGGTACAGCGGGCAGGCCATGCCCTGCACATGGCCGAGCGCACGTTGGAGGGGATGTACAGGGGCGGCTTATTCGATCACGTCGGGTTCGGCTTTGCCCGTTACAGTACGGACCGCCAGTGGCTGGTGCCGCACTTCGAGAAGATGTTATACGACAACGCGCTGTTGGCGATAGCGTA
Source organism: Alicyclobacillaceae bacterium (assembly GCA_019683615.1). GTDB lineage: Bacteria > Bacillota > Bacilli > Alicyclobacillales > Alicyclobacillaceae > JADGIC01. The sequence goes on along the minus strand of JADGIC010000189.1, from coordinate 2,017 downwards.
CGCGGAAGCCTGGCAGGTGACAGGCAGGCCGTGGTACGCGCAGGTGTCGCGCGACGTGTTGACGTGGGCCCTGCGCGAGATGGCCCAACCTGAGGGCGGGTTTGCAGCCGCTTTGGACGCGGATTCCGAAGGCCAGGAGGGCAAGTTTTACCTGTGGACGCCTGACGAGGTGCGCGCCGTGTTGGGGGCGGCGGACGGCGACCTGTACTGCCGGCTGTACGATATCACGCCGGAAGGGAACTTTGAAGGGGGAAACATTCCGAATCTGCTCGGGGGTTGGCCCGAGACGTTCGCCCGCGCACACGGTCTCGACCCCGCCCGCTTCGGAAGCCAGGTGCGCGAGTGGAACCATCGGTTGTACGAGCACCGCAAGCGGCGCGTGCACCCGGACAAGGACGATAAAGTGTTGACCGGGTGGAACGGGCTGATGATCGCCGCCTTGGCGGCCACTGGCAAGGCGCTTGGCGATGCGGCGTTCGTCACGGCCGCCGCTCGCGCGGAAGCGTTTGTGCGAGACAAACTCACCGCGCCCGACGGACGCCTGTTCGCCCGCTACCGCGATGGCGAGGCGAAGCATTTGGCGTACGCCGACGATTATGCGTTCTTGATTTGGGGGTTGTTGGAACTCTACGCCGCCACATGGGACACGGGTTACCTAGAGCGGGCGGTGGCGCTGCAGCGGCAGATGCTGGACCGCTTCGGTGACGAGCAGGCGGGCGGGTTTTACCTGTACGCGTCGGACGGGGAACGTTTGGTCGCCCGTCCCAAGGAGGTGTACGACGGCGCCACGCCGTCCGCCAACTCCGTGGCGGCTCTCAATCTGCTCCGGCTGGCCCGGCTGACCGGTGATGTCCGCTTCGAGCAAGAGGGGCAGCGGGTGCTGGCTGCGTTCGCCGGTGACGTGGCTGCCCAGCCGGCCGCCTTTGCCCACTACCTGACGGCGGTGATGTTCGCACTGGGGCCGGTGCGGGAGGCGGTGGTGACCGGACGGGAGGGTGCGGACGACACGCTGCGGCTGAAGGCGCTGTTGCAGTCCCTGTACCTGCCGGATGCTGTGGTGTTGTTCTACCCGTCGGGATCGGCCGGGCAAGCGGTGGAGCGGTTGGCGCCGTTTACCAGGGGCATGGGCGAGGTGCAGGGGCGGGCTGCCGTTTACATCTGCGAGAACTTCACGTGCCAGCAGCCCGAGGTGGATCCCGCCCGCGTGCGGTCCTTGCTCGGCGGCGGAGGTGATGACGATTGGAAACGGTCGTGACGGTGGGCGAATCGCTCGTCGACTTCGTACCGACCAAGGTCAATGATGAGCGTACCGCCGTTGGCGGCGGTGCTGGTGCAGCCGTCGATTGGCCGCTGCCCGCCTTTCAACCGCTGCCAGGCGGTGCGCCCGCCAACGTGGCGGCGTGTGTGGCCCGGCTCGGCGGACGGGCTGCGTTTGTCGGGCTGCGCGGGGACGACGTGTTTGGCGCAGCCCTGGAAAAAGTATTGCGCGGCGTGGGCGTTGACACGCGGTATTTCCGGGTCACCGGGAGGGCGAAGACCGGGCTCGCGTTTGTCGCGCTGGATGCACACGGCGACCGGTCGTTTTCGTTTTACCGCGATCCGTCGGCAGATATGTTGCTCACGGCGGCGGACGTTCCGTTGGAGTTCATTGCCGAAGCTGGCATCCTTCACGTGGGCGGTGTCAGCCTGGCGGCAGGGCCGAGCCGGGAAGCGACTTTATACGCGGCGCGGGAGGCCAAGCGGCGGGGCGTGTTTGTGTCGTATGACCCGAATTGGCGGCCGGCGCTGTGGCCGAACCCGGCCGAAGGTGTGGATGTTTTGCAACACCTGTTCCCGTTCTGCGACCTGGTGAAGGTCAACCGGGAGGAACTCCGCCTCCTGGCAGGGACGGACGATCCGCAGGAAGGTGCCGCGCGGTTTCACGCGCACGGGGTCCGCTTGGCCCTCATCACCTTGGACAAGGACGGCTGCTACTTTTCGGTCTGGGACGGGTCGGGCGGGCAACGGCAAGAAGGGT
>JADGIC010000033.1 GCA_019683615.1 Alicyclobacillaceae bacterium | reverse complement strand
GGCGGTAGAGGGGTATAAGAGACCGGGGGAGGGGGAGGGCCAGGCGCAGCCTGCCAGCCCCCTTTCGGGCGGAAAAGCCATTCAACTGAGGCGAGCCAGCGCTTCCGACAGCTCAAACCGCCGCCCGACGATGAACGGCCACTCGTGTTTCGTGTACGCCCTCGCTCTCGCCTCGCGTTGTCGGCGGACCATCTGCACCAGCATCGCCAGGTCGTCCGTCTCGAACGACAACAGCCACTCGTAGTCGCCGAGCCCGAACGCGTACACGTTGTTCGTGCGGACCTCCGGGTATTCGCGCCCAAACGCACCGTGCTCCTTGAGCATGTCCGCGCGCTGCTCCTCGGGCAACAGGTACCATTCCGGCGTGCGGATGAACGGATAGAAGCACAGGTACGTCTTTGGCGGCACTCCGCGCAAAAACGCCGGTACGTGGTTCTTGTTGAACTCCGACTCCAGGGTGATGCCGGCGAACGCCCACGGCGTCTCCCAGGCGCGGCCGAAGTCCGTCTGCCGCAGTTCGAGCTGAAGGTCCTGAATGTCGTCAAACCGGTCCGCGTACATCCACAACAACAGGTCTGTATCTGCCCGAAAGCCTTGCGTCAAATACGCGCCGCGCAACGTGACGCGGTCTGCGTAGCGATCAAACAACGCGGTGACCGTCCGCACGGCGTCCTGGCGTGCCTTCGCCTCCAGCGCGTCCCAGCGCGGGCTGCGGGCAAGGGCCAGGTGACCGGTAAACTTCACATCCATGTCATACCACCCTTTGCAACGTACGTCAGCCTTCGTACAAGCCGTGGTTCCATTGTACAACATGCGCGCATACCCTGCGACCAAGGGGGGAGGAAGATGGTGTGCATCCTGGGCGGCGTGATGTCGACCGCGTCCGGCAACCACAATGCCGGGGTGTTCTTGGGGCGCAATATCCAAAACGGGTGGGATTCCCTCTCGCCGGTCAAATCGGCCGGCGGCGTCTCGATGGGCGACAGCTCGACAGTGCAGGCAGTGGTATCCGGGTACCTGGGATGGTCCTGGTGGCGCCAGCCAACCTGGGATGAAGACTGGAAGGGCAACGGAACGCGCGCCGATCAGCGGTAGTGCTCACGCCGGTCCCGGCGCCGCGCCGGACCGGAGCGTTCCGCGGCAGCATCGGCCGGGAGGACGGCGGCCGGTCGAACGCCACCCCGGCCCGGCGCAGGCTTGCGGCCCGGCCAGCCCGCCTGCACTCCGGTTGCTCACCCGGACTCCGGCTGAGCGGACGGGTCCAGCTTGGCAGCGTACTCGAGCAACCTGCGGGTCTCTCGGTACATCAAGCTCTTGCGGGGAGCACCCAACACGACCGACACGCGCACCCGGCCGTGTTGCTCAGCCGCCAGTGCCAAGCAGTACATCGCCTTTGAGGTGTACCCTGTCTTGCCGCCGATCACCCGGCCGAACGAGGTCTGTTCCAAGTAGATCATGCGATTCCCGTTGCGGATGTGCCTGCCTTCAATCACGTACTGGCGGGCCTGCAGCGCCTGAACGATTCTGGGATACCGGACGGCCTCCGCCGTGATCAAGGCAATGTCGTGCGCCGAAGACAGGTGGTCGTCGTCGTGCAACCCGTTGGGCGTGATGAAGTTCGTGTGCCGGCAGCCAATCAGGCGCGCCTTCACGTTCATCATGCGCGCAAACCCCTGTTCAGACCCGCCGATGGTCTCCGCGACGGCGTACGCGACGTCGTTGGCGCTCTTCATCAACACGGCGTGCAGGGCGTCCTCAGCCCTCATCACCGTGCCCGCGCGCACGCCCAGGCGCACGCGATGCTGATGTGCAGCTGTGGAGCTGACATACACCGGATCGTCCGGTTCCAGGTGGGTCACCAGGAGAATCGCTGTCATCAGCTTGGTGGTACTGGCCGGGTACATGGGGACGTCGCCCCGCTTGTCGTACAACCAGGCCCGGCTCGGCACATCAAGCACGACCGCGGCCTTGGCATTGACGGAAGCCGGCCGCGGCCCGGCAACCGGCCCGGACTGCACCACAGCTCCCGCGGTCTCCGGCCGAGCCGGTATGACAGCGGCCGCCGCCGACACCGATGTGCAGGCGCACGCCCACAGTGCCGCCGTTGCACCCGCCCAGCCTGCAACGATGCGCCAGCCACTGCGAGATTGTCCCCGAGCGTCCGATGCCGCGACGTTCAATCCACACACCCCTCGCAACTGCACGTTGAACAGCCAGGTGGCAGCCTGCGACTGTACCTCGCCAACCGGGCACATTGCCTCGCCGTGTGCGAAACACAGACGCACAGGCAGACAACCGTTAACGTGGGCGAATGGGTGGGGGTTTATGCGACGGCAAAACCGCCGCAGGCACCTGCCGCCAGGCCTGGCCGCACGACGTGGCCTCAGGCTTCGACCAGCACGCGCCGGGCGACAGCGTCGTCGAGAGCGTACGAACGGCCGTCCACTTCCACCTGAATGCCCGCTTCGTAGGGACTGTGACTGCGCAACACCCTGAGCGTGGCGCCGGGAACGATACCAGCCTGGTTTAGAAATCGGAGCAGATCCAAATCCTCCTCCGCCTGCTCAACGATACGGACCACTTTGACCCGCGCCGGAGCGACCACCTCGGTCAGCGGCGTACCGGTCGGTTGCACCGCACCGGTGCCGGGAATGACGTTGCCGTGCGGACACGTGGTGGGCCGGCCCAGCCGCTCGTACAGCCGGGCTTCGACCAACGGCGACACGGCGTGCTCCAAGCGGCCTGCCTCCACGTGAGCCTGCGCCCAGTCCAGCCCAAGTTCGTCCGTCAACCACCGCTCAATCAGGCGGTGCCGGCGAACAATCGTCTCGGCCTTTTCACGGCCCTCCTGCGTCAACGCAATTTCACGGCCCTCGCCAGCCGCCACCAACCCCGCAGCCGTCAACCGCTGTATCATCTGCGTGACCGTCGGCCGGGCGACACCCAGGTAATCCGCCAGTTTGGAAGCGAAGACGCTGCCGCCCTCCGCCTCCATCACGTAGATGGCCTCCAAGTATTCCTCGACGCCATGCGTTTTCGGCATCGCTTCACCTCCTACGACACCCACGGCTGCTGCGCGCCGCGGGACCAGCAACGTGTGCCGCCGGTCTGCCCGGCCGGTCAGCGAACGCGCAACACGGCCGAACCATCTGCTGCCCCGCCGTGCCAATCAGTCCGTTGTGCCCACGAGCTGTAGAAATCGATCCAGTCCGGCCCTCGCCGACGCTCGTTACGATACAGGGTTATTGTACCATATGCGAATGCTGCCCAGCGGCACTGTGGTCCGCAACCTCCGCCTGGTGCCTGTAACGGATCACCCCGCCGGCGAACACGTCCTCCATTCCGGCCGCCAGCAACCGAGCAGCCAAAATGTGACCAGCGGCGTTTGGATGCCAGCCGTCGGCTGCATACCGCGCGTAATCCTGGTGATGAGCCGCCAGGTATTGTTCCATGTCGTCAAACACGTCGAACACGTAGACGTTCGGATTGTGAAACTCTGCCGCAGCCGCCAACTCTCGCGCCACGTACTGCGGTTCCGAGGCGCTGTAACGCGTGTACGTGGCCTGCGTGACCGGTGGTGTGATCACCAACACCACGGCACGGTGCCGCAGTGATTCGGCGATTTCCTGTTCAATCGCCCGTTCAAACACGTTCAGCGGCGTCCGCCGGTACACGTCGTTCAGCGTCCCCCAGGAGAGGACAACCACGTTCGGGCGGACCTTGTCCAACTCCTGCCGAAACTGCGCCTGCACCTGTTCCGGTCCGGTGCCGGGAATCGCGGCATTCGTGATCACGTACGGATGCTGCCCGGGCAGAGCTGCAAACGCCCGCACGATGTAGCCTGGGCCTGTCTGGTCTCCCCATCCCCGCGCGACCGACCCGCCGACCACAAGCACTCTCGTCGCCGGCAGCGTGTGCACTGACGCGTGGATCCACGCGGTGCTTGGCTGTGCGGGAGGACGGGAGTGCCCGTACAACCAACCACCAATCGCACCGGCGCACAAGCCTGCCAACAGCGCCCACCGCCACCGGGCCGGCTGCGGCCGCCGGCGGATTGGGCGATATCGCGTCCGCCTGGACATGCGGGCTCTCATCAACCTTTCAGTTTCACGTCAAGCGAGCCCCCGGCGGACAGGCAGCGCCTGACCGGCGTTACCCCCGACGGCTCAGCTTCCGTCCATTCTATCACCACGCTCAGGGGTACCGCCACGAACCATGCCGCCCGCCGCTCCAGGTGAAGGTGCGGCGAAGTCGTCCAACAACTGACGACCATCGTTCAAGAGGGCGAATTCGAACAAATTGCTCTTCCATTCGGGGGGCCAAGCGAACGCCACCCGCGCTGCTTCTGCCGCCATGGTGCGCGACGGCCCGGGTTTATCACCGTGCGGTGTGCCGAATGCGTCGTCCGCCCACCGCTCAATCAGGGCAGCCGCCGCAGCAAACCGACCCGCCCATGCCGACGCCCGATCGCCCTGCAGGCCGCCGGCATCCTGCCACTCCAACAGCGTGCGCATCATCCCGGTCGCGTGTTGGTACCCCTGGCGCAGGTGAACCGCCTCCCGCTGCAACCGCTCCAACCGCTGGCGGCGGTGTTGCACGAGCGGGCTGTAGCGCAGCGCGTGCACCGCTTGGTCCAGTTTGGCCGCGGCCGCGTGCAGTTGTTCCAAGTACGCTCTCGTCTCCTCTTGCAACCGCCGGCCAGCGGCGGGATCGGCACCTTCGTTCAACCACGCCGATATGGCTGCAAACCTCCCGGCCAGGAGCCCGGCCGAAGCCCGCAGGGACGTTTGCGCCGGCACCGTGTAATCCGGCGGCAGCACCAACATGTTGAGGACCACCGCCACAGCCACGCCGATGACGGTTTCCACCACGCGATCCCAGGCGTATCCGGGTTGGTGGGTTCCCAGCGTCAAGACCATGATCGCGCTGATGCCAACCTGCGGGATGGCCTGTTGGCCGAGCTTCATCCAGCTTGCCAGCGCCGTTCCCACGAGCACCATCAGGCCGATGCTCCACGCGCGCACCCCGGCGAAGCGAGCGACGACGTCGGCAAGCACAATCCCGAAGACGATGCCGACGACCCTCTGCAATCCGCGCCAGAGCGATTCTTCCACCGTGACCTGCAGCGACAGAATGGCGGCCAACGGCGCAAAGTAGGGCCGGTGCGTGCCCGTCCACTGCGCGCATTCCCAGGCCAATGCGCAGGCCAGTGCCGTTTTCCAGATGCGGCGGGTCCGCAACAGCCACTCGCCGATGCGGCGAACGCCAGCAAACGTAGTGACGTACCGTCTCATGGTGCTCAGTGTGTCCGCCGGACAGACGATTGTTGCGAACCCTCGCAATTTTGGCGATCCGCTTGTAGCAAACCGGTGCAGACGTGCGTCTAAGAGAGTGCAGTGAATTGCGAAGGAGAGGTGTTTCCGATGCCACTACAGACGAAGACTTCCCGTTGGATTTGGGCCACGTCCGGCGCTTTGGCCGGGGCGGCGATCACAGCCGCACTCACACTCGCCCACCCCGTCGCCCGCGCCGACGCCCCGGCCGACAGCCCGTCAGCGACGATTGCCGTCACCGGCCACGCGGACCGTTGGGTGCAGCCCGACACGGCGGTGATTGACGCTGCTGTCACGACGATGGCCAAGGACGCCCAGACCGCCCAGAAACAAAACGGCGCCGCCATGCAAAAGGTCCTCGACGCGCTCAAACAGGCGGGCATACCGCAGTCCCAAGTGCACACCCAGTGGTACAACCTGCAACCTCACTATGCACCGGGCGGAAAGAACGGGCAGCCGGTCCTCGACGGGTTTCAGGCCACCGACGACATCGAGGTGACCCTCAAGGACCTGTCCAAAGTAGGCGACATCGTGGACCTGCTGGTGGACAACGGGGCCAACCAGATCAACAACGTCGGATTCCAGGTGTCCAATCCGGCCAGCATCCGCAGCGAGCTGTACCAGGCGGCTCTCGCCGACGCGCAGAGCCAAGCCGCGCGTATCGCCCAGTCGCTCGGCCTGAAGGTCAGCGGCGTCAAATCGGTCGACACGACCTCCGGCGCTCCCGTGCTGCCGTACGCCAAACAGGCGGCGATGGATGCCAGCGCGGCCTCGGTGTCCATCGTTCCCGGCCCCCAGGACGTGGCGTGTGACGTGCAGGTCGTGTTCACGGCGACGACCGGTTGACAAGGGCCAACCAGTCCAACACGCGCCGCTGCCGGTGCAGTTTCTGCACCGCCGCCGCCTCGGTGACGGGCTCAAACCGCACCTCGCAGCCTGGCGGGCACTGCCCGAGAACACCCAAATCGGCTGTGCAGACGACGCCCAGGGTGGGGTATCCCCCCATCGTCTGGGCGTCTGCCAGCAACACAATCGGTTGGCCGTTCGGCGGACACTGGATGGTGCCCGGCCGCACCGGTTCCGAGATAACCTCCCGTCGAGGCGGGTGGACCGTCGGCCCGGACAGGCGGATGCCCATCCGGTCCGAGCGCGGACTGACGGCCCAGACCGCTCCTGCAAAGGCCGCCGTGTACGATGCGGGAAGCGCGGACGGCAGCCGGGTGGGCAGAAAGCCAACGGTGGCTGGCCGTACCCACACGGGGCGAGCCCACCGGGGCAAGGCACGGCCGTGCAACAAGGACAGTGGCACGTGCGGGGTCCCCACCGCCAGTTCGTCACCGGCTTGCAGCGCGCGGCCCTGAAAGCCGCCGAACCCCTGCCCGAGGTCGGTCGACCGGCTGCCCAACACGCACGGCACATCGATGCCGCCCGCCACCGCCACGTACGCGCGACACCCGTCACGGCAGGTGCCCAGCGCCAACTCGGCGCCCGCCGGCACGTGCACCGCCTTCCACATCGGCAGCACACTCCCGTTCAACCGAGGCTCCAAGTTGCCGCCGGTCACCGCGATCACCGTTTCCCGCCGAAAGCGCAAAACCGGTCCGACCAAGGTGCACTCCAGAACAGCCGCCCCGGCGTCGTTGCCGACCAACAAGTTGGCAACAGCGGCGGAAAAGCGGTCCATCGCCCCGCCTGTCGCCACCCCGACGTGTTCCCACCCCGGGCGACCCATGTCCTGCACTGAGGTGAGCAAGCCGGGCTTGACCACCTCCACCGCCCCACGCGACCTTGCACAGGTACCGTACACAGGGGTCACACCTGGCGCACGGGCGGACAGCGGGCTCGCAGATACGGGATCTGTCTGGCCTGCCTGGGCATTCGCCGACCGGGCCCACGACGCGAACTCGTCCGGGCGAATCGCCGTGAACCGGACATGGTCGCCAGGATGAAGCAAAAACGGGTCCTCCCGGGCGGGATTGAAGAGGGTTAGCGGTGTGCGGCCAATCAACCGCCAACCGCCGGGCGTGGCTGTCGGGTAAATCCCGGTTTGGCGGCCACCGATGGCCACAGAACCGGCCGGTACGCGCAGACGCGGCTCGTCCAACCGGGGCGCGGCCAGCTCCGGCGGCAAGCCGGCCAAGTACGGGAAGCCCGGGACGAATCCAACGACGTACACCTGGTACAACGCTGCCTGATGCCGCGCCGCGAATTCGCCGGGCGACATGCCGCGGGCCCGTGCCAGGTCGTCCAGGTCGGGCCCGTATTCGCCGCCGTACACGACCGGAATCTCCTTGACTTTACCGGGTGCCGGCGGGTTTGCGCCGTCTCCGCTCAAGAGCTGCTGCCAGTCCGCCTCGCGCAGGACCGCCTCCACCGCCTGCACCGCCGCCGCCGGCACGGTTGTCCCCGGGTCCAACAGACCCAGCGCCACAGTGTAGCCCGGTACCCACCGCAGGCCCGCCACCGGGCGCTCCTGCAGCCGCCTTAACAGCCAGCGGACGCGCCGATGCACTGCCGGTGAGATGGCGTTTCCGCAGATCACCGCCACCGCCGCATCCCCGACCGGCACGACTCGAAACGGAAATGACGCAGTCACCTGCAACCTCCCCCTGGCCGAACCATATGCGATTGGACCGGCCATCCCTGCCGCCAGCCGCAACCGGTGTCCGCACCGGCCGCGGCCGCTTGCCTGTGCGGGTGCTTGAGGACGGCAAAGGCGGCCGGGACGTCGGCCGCCTTTGCTCCGTTTCACCGGCCTGTGGTTGCCACACTGGCCGGCGGCTGGACAGGCTCGTGCAGCTTGGTGCTTGCCGCCGGTATCAGTGCACACCGCTGCCGCAATACCGGTCAAACATCGCCTTCAGGCGCTCTGCCACGGACTCCGGGCTGGTACCCTCGATGTCGCTGCGGTGCAACTGATCCACCAGCTTGCCGTCCTTGAACAGCCAGATGGACGGCGAGGACGGCGGATTGTCGCCGAAGTACTCGCGAGCCCTGGCCGTCGCCTCCCGATCCTGCCCGGCGAACACGGTCACGAGCCGGTCCGGAACCCGGTCGTTGCGCAGTGCCAACGCCACCCCGGGGCGTGCAATGCCGCCGGCGCACCCGCACACGGAGTTCACCACCACCAGAGTCGTACCCGTCTTTTGCGCCATCACCTCATCGACTTCCTCCGGCGTCCGCAACTCGATGAATCCAATTTGCGTCAGTTCGTCGCGCATCGGCTGAGTCATCATCTGGTAAAAATCCAACTCAAGGCTCATCGGGTTGACAACCTCCCGGGCATCGGTTCGCTCTCGTTCCTGTATCCGTTCCTGTATCTATTATAGCGTTTTATGACAACCGATCGACAGTTCGCTCCAGCCTGCCTCGGCGCCCGGGTCCAACGCGGGCCCGCAGTTGCACGTCCGTCCGCGGCCGGGTATAACAAGTACCAGACAGATCCGGACAGCCGGTTCTCCGCCACCGCGGGGGGCGGGCGACGACGATGGAAGGAGTCCTCCATGCCCGACTCAGCTCGATTTCTTCGGGCCTGCCGCCGCGAACCGGTGGATCAGGTGCCGGTGTGGTACATGCGCCAAGCCGGGCGCTATCAGCCGGAGTACCGAAAGCTGCGCGAGCAACACTCGTTGTTGGAGATCTGCCGCAATCCGAGGCTGTGCGCCGAGGTGACCCGGCTGCCGGTCGAGCAGATCGGCGTCGATGCGGCGATTCTGTTTTCAGACATCACCATCGTGTTTGAGCCGATGGGCATCCGCTGCGACATCCGGGAGCACGTCGGCCCCGTCATCGACAACCCGGTGCGCACGCGCGCGGACGTGGAACGGCTGCGCCCCCTGGAGCCGGCCAAAGACCTGCCGTACGTGCTGGAAAGTGTCGCGCTTTTGCGCAGCCAACTGCCGGTGCCGCTGATCGGCTTTGCCGGCGGGCCGTTTACGCTCGCCAGCTACCTGGTGGAAGGCGGTCCTTCCCGCGACTACGTGCGGACAAAACAACTGATGTACAGTGATCCGGTGACCTGGCACCGGCTCATGGACCTGTTGGCCGACGCGGCCGCCCGCTTCCTCGCGGCCCAGGTCCAAGCCGGTGCCGCAGCCGTTCAGGTGTTTGACAGTTGGGTCGGCAGCCTGGCACCGGCCGATTTCCGCCAGGCCGTGCTGCCTGCGATGCAACGGCTGTTTGGTGAACTCCAGAAGCTCTCCGTGCCACTCATCTACTTCGGCGTCGCCACCGGGGAACTGCTGGCCTTAATGGGAGAAAGCGGCGCCACGGTGATTGGCGTCGACTGGCGGGTGCCCATCCGCACCGCCCGCGCGCGCATCGGCCGGCCCATGGCCATCCAGGGCAATCTGGATCCGGCGCTGTTGTTTGCGCCCTGGCCGGAAATCGAAAAGCGCGCCCGCGCCATCCTCGACGAAGGTCTGGAAGAGCCTGGCTTTATCTTCAACCTCGGCCACGGGGTCATCCACCACCAACCACCGGTCGCAGTGTCGACGCTGCAGCGGCTGACGCGTTTCGTTCACGACTACAGCCGTGAACAGCTGCAATCGGCTGCGAAGGAGGTGCCTTCCCGATGATCCCGCGCCGGATTTCCGCGACATCCGCGGCCGCGGGCGGGCAAGCGCCCCGCCGGCTGCAGCCCGCGCCGAGGGCGGCCGATTCCGGAGCCGCCCCCGCGCACCCGGTGGGCGTGCTGGTGATGGCCTACGGAACCCCGCGTAGCCTGGATGAAGTCGAGGCGTATTACACCCACATCCGGCGCGGGCGCCCGCCCTCCCCGGAGCAGTTGGCCGATCTGATCCGCCGCTACGAAGCGATTGGCGGAGTCTCTCCGCTGCGCGAAATCACGATGGCCCAAGCGCAAGGTTTGCAGGACAGCCTCAACCGCACAGGCGGCCCGCTTTACCGAGTGTATGTCGGCTTTAAACACGCCGCCCCCTTCATTGAAGAAGCGGTTGAACAGATGGTGGCCGACGGCGTGACGGAGGCGGTCACGCTCGTCCTGGCCCCCCATTTCGCCCGCATGAGTGTCGGCAGTTACCAACAAGCCGCTGAACAGGCTGCCCGCCGGCTCGGCAGCCCGCGCTTGTGGCACGTCAACCAGTGGCATTTGCAGCCGCGGTTTTTGCAGGCGCTGGCAAACCGCGTGCGCCAGGTCTGGACGGCCGAGCCCGCTGACGCCCCCGCGGCCCTGGTGTTCACAGCTCACAGCCTTCCCGCCCGCATCGTGGCCGAAGGCGATCCCTACCCAACCCAACTGAGCGAGACGGGGTTGGCGGTGGCCCAGTTGGCCGGTATCAGCGAACCGCGGTTCGCCTGGCAAAGCCAGGGCCGGACAGCGGAAACATGGCTGGGACCAGACATCCTCGACGTCATTCGCGAACTCGCAGCGGAAGGGGTTCGCCGCGTGGTGGTGTGTCCGGCCGGCTTCGTGTCCGACCACCTCGAGATCCTGTACGACCTCGACATTGACGCCAAGCGGGTCGCCGAGGACGTGGGCGTGACATTCCTGCGCACGCCTTCTCTGAACACCGACCCGGAGTTTTTGCGAGCGCTGGCGGAGACGGTCGAAGAGGCGCGCGCCGCGGCCCTGGCTGCAGGCGTCTTCGAACGGCCTCCTGCCGCCGCAGACGCCTGCCGGCCGGTGGCCGAGGGCGTTCGGGAGGAGGGCTGAACGCATGGACCACACCCGCTCCGACGTTCACGTTGTCGTCATCGGCGGCGGTGTTTCGGGGTTGGCCGCGGCCTACGCCCTCCGCCGGCGGGCGGCCGAACGGCGAGTGCCGATCCGCTGCACGGTGTTGGAGCGCGACAACCGCTTTGGCGGCAAAATCCTCACCTACCGCGAGGGCGGCTTCCTCTTGGAAGCCGGGCCCGACTCGCTGTTGTCGCGCAAGCCCGCCGGCATCCAGCTCGTCCGCGCGCTGGGCGTGGAATCGGAACTGGTGGGCCTGGACGCGCACCGCCAGCACACGTCCATCGTGCACCGGGGACGGTTGTTGCCGCTGCCGGCCGGCACCCAGCTCGCCATCCCCTCCTCGCCAGGGGCCGTCCGCAACACCGAGTTGCTGACCCCGCAAGGCAAGGCGCGCACACTGCTGGACTTGGTGCTGCCGGCGGACCCGGCGGGCGGCGACGAGTCGTTGGGCCGCCTGTTGCGCCGTCGCTTCGGGGACGAATGGGTCGATGTGATTGCAGAACCGATTCTCGCCGGCATCTACGCCGGCCGCATCGACGATCTCAGCGTGCAGGCGACGTTTCCGCACTTGCAAGAGTGGGAACGGCGCCACCGCTCGCTCATCCGAGCCGCGCGCGCACAGGTTCGCGAGCGACTGGCTGTGCCCGCCTCCGGGCGAAGCCGCGGTCCGGGCAACCGTCGTCCTGTTGACGCGCAGCCGGTGCCGGCTCCGGCGATCCGCGAAGAGATGCCCGCGGAAGCACCGCCGGCCTCTCCCCCGGAGGGCTCACCGACGGCCAGTCCGTTCGTCACCGTGCGCGGCGGTCTGGGCACCCTGGTGGAACGCTTGTATGACGAGTTGCGGGACTGGGCGGAACTCGTGATCTGCGCCGAGGTCACCGCTGTGGAAAAGGTGGCAGGAGGAGGATGGCGCATCCGCGTGGTGCACCGGGATCGCCCGCTGGAGATGGAAGCCGACGGCGTTATCGTCACCACCCCGGCCTTCGCGGCGTCGCCGCTGCTCGCCCCTGTTTGCCCGGCGGCAGAGAAGCTCAGTCAGATACCGTACGTTTCGACAGCGACCGTGATCGTCGCCTTTCCCGCGAACACCGTGCCCGCCCAGGCGGGCACCGGATTCCTGGTTCCGCACCGCGAGCAGCGAGCCATCACTGCCTGCAGCGTGTTGTCGACCAAGTGGCCGCACACCAGCCCGCCAGACGTGGCTGTGCTGCGGTGCTACGTGGGCCGCGCGGGCGACACGGCCGCTTTGGAACTGGACGACGAAGCCTTGGTGCAGCGCGTGTTGACCGAGTTGCGGGAGTTGCTGGGTACCCCGGGCCGGCCGCTGTTTTCGCGCGTGACCCGCTGGCCGCAGGCGATGCCCCAGTACCGCCCAGGCCACCTCGACATGCTGGCCAGCGTGGAACGCTCACTGGAAGCACACGCCCCGGGCATCGTCATCGCCGGTGCCGGATACCGGGGTCTCGGCATCCCCGACTGCATCCGGCAGGCCGAAGAGGCCGTCCGTAAGCTTTTGCACGCGCTTCGTTCCTGACGTCGCGCTCCGCCACTCTTCCGAAATTTCCATCTACGCATGCCCTCCAGAAGAGGATTTTTGATGACCCTTGTCGAATTGGAACCAACGGGATCGGTTTGGATTTCCAATTCACATTCGCGGGGGCGTGCTCATGATTTGGAACCAGCCGCTTGGACCCTCGCCAGGCCTGCCGGACCCGGCGACACCTGCAGGATACGCGGCCGCTGTTGACGAGCGCACGGTGATTCGCCAGGCGCTGCGCATCGTTTGTCAAATCTGCCCGTTTGACACAGCGGCCTACTTTGCGGTGTCGGTCCAGGACGGGGTGCGCGTGGCCCGGTTGGTCGACCACGCAACCGTGCTGCCGAATGCTACGGCCGAAGCGGCTGTGACGGCGCGCGTGGCGTACATTCAGTGGATGGCGAGCGAGACAGATGCGGTTGGTGCATTGCCTTTGGTGCTGCGTGAAGAAACCTCTGTGTTCGCTGAGGATTACCCGCGCCACAGCCGCGCTCACCCGGATTGGACCGCACTGGGTCTGAAAGGTTGCGGGCTGGTACCGGTTCACGTTGACACACCCGGCGGTGGCCGCCAGTTGGCGGGCGTACTCGTTGCAGCCGCCGCCGGCGCTGCCGAGATGAAGTGGCCAGCCGGCACACCTTCCCTGTTGGAGCGGGTGGCCGAACAGCTTGGCGTGTCGCTTGCACAAGCCCGGGCGTTGTCCGAACTGCGGTCGTCGTTCGCCTTCCAGGACAAGCTGCACGCCGGCATACACCAGATCAGCGAAGCGCGCAGTGTGCCCGACGCGGTTGACGCCCTGATGGAACACCTGTCTGCCCAGTTCGGCGCGGACAGTGCCATTCTGTGCGTGATGGACGACAAAGAGCGGGAGTTCGAGGTCGTGGGTTCGTTCGGTTGGGGCGAATGGACGGATTTGGTCGGACCAGCCGAAGACAACTACTGGCTGTGGTCTCGCGCTCA
The DNA here is from genome assembly GCA_019683615.1 of Alicyclobacillaceae bacterium. GTDB lineage: Bacteria > Bacillota > Bacilli > Alicyclobacillales > Alicyclobacillaceae > JADGIC01. The sequence goes on along the minus strand of JADGIC010000033.1, from coordinate 5,618 downwards.
CGGCCGCCCGCAGGAAGGTGTGACCGTGCGCGACATTCCGCGGGCGGCGTACCGAGCCGCCTTTAAGGGGCGGCTGCTCGCCAAGGGCGTCCGCGTCGCCACCGTGTCGCCCATCACCTTTGCCGGCAACCCGATAGGCTGCCTCGCCTGCTTTTGGACAACCGACATCCCGGACCAGCTTCGGCCGGCTGTAGACCAGTTGGCTGTCGTGTTCTCCGGGGTGTACGCGGCGTTGGTTGAAACCCAGCGCGCGGTGGACGCCAAGGTGCAAAGCCTGTCCACGCTCGGCGTCGCGCTCGAATCGCGCGACGGAGAGACGTACGGGCACACGCAACGAGTGGTTTCGCTCATGCAGGAATTCTGCGAGCAGCTCGGATTTGACACTCAACAGCAAGAGTGGGCGATTGTCGGGGCGTACCTGCACGACATTGGAAAGATCACGATTCCCGATTCGATTCTCCTCAAACCCGGACCATTGACTCCGAGCGAGCGCGTGATCATCGAAAGCCACACCGTGCAGGGGTACAACTTGGCGCGGCGGCTGTCTTTCGTGGAGAAACCTTCACTTGACATCATCCTGTCCCACCACGAGCGATGGGACGGACGCGGTTATCCGAATAAACTGTCAGGCACCAGCATCCCGCTCATGGCTCGCATGTTTGCCCTTATCGACGTGTACGACGCACTGACCCACCGTCGGCCTTACAAACAGGCGTGGTCCGCAGCGGAAGCCCTGCAGTACCTGTCATCCATGGCCGGCACGCAATTCGACCCCGAATTGACTAAAATCTTTTTGGACCTGGTTCGCCATCGCTACCACCGCCACGGCCGATAGCACCAGCCGCTGGCTGGTGATTTGCCGTTCGTCCGGCGGTAAGGGCAAACAACACAGGGCAGTCCAGGCACGACGCTGAACGACCTGGCTACCCTTGTGTTATGACGGTTCGGTGCCGTACCGCGAACACCGCTGCGCGGATGCAGCTTGCGGCTGCGTCACGCATCAACCCTCCACGATATCCTTGCGGGTCACCCGGTGCCGCGGGCAAACCTCCGTCCGATAGCCGTTTGCCACCAACAGCGCTGCGAACTGTTCAGCCTCTTGCCGGGACATCGGCTTGCTCGGCCGCCAGCCTGAGCCGTTTGAATACCAAACCACATACAGTTCCATATCTCATCACATCTCCTGTTGAAACAATCACTGTTCGACCATTCCGGTGAAGGCGCCAACCATGTGAAGCATTTCACATAAACGAATGGATCCCAAGCGGTGCGCGTTGACCGCGGCTCCACACTCACCGTCCGGATCATTTCGTTAACAGAATCATACCAGGGACCCTGTCCACAAATCAAGAACAATTCGTCGATTCATGTCGATATTGTCTGATAGTTCAATGGAATGTCATATGATTAGCATTCTTTCCCAAGCAACAGACAATCATACGTGAGGCGGGACTGGTTTCCTGGCGGAATGTTCAATGTGAAAACGTCTCTGGGCGGAGCTGGCGGGAATTCGCAAAGCGTGATTTCGATGTCCACACGTTTTCCAAAACCGTTGTCCACAACTTGTGGATAAACTTGTGCACAACCAAACAGCTGTTCTGTGGGTTCACTGTGGACGCGCCTGGGTCATGCTGCAGCGGCTCTCTTCGCCCGCCGCGTGAATGGGACATGCAAGTGCGGACACCCGCCCGAATGCCAGACAGGTGCCCGCCACGGTTGGCGCTTGTGCCCCCACCCGCACCTGGTTCAGCGGCGACCAAGGCCGTGCTGCAAGAACGGGTTAGTGCGGCGCTCCCGCTCCATCGTCGTGGTACCCATGTGGCCGGGGTACAGCTTGAGCTGATCCGGCCATTCCAGCAAGCGGGCCAAGGATGCCTCCATGGCGGCGGGATCCGACAACCGCAGGTCCGTGCGGCCGATGGTTCCGGCAAACAACGTGTCTCCGGTGAAGGCGACGGCGTCGTGCACAAAGCACACGCTGCCAGGGGAGTGGCCGGGCGTGTGCCAGACGCGGAAGCGGTGCCGCCCCAGCATCAAGATCTGCCCTTCCGACAACGCATGGTCAGGCGGATCGAGCGGAGGCACCTCACGCCCCAACAGGTTGCGCGTTTGCTCCGCCAACGTGTGCCACAAAGGTTCGTCCGCCGGGTGCAAGAACGCCGGCACGCCGTAGCGTCTGCGCACGACGTCGACGCCCATCACGTGATCCAGGTGGGCGTGGGTGTTCCACACCGCCACCACATGCAAACGGCGGCCGTCAATGAAGTCAAACACACGACCGAGTTCGGTATCGCCCGGATCGATGATGACGGCGTCAGCACCTTCCCGGTCGTCCTCGGCGACCACGTAACAGTTGGATTCAATCGGGCTGACGACAAACGCGTCAATGCGCACCTCGGCCACCTCCATGGCGGGGATTTCCCCATACGCTCAACACAAGTTTCAAAACAGGCGCTCGCTGTCCAGCAGAATCGTCACCGGCCCGTCGTTGACGAGCGACACCTCCATGTTCGCCCCGAACACGCCCGTCTCGACGCGCAGGCCGAACCCCCGCAGGCGTTCGTTGAACCGTTCCCACAAGGCGTGGGCCGCTTCCGGCGGCGCGGCCGCCATGTAGTTGGGCCGCCGGCCTTTGCGCACGTCGCCGAGCAGCGTGAACTGGGACACGGACAGTACAGCGCCCCCCGTCTCCAAGACGTCCCGGTTCATCTTGCCGCTGTCGTCCTCGAAGATCCGCAGGTGCACCACCTTGTCCGCCAAGTACGCGGCGTCCGCCTCCGTGTCACCGGCTTTGACGCCGACCAGCACCACGAGGCCGCGGTCAATTGCCCCCACCACCCGCCCGTCCACCCGGACGGACGCGCTTCGGCTGCGCTGCACCACAATCCGCAATGCCCTTCGCCTCCCAGCCTTCAGCCTCCAACCGCACGCTCCGGCGGCCTCGGTGCCCGGGCCGCCTGCTCCGCTCGCCACCCGCCGGGTCACACGCGGCGCCGCGGCACTCCACTGACGGAACGCACGGACGCACCACCCCGGTGTGTGCCGCTCACTGGGTGACGCGCCAGACGCTGTGTACGTCCTTGATCCGTTTGAGCCGCTCCACCACCGACCGCAGGTGCTCCAGGTTGTGGATGCGCACGCTCACGCCGATGTGGGCGATCCGCTTCGCGTCCACCCGCCCGTTCACCGCGGTGATATCGGTCTTCGTCTCCGCGACGGCGTTCATCACTTCGTTGAGGAGGCCGTGCCGGTCGAGCGCCACCACCTCCAGGTCGACGTGGTAGAAGGAGTCGGCGCTGCTCGCCCACTCCACCTCAATCAGCCGATCGCCCTCCTCCGCCGCCTGCTGACGCAGTGCTTCGACGTTGGGGCAGTCCGCGCGGTGCACCGACACACCGCGCCCGCGCGTCACGAAGCCGACGATTTCGTCCCCTGGCACCGGGTTGCAGCAGCGGGCGAAGCGGATCAGGAGGTTGTCCACGCCCTTCACCCGCACGCCGCTAGGCGTTGGCCTGCTCCGCTCGCGCAACTCACGCGCCACCGAGTCCAGCAGCGCCGTCTGGTGGTCCTTGCGGTAACGCTCCACCAAGCGGGTGACGACCTGGGCGGGGCTTAACCCGCCGTAGCCCACCGCCGCGAGCAAGTCGTCCTCCTTGTTAAAGTTGAACTTGTGCAGGACGTCCGCAATGGCCGCCGGGGTCAGGAGTTCGTGCGGATCGAGCCGCTGGCGGATCAATTCCTTCTCAATCAGCTCGCGGCCGCGAGCGACGTTTTCCTCCCGCCGCTCGCGCTTGAACCACTGCCGGATCTTGCTTTTCGCCTGCGACGATTTGACAATCTTCAGCCAATCGCGGCTGGGACCGTAACTCTGCTTGGATGTCAGGATTTCGACGATGTCGCCCGTCCGCAACCGATAGTCGAGCGGCACGATTTTGCCGTTCACCTTGGCGCCGATGCAACGGTTGCCAATGTCGGTGTGGATGCGGTACGCGAAATCCAGCGGGACCGATCCAGCCGGCAGCTCAATCACGTCGCCCTTCGGCGTGAACACGAACACCTCGTCCGCGAACAGGTCGAGCTTGAGCGTCTCCATGAACTCCTGCGCATCCCGGAAGTCCTGCTGCCACTCCAGAACCTCGCGGAACCAGGCGAGCTTCTGGGCGAACTTGCTGTCCGCCTTTTGCGCCGATCCGCCTTCCTTGTACGCCCAGTGTGCGGCAATGCCGTACTCGGCCGTCTGGTGCATGTCCCACGTGCGGATCTGGATCTCCAGCGGCTCCCCTCTGGGCCCGATCACCGTCGTGTGCAGGCTCTGGTACATGTTCGCCTTCGGCATCGCGATGTAGTCCTTGAAGCGGCCCGGCATCGGCTTCCACAGGGTGTGCACGACGCCCAGCACCCCGTAACAGTCCTTCACGCTCTCCACAATCACCCGCACGGCAAACAGGTCATAGATCTCGTTGAACTCCTTGTGCTGCGTCTGCATCTTGCGGTAGATGCTGTAGATGTGCTTGGCCCGCCCGGACACCTCCGCCTGGATGTCGATGGCCCGCAGCCGCTCGCGCAGGATGTCCATCACCTGCTCGATGTACTTCTCTCGCTCCTGCCGCTTTTGCGCCATCAGGTTGGCGATGCGGTAGTACTCCTGCGGGTTCAGGTAGCGCAGGGCGATGTCTTCGAGTTCCCACTTGATGGTGTAGATGCCGAGGCGGTGCGCCAAGGGCGCAAAGATTTCCAGCGTTTCACGCGCCGTCCGCAACTGTTTCTCCGGCGTCTGGTAGCGCAGCGTCCGCATGTTGTGCAGCCGATCCGCCAAGCGGATCAGGGAGACGCGGATGTCCTTGGCCATCGCCATGAACATCTTCCGGAGGTTCTCCGCCTGCTGCTCGACGGACGACTCAAAGTGGATGCGCTTCAGCTTGGTGACGCCGTCCACCAACGCCGCCACCTCGGCACCGAACTGCCTGACCAGCTCCTCGTCGGTGACGCGGGTGTCCTCCACCACGTCGTGCAACAATGCCGCCGTCAGCGTCGTCGGGTCCAGCTGCAGGTCGGCCAGAATGTCCGCCACCGCCAGCGGATGGGTGATGTACGGCTCCCCTGACTTGCGCAACTGGCCGCGGTGCGCCTCCTCCGCAAAGCGGTACGCCCGGCGGATGCGCTCCACTTCTTCCGGTTTGGCGTACCGGGACACCTTTTCGCACAGGTCGTCAATGGTCATGCCGCACACCTCCTTCCGCCCGCCAGGTGCAGGGCATCAGCCGGCCGTTCGTCACCGCGCTGCTCACCCGTACTGCACCAATGTGCAAACCTCCAACCCCGGCAGCTTCGACCGCCCGCCCAGCGGCAGCAGCTCTATCAAAAACGCGGCCCCTGTCACCACCCCGCCGAGTTTCTCCACCAACTGCACCGTCGCTGCCATGGTGCCGCCGGTCGCCAACAGGTCGTCGGCAACCACGACCCGCTGCCCCGGGCGGACTGCATCGCTGTGGATTTCCAGCTGGTCCGTGCCGTACTCCAAGGCGTACTCCACTGCCACCGTCTCCCACGGCAGTTTGCCGCGCTTGCGGACCTGTCTCTAATACACATCACCGAGCCCACGAGACCCTAAGACATCT
>JADGIC010000188.1 GCA_019683615.1 Alicyclobacillaceae bacterium | reverse complement strand
GTGGCGCATAATGAACAATTGACGTGTGCGCCTGCCACATGTGCGCCAGACATTCTGTCCATGCCAGACATGCTGTCCATGGGAGTGCTTCCAGTTGCCGAAAATTCAACAGGTGAAACCAGGTTCGCTCGCTGAGGAATTGGAACTTCAGCCGGGCGATGAGATATTGAAGATCAACGGCCAAACCATCGTCGACATCGTGGACCTGCAATTCGCTTTGGCGACCGAGGACATGGAACTCGAGGTGCGCAAGGCGGACGGCGAGGTTTGGATTCTTGAGGTCGAGAAGGACTACGACGAGGGGCTCGGCGTCGAGTGGGAGCATCCCACGGTGGACCGCGTCCGCCTTTGCCACAATAAGTGCGTCTTCTGTTTCGTCGACCAAATCCCGAAAGGGATGCGGAAGACGTTGAACGTACGGGATGACGATTATCGGTTGTCGTTCCTGCACGGCAACTTTGTCACGCTGACGAACGTGAAGGATGAAGAGCTGGAGCGCATCGCCCGGCTCAAGATGTCGCCGCTGAACATTTCGGTGCACACCACGAACCCGGAGTTGCGCGTCAAGATGCTGGGCAACCGGCGCTCCGGCGAGATCCTGCGGCAGATTGCGTTTTTGGCAGAGCATGGCATCGAGATGCACACCCAGATCGTGTTGTGTCCAGGTTGGAATGATGGCCCGGAACTGGACCGAACCATTCAAGATTTATATCCCTTTTATCCCGCGGTCCGCACGCTGTCCGTCGTTCCCGTCGGTTTGACCAAACACCGGCGCGGTTTGCCCGAGTTGCGGCCGTGTACCTCGGATGAGGCGCGTCAGGTGATCGACCAGGTGGACCGCTGGCAAGGGCGTCTGCAACCGTTGCTGGGGGCGTCGTTCGTTCACGCTGCGGACGAATTCTACGTGTTGGCCGACCGGGACGTGCCGCCCGCACACCGGTACGACGAGTTCGCGCAGACGGAGAATGGAGTCGGCGTCATTCGGACGTTTCTCGACGAGTGGGAGGACGCTTGGCAGCGCGCGCCGCGCCGGGTCAAGGGCCATAGCCGGTCGGTCGTCGTGGTCACCGGCGTGTCGGCCGCCAAGGTGATACAGCGCTCGCTCGACCAATTGCGCGGGATAGAGGGTCTCCGCGTGCGCGTGCACCCGGTGGTCAACGACTTTTACGGGCACTACGTCACAGTCGCCGGGTTGTTGACAGGGCGGGACATCGTCGCCCAACTGCAGGGAACGGTTGCCGACGTGGACACCGTGTTGTTGCCGGACATCATGTTGCGGGACGATGACGATGTGTTTTTGGATGACTACACCGTGGAACAGCTCTGCCGCGAGCTGAACAAGCCTGTGACGGTCGTTCCGGCGACGGGCATGGGTCTGCTGTACGGTGTGCTGGGGTACACGCAGGCGCTGCCGCCGCGGCGGCGGTACGAAGCCACGCTGCGGGCAAACGACCCTTTATCCGCATCCATGTAGGTGACGAATGATGTCATTGCCTGTTGTCGCCATCGTCGGTCGGGCCAACGTCGGCAAGTCGACTTTGTTTAACCGAATCGCCGGTGAGCGGATCGCCATCGTCGAGGATCACCCTGGCGTGACTCGGGACCGCATTTATACGCGGGCGGAATGGAACGGCCGGGAATTTCATCTGATTGATACAGGCGGCATTGAAATGGGCGGCGCCGACGAGATGGTCAATTTAATCCGGGTGCAGGCCCAACTTGCCATCGACGAGGCGGACGTCATCATCTTTTTGGTCGACGGGATGCAGGGGCTGATGCCGGCGGACCGAGATGTGGCCGACTTGCTGCGCCGCGCGGGGAAGAAGGTGGTGCTCGCGGTGAACAAGTTGGAACACCCAAGTCACTTGTCGGCCGCGTACGAGTTCTATGAGCTCGGTTTCGGAGAACCTGTGGCGGTCTCGGCGATGCACGGAACCGGTACCGGTGACCTGCTCGACCGTGTGGTCGCCGAACTCCCGCGTGGGGCAGACGATGAGGCAGATGACGATACCGTCCGCATCGCGCTGATTGGTCGCCCAAATGTGGGCAAATCGTCCTTGATCAACGCGATATTGGGGGAACCCAGGGTGCTTGTCAGCGACGTTGCAGGTACCACCCGGGACGCCATCGATACCCCCTTCCGCTTTGACGGCGACAACTACATTTTGGTGGACACGGCCGGCTTACGGCGGCGTGGCAAGGTTTACAAAAATGTGGAGAGGTACAGTGCGCTGCGGGCGCTGCGGGCGATTGAAAGAGCGGATGTGGCGTTCGTGGTCATTGACGGTCGCGAAGGGATTACGGATCAAGACAAGAGGGTTGCCGGGTATGCTCTCGACGCGGGATGCGGCGTCGGGTTTTTGGTCAACAAGTGGGATATTGTCGAAAAGGACGATAAGACAGCACACCGCTTTGAGGAAAAGCTGCGCGACGAGATGCCGTTTTTGCGCTGGGCGCCTGTGCTGTTCGTGTCGGCGTTGACGAAGCAGCGCGTACACCGGATTTTGCCATTGGCCAAGTCGATCGCGGAGATGCACGCGATGCGCATTGCCACCTCGACCTTGAACTCGGTCGTTCAAGATGCTGTGACGTCTGTGCCGCCACCGACCGACAAAGGCCGGCGGTTGCGCGTGTACTACGTGACGCAGGTGGCTGTCAAGCCGCCGACGTTTGCGCTGTTTGTCAACGATGCGGAACTGATGCACTTCTCGTATGAACGCTACCTGGAGAACCAGTTGCGACGGGCGTTTGGATTTGAAGGAACGCCGATTCGCCTGTTGGTCCGCGGAAAATCCTGATGCTGGCGGGGGTGGTGCGCGCTGTTGTTGGTCTGCGTGATTCTGGCGTACGCCATCGGCTCCGTTTCGACCAGCACCATCATCAGCCGGTACATTGCCCACCTCGACATCCGGGAACATGGGAGTGGCAACGCCGGCGCGACCAATACGTTGCGGGTGTTGGGCCTGCGCTGGGCTTTGCTTGTGCTTGCCTTGGACATCTTGAAGGGCATGGTCGCGGTGGCGATGGCAAAGGCTCTCGGCCACAACGCCCCTTGGTACGTGTATTTGTCTGGTCTGGCGGTCATTGTGGGCCATAACTGGCCCGTCTTTTTCGGATTCCGGGGTGGGAAGGGCATCGCCACGGCGATAGGTGTGTACGTCTTGGTCATGTTTGTGCCGGCTGTCGTCGCCGGTGTCATCGCCATCGCGTTGGTCGCCTTCACGCGCTTTGTGTCGTTGGGGGCCTTGACGTTCGCGGTACTCACGCCCATCTGTGCATCGCTGCTGCACCCGCGTTCCGGAGCGGTGGTGTTCGCTTCTCTGGTCGCTATTCTATCTATTTACACGCACCGTCACAACATTGTACGGTTGTTGCACGGAGAGGAGCATAAAATTTTTCAAAGGTGATGCCCAAGGCCAAGACCGGGCTGAACCGGTGCAACGGGCGTCGGCAGACCCCGGAGGGGATGGCCCGATGGGAGGGGTCGCCCGCGCATATGCCCGCGTCTGGGCACGGCCACTTGCTGCGGGGGGGATGACCAGGCTGTGAATACGGTTGTGTTGGGGGC
>JADGIC010000187.1 GCA_019683615.1 Alicyclobacillaceae bacterium | reverse complement strand
CCGTCGCCATTTCCAGGGCGAATGGTTCAATCGCTTGCTACAGGCATCCATTTCTGCCAGTCCAATCACCGTTGCTGAACTGACGGGATAGCCATGTTGACGAATTTCAGCGAAAATCCGCGCATGAGATTTCGTCACGAAAGGCCAGTAATCCTTGTTGCTACTGGGCTTATCAACCGTTCAGCAGACCCTACAATAGACAGTGGACCATCTCCGTCGCTGGAGAGGGAGGATGAACCGTGCGACGCAAAACCCGTCCGAACAGGCTGACAGTCTGGTACGATGCGGACTGTCCGATGTGCGTACGCGCAGTCCGCTGGCTGCAGGCGAACGATCCCGGCGGCATCATCGATGCCCGTCCGCTCCAAAACCGGAGCCAACTGGCCGCTTGCGGCATCGACCCGGTCGCCGCCCTGCGGGAAATCCACGTCGTCTCCGCCTCGGGCGAGGTTCGGCGGGGCGCGGATGCGATGGTTTGGGTCCTTGGCCAATTGCCCGCCTTTCGCTTTCTCCCCGCGCTGTACCGGCTGCCGGGCGTCCCCGTCGTGCTGCGAAGGTTATACCGGTGGATCGCGGCCCACCGGATGCGACCCGTGTGCCGGGGAGACTTCGGTCAGGCCGGCCGGCACCGCCGGTGAGCCGATCCGCATGCCGTACGAACATCGCACGGCGGGCGGCCGCGCTGAGCGCGGCCCGCCGGTGTTGCGGCAATGCTTGCCGCCTTCGCCTCATTCCGAATCCTTGTACTGCCGTTTCAACATGTCCACGACGCTGGGATCTGCCAAGGTGGTGGTGTCTCCGAGTACCCGTCCTTCGGCAATGTCGCGGAGCAACCTGCGCATGATCTTGGCACTTCTCGTCTTTGGCAGCTCAGCCGCAAAAATGATTTCTTCCGGGCGCGCCATCGCCCCAATCATGTCGACCACGTGCTGCTTCAACTCCTGCACCAGTTCCGGGCCCGTCTGCACGCCTTCCTTTACGGTCACAAAGGCGGTAATGGCCTGCCCCTTGACTTCATGTGAGCGTCCGATGACGGCCGCCTCGGCCACTGCCGGGTGGTCGACCAACGCACTCTCCACCTCCATCGTGCCGATGCGGTGGCCGGACACGTTGATAACGTCGTCGATACGGCCCAGAATCCAGAAGTATCCGTCCTCGTCAATGCGCGCTCCGTCACCCGGCAGGTATACCCCCTCAAACTTCCCGAAGTACGTCCGCCGGAACCGCTCGTCGTCGCCCCATACGGTGCGCAACATCGACGGCCACGGGCGTTTGATCACGAGGTAGCCGCCTTGTCCGGGTTCGACCGGGTTGCCTTGTTCATCGACGACATCCGCAACGATACCCGGTACCGGCTTGGTCGCCGAGCCCGGTTTTGTGACGGTCAACCCTGGCAACGGCGCAATCATCGCGGCGCCCGTCTCGGTCTGCCACCACGTATCCACGATGGGGCAGCGGCCGTGGCCGACATGCTCGTGAAACCACATCCAGGCCTCCGGGTTGATGGGTTCTCCGACGCTGCCAAGCAGGCGCAGGCTGTCGAGGTTGTGCCGTTGCAGGTACTCTGGTCCCCACTTCATGAAGGTGCGAATCGACGTCGGTGCAGTGTACAGGATGGTGACGCCGTACTTCTCGACAATCTGCCAATACCGGTCGCGGTCCGGAAAGTCAGGTGCCCCTTCGTACATGACCACGGTTGCCCCGGCAGACAGCGGGCCGTACACGATGTACGTGTGACCGGTCACCCAACCGATGTCTGCCGTACAGAAGTACACGTCGCTGTCCTTAATGTCAAACACGCTGCGCATCGAGGTGTTGACCCCGACCAAATACCCGCCCGTGGTGTGCACGATGCCCTTGGGCTTGCCTGTTGTCCCCGACGTGTACAGCAAGAACAACACGTCTTCGGCATCCATTTCCTCCGCGGGGCACGGCGTGGTGGGTGCCTGCGCCAGCCAATCGTGCCACCACACGTCCCGCCCGGGCACCATCGATGCACCAGACGCTTCGCCGACTCGCCGGACGACAATCACCTTTTCCACTGAGGTGCCGTCCACCGCCTGGTCCGCGTTGCTCTTCAAAGGTATCAGGCTGCCGCGCCGCCAGCCAGCGTCTGCCGTAATCAACAACTTTGCGTCCGCGTCAAGGATACGATCCCTCAGGGCAGCCGCGGAAAAGCCGCCGAACACGACCGAATGGATGGCCCCGATTTTCGCACAGGCCAACATGGCAATCGGAAGTTCCGGAATCATCGGGAGATAAATGGTCACACGATCCCCTTTTTGGACCCCGAGTTGCCGCAGCGCATGGGCGGCCTTATCCACCTCACGTCCCAACATGTCATAGGTGAGGACCCGGCTGTCGCCAGGCTCCCCCTCCCAGACGATCGCCGCCTTGTTCTTTCGCGCCCCTTGCCGGTGCCGATCGACTGCGTTGTAAGCGGCGTTCAACTTCCCGCCCACAAACCACTGGGCGTGTGGCGGATCCCACTCCAAGACCTTGTCAAACGGGCGAAACCAACTGATATGACGGGCCTGCTCCGCCCAGTAGGCGTCCGGGTCTTGCGCAGCCCGTTCGTACACGGCTGGGTCGTTGAAGTTGGCCTGCTCCCGGAACGATTCGGGCGGAGGAAACCTGCGTTCCTCGTGCAACAACGCATCCAAACGATTCGGATCCACCGTCATCAGTGCAAGGACTCCTCTCTCCAAAATCGCCAGTCGTTCTGGCCGATCCATACGGATTGTTCCCTTTCATGATAACGAAATACTTCCGACAGCTTACATCTGAAATCTCAAAGTTGTTCAGCGACAATCGCAACGTTGATCAGCCGCTGCACGAACCCCAAGACTATCCGCCCTCCCCCGCTCGGTAGACCAGACTACGCCGTGTTCGCAGCAGACGCCCGCGCCTGTGCGATGCGGCGAACGTGTTCTGTTAACGACACGGTCAGCTCCCAGCGCAGAAACGGCGTAATCAGGTAAATGCCATTGAACCAGCGCAGCGCCTCTTCGACAGCCTCTTTGGCAATCTGGACACCCTCCCGCAAGGCCGCCTCAGCGCCATCCGCCCCGCTCATCCGCCGCAACACCTCTTCCGGGATCTGAATCCCCGGCACTTCGTGGTGCAGGAACAGCGCGTTGCGCTCGCTGACCAGCGGCATGATGCCGACGAACACCGGCACCCCCAAATCCTCGGTCGCCCGCGCAATCCGCTCAAACATGCGCAAGTCAAACAGCGGTTGCGTCATCACGAAATCGGCGCCCGCTTCAACTTTGCGGCGCAGCCGGTCGATTGCCTTGTCAAAGTTGGCGACATTCGGATTGAACGACGTACCCACCACAAACCGGGCCGGCTGCCGCAGCGCCTGGCCGGAAAAGCCGATTCCGGAGTTCAGCCGCTTGACCATCCGCGTCAGTTCCGTCGAGGAAACGTCGTAAACCGGCGTCGCGCCAGGCAGGTCGCCAAACCGGGACGGGTCCCCGGTGACCAGCAGGATGTGGGGAATGCCCAATACGTGCAGCCCCATTAAATGAGACTGCTGACCAATCAGATTGCGATCCCGGCACGTGACGTGCACCAACGGCTCTATCC
>JADGIC010000032.1 GCA_019683615.1 Alicyclobacillaceae bacterium | reverse complement strand
CGGCACGGCAGTGCCCGCAACCCCGCCGCCGCCCGCCGCCCAGGCCGGCCGGGACACGCTGCCCAGGCCGGCACCGCCCGCGCCGCCCGTACTGCTGCCCGCGGTCTCCCTGCCCTGTGCCAGCAGTAACGCCAAGCCGGCGGCCGACCCGCCCACCGTGCCGGTGACAAACACCACGTCGCCCGGCCGGGCGCCGCTGCGCAACAGTGCCGTCCCTGCCGGTACCGCCCCGATGACGGTGCTGGTCAACACCATCGGCCCCTCGGTGCGCACAACGTCGCCGCCCACCAGGGGGCAGTCGTACGCCGCGCAGACCTCGGACACGCCGTCGTACAGCTGCTCAAGCGCGGACAGCGGCAAGCCCTTCGGAATCGCCAGCGACAGCACCGCCCAGCGCGGTTCCCCGCCCATGGCGGCGATGTCGCTGATGGAGACGGCGACGCACTTGTGTCCGAGGTCCGCGAAACTCATGGTAGACGGTAAGAAATGTACGCCCTCCACCATTGTGTCGGTGGTCACGAGCGCATCCTCGCCCGCCTGCTGCATCATCACCGCCGCGTCGTCGCCGATGCCCACTCGCGGCTGCCGCCGCGTGGGCTGCAGCCGCCCTGTCAGGTGGCGGATCAACCCAAATTCGTCCAAAGTCCCGCGCGCATCCGGGTTGTTCTGATCCATCCGCACCATCCACCGCCGCTTCCGCTTTCTGTGTCTCTCCTTCCATGATAGCAGTTGGCGGAGGAAATCCGAAGCGGCCAACGTGGCTGAATGCGCACCGCACCTGCCCTCAGCATCTGCTTTTCCACGGACCAGGCCACATGTTTCACGCTAGCCGCTCGTATTGTATAAGGGAGCGAAGGACAAGGGACCAAGGTCCCGGTTGAGGTGAGTGTGTTGCTCGAGTGGTTTGGCGCCCTCGCCCGCGCCTTGTTTGATCTAGGCTATCCCGGCGTGTTCGCCGCCTTGGTCATCGAAGGGTTGGGACTGCCGTTTCCCGGCGACGCCGTGATGGCGCTGTACGGGTTTGCGGCGGCGGAAGGGCGCCTGCACCTGCTGCCCGTCGTCCTCTGCAGCATCGCCGGGTATGTGTGCGGCGCCCTTATCAGCTACGCCGTCAGCCGCACGTACGGCCCCTGGGTGCAGGAGCGCCTGTTCACCTTCGCCATGCTCAATCGGCGCAGCATGATGCGCACCACTCGGCTCATCGACCGCTACGGCGCCGTCCTGCTGATCCCCGGCCGCTTTCTCCCCGGTGTGCGCTCCGTCAGCTCGTACGTGGCCGGCCTCAGTCAGATGGACCTGCGTCCGTTTGTGCTGTACACGGTGATCGGGGCGTCGCTGTGGTGCAGCGCCTGGGTGGGGCTGGGCTATTGGCTGGGCGAAAACGCCCAGTGGGTGATGATCCACATCCGTTCCGCCCTCACCTGGCTGACCGGCGCTGCCGCTCTGGCGGCCGCCGTGATCTGGTGGTTCCGCCGGCGGCAGCCGACCTGACAACCTCTGCGCAGCCCCGGCGGCGCCAGCCGGCGCGAAGAGTTATGGTTGGCCCGTGCTCCGGTGCATACTGAGTGGTATGAGCATGCGGGAGGTTGCGCGAGACCCGTGGCACGGACGCCAAACCTGTTCATCGTGGGCGCCGCCAAGGCCGGGACCAGTTCCCTCTACCACTACTTGCGGCAGCACCCCGACATCTTCATGTGCCCCGTCAAAGAGCCGCACTACCTGTGCAGCCACCACTTCCCCGCCCGCTTCACCGGCCCGGGCGACGACGAGTTCTCGCGAAACGTGGTGCGGGATGAAAAGACCTACCTGGAGCTGTTCGCCGGCGCGGGCAAGCGGCCTGTCGTGGGCGAGGCGTCAGTGTTTTACATCTACTATCCGGACACCGCCCGGAAGATCCACGCCCTCAATCCGTCGACGAAAGTGGTAGCGGTGTTGCGCAACCCGGTGGACCGCGCGTACTCGGCGTACATGCACCTGGTCCGCGACAAACGGGAGACGCTCCCCTTTCGCGAGGCGCTGCGGCGGGAGGACGAACGGCGCCGCCAGGGGTACCGGGAGTTGTGGTGGTACCGCGAGGTGGGGTTGTACAGCCGGCAGGTGAAAGCCTACCTGGACGTGTTCGGACCGGACCAGTTCCGGGTCTACCTGTACGAAGACTTCGCACAACCGGATCGGCTGATTCGCGACATCCTCAACTTTCTGGAGGTGGACCCGACCGTGCCCCTCGACACGAGAGTCCGGCATAACGCGTCCGGAGCCCCCCGGCCGCGCTGGCTGTACGAGTTTCTGGCCAAGCCGCACCCGGTGAAGAACGCCTTGAAACAGGTGGTCGATCCCGCCCTCCTCCACCGCCTGGCCGAGCGCTTGAAGCAGCTCACCCTGCGCCGCGAGTCGATGGACCCGGAGGTGCGCCGGGAGCTGCAGCAGTTCTACCGGGACGACGTCCTGGCCCTGCAGGATTTGCTGGGGCGGGACCTGACACACTGGCTGAAGGACTGAACGCAGGCCGCGGCGCCAAAAGCCGGGCGGGGAGCCGGTTGGACCGGGCTCCCCGCCGCCTTTCAACCGACGTCCGTGGTGTCGGTGTCCACTTGCGTCGCGCCAATCTTTTTGACGATGACCCCTTGCGGATACGCGAACACGTTCTTCGCCACAATCAGGTCCATCGCCTGGTTGACCGCCGCCTGGTCCAGCGGTTGCTTCGGATTCGGCACCGTGATTCGCACCTTTTTGTTCTGATCCGTCAGAAACTGCAGCTGCAAGGCACTTTTCGTCGCCACCCGGCTCACCTCCCCCAATCCTGCCATGCCCGCCGATCACGCCGCCCCACACCCTGGCTTCGGCCTCACGCCCGGCTGCCGCTGGCTTACGCCAAGCCCGTCTGGTCGACCCGGGCCACCTGGAACACCGGATCGCCGAACAGGTTGCCGAGAGCCTGGCCCACCGCCAGCACGTCGTCGTCCGACGCCTTCGGCGAGACGTGCGCGTAGTTGTGGGAACGAAGCTGCGGGCGGCCGTTCGACGCTGTACCCACCTGGCACTGGATCTGCAGATGCCGGGAGATGGGTGTTGCTGTCGCCATCGGGGATGACCCCCTTCCCTGCGCCGTATCGGGACGCGCACGGAAGGAGATGCAGGAAGGGTCGGAGAAGGGGGACAAAAGTCAGGGAGAAGGAGCGCAACCCAGGCATTGCCGGCGACGGTGCCCCTGCAGGCGGCACCGGCACGCCGAACGCCGCGCCCGCCCGCCGGAACCGGGCCCTGTCGGCTCAACCTGCGAGTTGGCGCCGGGCCGCCTCCACCAAGCCGCGGAACAACCCCAGGTACACCGGTGCTGTCCGCCACAGGTTCTCCGGGTGCCACTGCACGCCGACCAGAAACGGATAATCCGGGTGTTCGACGGCCTCCACCAAGCCGTCCTCGTCCCAGGCCACCGGCACCAATTCCCGGCCCACGGTGCGGATGGCCTGGTGGTGGAACGAGTTGCAGCGCAGGGTTGCCTCCCCGCCCAACAGCTGCTGCAGGCGGGAGCCTGGCTGGATGCGGATGGTGTGGCTGAGGTGGTCGCGCCGGGCGCGCTGGCTGTGCTGAATGGTGCCCTTCCACTGGCGGGGCAGATCTTGGTACAGAGTGCCGCCGAACGCCACGTTCAACACCTGGATGCCCCGGCAGATGCCGAGAATCGGCTTTCCCCGCGCCACCACCTCGGCGATGAGGCGCAGCTCCAGCTCGTCGCGCTCCGGGTTCACCTCGCCCAAGCCCAGCTGCGGCTGCTCGCCATACCAGGCAGGGTCCACGTCGTCCCCGCCGCTGAGCAGCAATCCGTGGATACAGTCGGCGATGTCGGGGATCACGTCGTTGCGGTCCACAAACGGGATGACCAGTGCCAAGCCGCCCGCGACCTCCACACCCTGCGTGTAGTCGTCCGACAGCACCGCGCCCATCAGGGCCGGGCCGGGCAGCTTGCTGGCAAACTTGTGGCGGTAACTGGTGACGCCAATCAACGGACGCACGGGGATCTCTCCCTCTGCCGGCCATTGGGAGGCCGGTACTCTCCCCTGCCCAGTTTACGCGTCGGCCCGCCAGCTGTGCAGGTACCGCTGCTGTTCCGGCGTCAACTCGTCTATCCGCACACCGAGGCTGTCCAGGCGCATGCGGGCGACGAGCCGGTCCAGCGCGGGCGGCATCGGATGAACACCGGGCGGATACTTGTTGTGGAGCACCTCGCGCAGCGCAAGAGCCTGCAAGGCGAACGTCATGTCCATCACTTCGACCGGGTGGCCGTCGCCCGCCGCCAGGTTGACCAGCCGCCCTTCCGCCAACAGGTACGCGCGCCGGCCATCGGCAAACGTGTACTCCTCCACGTTGCGGCGGACGGTGCGGACGCGGACGGCGAGATCGGCCAAGTCGAGTTTGGAGATCTCCACGTCGAAGTGGCCGGCGTTGGCCAGCACCGCGCCGTCCTTCAGCACCTGCAAGGCCGGGCGCGTCACGCAGTCGCGGTTGCCGGTGACGGTGATGAGGAAGTCGGCCTCCTTCGCCGCGTCGACGACCGGCATCACCTCGTACCCGTCCATCGCCGCCTCCAGCGCGCGGACGGGGTCCACTTCGCACACGATGACGCGCGCCCCCAGGCCTTGGGCCCGCCTCGCCACGCCCTTCCCGCACCAGCCGTAGCCAACCACGACGGCCGTCTTGCCAGCCACGACCAGGTTGGTGGTGCGCATGATGCCGTCCCACACCGACTGGCCCGTACCGTACCGGTTGTCGAACAAGTGCTTGCAGAGGGCGTCGTTGACGGCCAGCATCGGGAATCGCAGAGCACCTTCCGCAGCCATCGCGCGCAGGCGCAGGATGCCGGTTGTCGTCTCCTCGCACCCGCCGGCGACCTCTGCTGCCTGCTCCGGCCGCTCCCGATGCAACAGGGCCACCAAGTCGCCGCCGTCGTCAATCAAGGCGTGCGGACGAAAGTCGAGCAGCCGCCGCAGGTGCATTTCATACTCTTTAGATGTGGCGCCGTGCCAGGCGAATGCGGTGACCCCCCGGTCCACCAAAGCAGCCACCACGTCGTCCTGCGTGGACAGCGGATTGCTCGCCGCCACCGCGACTTCCCCGCCGCCGGCCTGCACGGTTAGCGCCAGGCAGGCGGTTTTGGCCTCCAGGTGCAGGCAAATCGCGATGCGCCGCCCGGCGAACGGCCGCTCGCGCTGAAACTGCTCGCGAAGCCGATCCAACAGAGGCATGTGAGCCGCGGCCCAATCAATTTTCAAGTTGCCTTCGGGGGCGAGGGAGATGTCGCGGATCAATGAGTCGTCAAGCGGATGCATCGAAGACCTCCCGGCGTCCGTCCGGACGCGTGCGGCGCAATAGTGGCACGGATGGTTCGCAACCCGGACCGCGTGACGGCTGGTTCAAAAGTCGACCAAACCCAGGCTGATCTGCAATCCTTCGTTAACCTGTTTCATCATGGCTTCGTCGAGATGGGTGATCTTGTCGGTCAGGCGCTGCTTGTCGATGGTGCGGATCTGTTCCAGCAGGATCACCGAATCTCGGTCCAACCCGTACCGTTCTGCGGGGATTTCAACATGCGTGGGGAGTTTCGCCTTCTGAATCTGAGCCGTGATCGCCGCGACGATGACCGTGGGACTGAACCGGTTGCCGATATCGTTTTGGATGACCAAAACAGGCCGAAACCCGCCCTGCTCCGATCCGACGACGGGCGACAAATCGGCGAAGAAAATGTCCCCTCGCTTGACGATCACCGACTTACACCCCGCTTACCAGTCGCTCAACGGTGCCTCCTGCCTCTTGCTCCAAGGGAAACGCTTCCAAAGCCAGGTGAAGGTTGATACGCGCCATTTCCATGTAGCCTTGCTGCATGGATGTGCGAATCTCGTGTTTCCGCTGCTCGGCGAGGTACATCCGCATCGCTTCCCGAATCACTTCGCTGCGATTGGTCTGGGCGCGCAGGGCGATGCCGTCGACCTGCTCGAGCCATTGGTTCGGAATGTAGACAACAACCCGTTTCTTGTCGGACACACGTGGCACCTCCACGGCTGTACATGACACTCGTCAAGCGCTATTATATCGGCCGGGAAATCGGACTGTCAAAGCAATCCTTCAGGAACCAACAACTGGTGCTTCACACGTACACCCTTGGAATCCGCGGCGATAACGCGCACATCAGCTCGTACGAGATGGTTTGGCCGATTTGCGCCAACTCATCCAGCGACAGCCACGCGCCGTCCCCGGCACCTGTGCCGTCACCCGCCTCGCTGCCGTCGCCGCCTGCCGCCCGGAACCCCGTGCGGATCCACGCCTCCTGCGCCGCTGCCTCGAGGCCCTGAAAGCCATCGGCACGCCAGCTGCCCGGCGCCTGCCGCCCGTACAGCGTCACGCAGTCCCCGGCCTGGACGCCGGGCACGTCCGTGACGTCGAGCATCAGCTGATCCATGCACACCCGGCCGGCGACAGGAACGCGGTGCCCCCGGACGAGCGCGCACCCCCGATTTGACAGCCAGCGCGGATAGCCGTCCGCATACCCGACAGGCACCGTCGCAATGCGGGTCCGCCGGCGAGCGACAAACGTGGCTCCGTAGCCGACCGTCTCCCCCGGCTCGATGTCACACAGCCGCGTGATGAAAGCGTACAGGTGCAATGCGGGCCGCAGCGGGACCGGAAGGGCCAGCGCCGGATTGGGCTGATACCCGTACGCGCTGATACCCAGCCGCACCATGTCAAACTGCCAGGCGGGAAAACGCAAGGCGGCCGCGCTGTTCGCCGCATGGGCAAGCGGAGGCCGCAGTCCGGCCTCCGCCAACGCGCCAAGTGCCGCCTGGAACTGTCGCATCTGGCGTTCGGCGTGGCTCGTGTCGGCAGCGTCGGCCACCGCCAGGTGCGTGAACACTCCCGCCAGTCGCATGTCCGGGCGCGCAGCCACCCACCGCGCCACCCGCACCAGCTCGCCGATGTCCCGAAAGCCCAAGCGGTTCATACCCGTGTCCACTTTGAGGTGCACGTCCAGGCAAGCATCGAAGGGCGCCGGCGGATTGCGCGACCAATCGTCCGTCAAGGTGACAGCCACGCCCTGCCGGGCGGCTTCCCGCGCCGCTTGCGGAGAGACGGCGCCGAGGACCAGAACCGGCGCGCGGACCCCCGCCTGCCGCAACTCGATCGCCTCTTCCACTGTCGCCACACCCAGGTCGGTCGCGCCGGCCGACAGCGCCGCGCGTGCAACCGGAACGGCACCGTGGCCGTACCCGTCGGCCTTGACCGCGACCATCAACCTCGTCTGCGCCCCCAGCCGGCTTTTCACAACACGCACGTTATGCCGCACAGCCTCCAAGTCCACCACAGCGAAGGCGCCCCGGTACACGTCGATTCCCCCTTCGCGCACCCGCAGTGCCGGCGCCGCCATCCGGCCCGCGCAACGCCGGGCGGAGCAGCGGCCACGCCGGACAGCCGCCGGCGAACACCATCCAGTCTAGCCGATTTGCGCGCAAAGGGGAACGAACAGGCGCACAAGCCGCGTCACTTGCCCACCTGCGCCAACGTCGACATCGCCACCCGCCGCATCTGCTCCAACGTAAGGTTTTTGCTCGTCAGCGCAAACTCGACCCCGTTGTTGACCCAAATCAACTGGTGCACGTCCGTGTCGCCGGTGTACATTGCCGGCACGCCGAACAAATCGACCAGCTGGGCGCTTGCGAAGCCGTCCACGCCGGCCTCCGGCCGCCATTCGTCCAATGTGAACGAATGCGGTCCGGTGTAGCGCAGCACCGTCTCGTTGTTAACCTCATCCGGGTAGGCGGCCGCCAGTTTGTCGCCGAACATCTCGCCCGGCTCCACATACCCGAAGTCGATGTTTTGATCCGCTGCCACGGTTTGCTTCGCTTTCTTGTCGCTGACCAGCTTGTGCGGGTCGAAGTCGTTGGAGGCGTCAAACTTCACGCCTGTCTGGAACGACGTGTACTCCACCGTCAACACCGGCTTGTTGTCCTTGTCGTACAGGACAATCCGCTTCGGATGCAGCGATCCGCCGGCAATCTCAACCCGCTGCTTGACCACCACGTCGTTGCCGGACTCCACCGGCATCTCAAACACGTAGTTGTCGCCCGCCTTCGACATCTTGACGTCTTTGCCCGCGATGATCTGCTGCAACACCTGGTCGTACAGATAGATGTGTCCTTGATTTTGCGCCCAGTTCCCGTTGAACCGGAACACCTTCTGCAGCGCCGGGCTGACAATGAACATCCCGTTTTGGTTCCGTACGATGATTTGGTTGATATGCTTGTTTGCATCCCCCAGCTGGATACGGTAGACGTCCGGTGCTTCGAACCACGTTTCGACATAGTAGGTCTGCGGGTTGTTGTCCATCTGCACCGTCATCGTCGCCGTGCTCTTGTAGTTGTTCACGTCCAGGGTCTGGACTTCGGTCTGCAGCTTGTGAACCATGTTATCCTTCGTCGTGACGCCGCAACCGGTGGCGACCGCCGCCACCACGCTCAACGCCACAACCCATCGAGTGACTTTTCGCATAATCCACCTCGCCTTTCTCCGGCAAACAGTCGTCTGCCGCGATTCCCCCGGGATTCGTGTCGAAAGCAAGGTGTATTGCGCGGGAAATACAGTCGACGACGTCCGACGCGATGACCCCCGTCCGAGAACGGATTCGACCGGCCAGCTCGCCGGCCAATCCGTGCAGCCACGCTCCTGCGGCAGCCGCCTCGAACGGCTCCAGGCCTTGTGCCAACAACCCGCCGATGACGCCGGCCAACACATCTCCGGTGCCTGCCGTGGCCAGCGAAGCATCCCCCGTGGGGTTGACGCGCAGCCGGCCGCTGGCATCCGCAATCAACGAGTGATGGCCTTTCAGAACAACGACACAACCTGTCTCCCGAGCCAGCGTCCGCACGGCGGACAACCGCTTCGCCTGGACCTCGGCAGTATGCCAACCCAGCATGCGCGCGCACTCCTTGGGGTGCGGAGTAAGCACCCAGCGTCCGCCCTGCAGCCAGTCTGGCAAACCACCACCGGGCACAATCCAGCGCAACGCATCAGCGTCCAGCACGCCCGTTCCACGGTGCTGGGCGGCCCGTTCCCGCCAGCGATCCAGGTGGCGACCGAGCCCGGGGCCCACCACGAGGCTCTGGCAGTCATCAAACGCTCCGTCCGCCCCGTCCGCGTGGCGCAGGACGAATTCGTACGGAAAACCGGCGGCAGAGTCGTCGGCGACCGCCACGACAACCAACCCGGCGCCGGCCCGCAAAGCCCCGAGCCCGGCCAAGGCGGCGGCGCCCCGCATTTCCCCGGCGGCGATGCCGACCCGTCCGAAAGTCCCTTTGTGGCTGTCGGCGGACCGCTGCGGCAGCGTTTCGCGGATGTCGGCTGCCGTCGTCCAACGGGCGATGTCGCCCGACGGTGCAACCGGGATCCCGATGTCGGCCACACGCACACGGCCCGCATAGTAACACCCCGGCGACACGGCGGTGCCCAGCTTTTGGGTCGCCATGCAGACCGTTTCATGAGCGCGCACCGCAACACCAGGCACTTCCCCCGTGCTGGCATTGACACCGGTCGGGACGTCCACCGCGACGGTCCACGGCGAGTGCCGGTTGAGCGCCTCAATCGCGGCTGCCAACAGCCCTTCCGGCGGCCGCGACGCCCCGGTGCCCAACAGCGCGTCTACACACACGTCCGCCCCGGCGATCAGCGAATCCAACGGCTGTCCCGCCCCTGGCCCGCCAGAGCCGGACCGGTGCAGCACCGTGTACGGGACCCCACTGTCCACTGCCGCCTTCGCTGCCGTGGCTGCATCGCCGCGAAGTTCGTCCGGATCCGCCAACGTGACGACGTCCACGCGGATCCCCCAGTGGCGAAGCCAACGCGCCGCGACCCATCCATCACCCCCGTTGTTCCCCTTTCCGCACAACACCACCACCCGCCGGGGCCGGCGCCGCCGCACCGCCCGCGCCACCGCCCTCCCGGCGTGATCCATCAGGACAATCCCGGGCACTCCCAGTGTGTCGATAGCATGCCTGTCGAAAGACTGCATCTGTTCGCTGGTGACCAGATACACTCGGCACCCTCCCCGAGGATTGATATACATATATTCCGCCCGTCCCAGGGTTAGTACGGGCCGTGACAGGCCGTGGCGGGCCGGCGCGAGCCGGCGCACGCCGTCACTTGAGGGGGCCCGCACAGCCGGAGACGTCTCGCTCTGCGGGCGGATCGAGCAATTCCCACACGGCGACCGCGAACGCCACCGTCCGCGAGTGAGTGATGGACACGTGCCAGTGCCCCTCCTTGTGGCGGACCGGCAGCTCGTCCAACCAGCGGACAGTCAGCCCGGTCGGGCACGGAACAATCTCCACCGACGTCATCCCTAGCCCGGCCAGCCCGCATCCTGCCGCCTTCGCCATCGCCTCCTTGGCGGCAAACCGGCCTGCCAGGTACTCCACCTGGCGGTCGACTGGCCAATCGGCCATCCGCAACCGCTCACCTGGCGACAGCACCCGCTCCGCAAACCGTTGCCCTTGGCGCCGAAAGACCGCCCGAACCCGCTCCAGTTCCACCACGTCGGTACCGACGCCGGCAATCACCACAGCCACCTCCGTACGATCCGCTTGCACCCGCCGCCCCACCCCGCCCGGACGTTTGGCAGGGCCGCGGCCCAGCAGGTAGAATGGGATTGGCAATGACCGAGGCGGTCCGCCGCACTCGTCCGACCGCAAAGCCGGAGGGTGGCGGTCCCGCACGCCGCCTGTTCATTCGCCAGTATCGCACATTGGATGCGTCCGGTGTGGACATGACCGGCGTTGGAAAGGAGCCGACCGGTTTTGGTTCAGCGATTCTGGCGCGGGATGGCCGCCCTGGCCGTGCTCGCCGCCGTGTTTTCCTCCGCTTCCTGGGCCTTTTTGCGGCTTCTGGGCCTCCGGCTGACACAGCCCGCTGGCACGGAACAACTGCTGAAACTGCCGACCGACTTTCCCTCCGTCTGGAGCGTGGCGGTTCCGTCGGACACGGCCGGCTGGTGGCCGCCACTGCTGGTACTGCTTGTCCAGTTGTGGCTGACCGGCGGGATGTACGGCACGCTGGTGCGCCTCAATACCGGGCGCCCGGCAGGGGCGCCGTCCCTTGCCTCCGACGCCTTCCGGTCTTTCGCGCGCCTGCTGCTGTGGTATATCGTGTGGTTTCTGGTCACCGCGCTCGCCATCGGCGCCGAACACGCGCTCGGTGCCGCTCGCATGGGAGTTGCTGTGGCTGTGTGGGTGCTCCGCTGGGTGTTCCTGTTCAGCGACGTGGCGCTCGTCTGCGAACAACAGGCTGGTATCCGGGAGGCTGTTCGCCGCTCCGTCCGCGCCTGGCTGGCCGGCGCTGTGCCGTCCCTGCCGATCGCGGTCGGCATCACGCTGCTCACCGGTGTGACGGCGTGGCTGTCCACCCTGTTGCCAGCCACCGCCCTGTGGCCGCTGTCCGTGTTGTACTCCTGGGCGGCGCTGTGGTTGAACCACATGCTGACGGCCCGCTACCTGTACCACTCGCACTGGCTGGAACGGGAAACGGCGGCTGTCCAGCCGTCTCCGTCAACGCCTCGACCGTCAGCGCCCTGAGGGATTGCCGGGCAGGCCTGCGTACAGCTCCACGGGCGCGCTGACCAGCAGCGCCCGCCCGTCTACCAGGCTTACCAGTTCCGGCAGACAGGCTGCCAACACGTCCTCCCTGTCCACGATGTGCATCACGACCGGCGCGTCGCTGCGCGAAAACCAACCCTTGCGGGCATAATGCAGCCGACCTTCGGCAAACCCGCACAGTCCGCGGCTGGTGGACATCCATAGGACACGGCGGCGCCGGAGAAACTCCGCGACCGCCTGGTACACCGGCTTCCCGTTCACCCGCCGGCTCTCCAAGGTGAACAGCTGCACGTGCAGGCCGCGGACAGCCGAACCATACTCCGGCGAACTATGCTCCGGCATCCGCGCGGCGGCCGTGTCCCGGCCTTCTTTCGCGGTCGTGCCAGGCCTTGCGCCCGGCGGCGTCCAGCGCATCATTGCTTCCACCACCACAATCCCGTCCGAACCGAGCTGTGCCTGCAGACGGGGCAGCCAGCGGTGCACGACCGGCGCTTCGTCCACCGCCTCCAGCCACACCGGCAGCTCGTTGGACCCCACTTCGCTCTCCACGCTCCGAAACAACCGGTCTGCCCGCCCGCCCTCGATGCTCCCGCTGACCGTGCATTCGCGCACACCGCAGTTGCGCGCGTCGTCCGCCAACGCCCGGAACAACAGTTGGCCCTTGTTGTTCGTACGGGCACCGTTCCAGATGCCTACGGCGCAGCGAAGGTGTGCCTGCAGATGCACCGGTCCGCGGCCATTCTGCCGCTCCTGCAATGCCATCCACCACCTCGGCTGACCCTGGGGGCTGACACCTCTCACACGGTTATGGCAGAATAGGAGTATGACGTCGCCATTATCGGAGTGAGGTTGTTGCACCAATTGGTCCACCTGGTTCTCATCCTGCTGCTGATCTCCGCCGTCTCGGTACTCTTCACTCTGTTCATTGTATGCCGGCCCGGAGCCAACCAACCCGTATCCCGGAAGAAACTGCTGGTGTGCTTGGTGGTTGGGGTGGTCATCGCCGGGGTGTTTTTGATGACCGGATCGCTGTACGCTACGGAACCCCCTGTGTAGAGCGGATGCTGGTCCCACGGAGGCGAACAGCAGGCCCTGCCTGCGGCGGCACGCGGCAGGCAGGGCCGCGTCGCGCCGGCCTGGCGGCGGCGGTTCGAAGAGAGAAACGACCCGGCCCTCGGGTCTATGGCAAAGGGGTCTTTCCATTTGCACGTATGGATGGACATCGGCTTTGCAGCAGTCGGCTTCCTGGCCGGCGGGCTCGGCTCACTGGTGGGCCTCGGCGGCGGCTTTATCATCGTCCCGTTTCTGACGCTCGCCTTCCTCGTACCCGCCCGCTTCGCCGCTGGGACGTCGACGGCGGTAATCGCCGTCAACGCCCTCGCCAGCACCATTGTTTACTTCCGGCAGCGGCGCATCGACTTGACGAGCGCAGCTGCGTTCGCCGCAATGGCCATTCCCGGCTCGTTTCTCGGCGCGCGGTTGAGCAGCCTCATCAGCTCACGGGCGTACGACGTGTCGTTCGGCGCACTGATGCTGGCCGTCAGCCTGTTTCTGGTGTTTCGCCCGCGCGAGGCGAAGCGCGCCCGCTGGCGGCCGACCACCACGCGGCGCGTCGTCGACGCCGCAGGCAACACATTCGAATACGCCTTCAACCTGCCGGCGGGGCTTGGGGCCGCGTTCGGCACCGGGTTCCTGTCCAGCCTGTTTGGCATCGGCGGAGGTACCGTCCTGATGCCGGTGATGGTTTTATTGCTGGGATTCCCCGCCCACATTGCCGTGGCCACGTCCATGTTCGTCGTGCTGATCTCGGCAGTCGTGGGCGGGATTTCACACGCCCTTTTGGGCGACGTGATATGGGAGTACGCCTTGTTCCTCGCGATTGGAGCGTGGGCAGGGGGGCAGGTGGGGGCATTGGTCGCCTCGCGCGTGCCGGCGCAGCTCCTGCTGCGCGTGTTGGCCGTGCTGATGATTGCCACGGCGATCCGCTTGATGGCTCCCGCCTTCTGATGAAGGCGGGGTGCTGCCGTCACTCGTGGATCCAGAAGCGGCTGTACTGCTCCACGACGCTGTCTTTCCCCTGGCCGGCCCCCCGCTTTTGGACTTCGATGACCACGGGAATCACCAGTTGGTGACAGGTGGGGCACGTCCAGGGCTTGTTGAACTCCACGCTTGAAAATGCGGGCTCGTTGCAATGCGGACAGATGGCCGACGGCATGACGGTCCTCCTCGCCCGGCGAAATCCGGAAACACATTGAGTCTGCATACAATTCTACCAAAATTTAATTGAAAAACAAAACACCACAAACAGCCGTGGCCGTCATCGGCCCCTGCGCGGCTCCCGTTTCCGCCGTTTCTTGCCCTCCAACGCCCCCTCCATTCGTAACGCCACCCCCTCTTGTGATACAGTGGAGATTGCGGCGGGCCGCCGCGCCGGCATGACGCCGCCCGAGTCCGTCCGGTGGCGCCAAGGTGCCGGTACGCATTGCGGACGCCTGTTGGTCTGAACATGCTTTGCCGTCATCAGGAGGAATGTGCGTGATTGTGACAAAAAGCCGGTATGAAATCGAACTGATGCGGGAGGCAGGCAAGGTCGTAGCGGCCTGTCACGCGGCGTTGGCCGACTTCATCAAGCCCGGCGTGACGACCGCCCAAATCGATCAGTTCGTGGAATCCTTTTTGCTTCGCCACCGCATGGAACCGGCGCAGAAGGGGTATAAGGGGTATCCGTTCGCAACCTGCACGTCCGTCAACGACGTTGTCTGCCACGGCTTTCCGGGGTCGTACCGATTGAAAGACGGAGACATCATCACCGTCGATATGGTCGCTCTGCACAAAGGACTGCACGCCGACTCCGCTTGGAGTTACGCAGTCGGCGAGATCTCGCCGGAAGCCTGCCATCTTTTGCAGGTGACGGAGCGCGCGCTGTACATCGGCATCGAACAAGCGGTCATCGGCAACCACATCTCCGACATCGGCCACGCCATCCAGACGTACGTGGAAGCGGAAGGGCTGTCGGTCGTGCGCGACTTCATAGGGCACGGCATCGGCCGGCGGATGCACGAGAGCCCGGAGGTCCTCCACTACGGGCCGCCGCACAAAGGCCCGCGCATCCGCAAAGGCATGGTGTTCACCATCGAACCGATGGTGAACATCGGGACCTACGAGGTCACCATCGACGACGACGGCTGGACCGCCCGCACCGCCGACGGCAGCTTGAGCACGCAGTACGAGCACACCATCGCCGTCACCGACAACGGGCCGGAGATCCTGACCCGGCTGTGAGTCTGGCCCGTCCGTGCGCGGCGTCAGCCGAGCAGCGCGGACCCGAGCAAACCGAGACCGTATGACACAACGCCGACAATCGCGCCGACCACCGTCATCTCCAACCCGCTCGCCCACCATTTGCGGACGGTGACAAGGCTTTTGGCGGCACCCACCGCAAAGTGGGCCACGATGCTGACCACCGCTGCGGCGACCATCGCCGGCAGGCCGGAGAGGAAAAAAAACGGGACCAGCGGGATCAGCCCGCCCACTAACGTGGACACCGTCCCGTACCAGGCCGACTTCCACGGGTTCCCCTTGGACGTCTCGTGGATGCCCAGTTCCTCCCGGGCCATCGTCTGCAGCAAGCGTTCCGGGTCTTCGCCAATCTGCCGGGCGATGCGGTTCGCCTCGTCCGGCGAAAAGCCTTTCAGTTCGTACAGGAGAGCGAGTTCTTCCAGCTCGTGCTCCGGGTCCTCGGCAATCTCCCGGCGCTCCTGTGCCATCTCGCTTTCCATCAACTCATTTTCAGACTTGGTCGCCAGCCACGCCCCTGCTCCCATCGAGAGCGTGCTGGCCAGGGCGCCGAACAACCCGCTGACCAGCACCGTGTGGGTGTTGTCCGTGTACCCGGCGACGCCCGAGATGATCCCGAAGATGGCCGCCAACCCGTCGTTGACGCCGTAAATCGCGTCGCCCACCCATTCAGCTGTGCCCTGTTTGTGCCACCGCTCGTCCCGCCAGATGCGGCGCAACCTGCGATCCGCACCGTGCGTGCGCCGCGTCGCCTCCAACAGCGCAGAGGCGCTGAGGTGTTCCGCCTCGTCGGCGTCGATGCGGTCGAGGATGCGGACGATGTCGGGATCGTCCACGATGTTGCGCAGCGACTGGTACCAGGCGGCGTTCCCCGACTCAATCGCTTCAATGCGGTCGACCAAGTCGCGCGTCGTGCGCGGCACATGGCGCACCGCGGGTGGGCGCAGCTGCGCGAGGTCGTAGCCCAATTCACGCAGCTTGTCCTCCCACATCCGGGCGTGTGCGGCTTCCACCTCGGCCAACCGTTCAAGAACCCGCCGCCGTCTCGGATCCGTCTCCGCGCGGGCCGCGAGCCGGTACATCTGCACCGCTTCCGTCTCCCGCCGCCAGTTTTCCGCCAATGCCCGCGTCAGGTATGTATCTTGCCGTCGCTCCCCTGACAACCCTCCCACCTCCGCCAAGCAATGTACCACACCAGGCCGCACCGCCATACGGCGCACCGCTTGCCAGTCGCCGCATGCTCGGTGACAGAGGTCCGCTTGAAACGCGTGTACGATCCGCCGACCCGGTGCGCCAGTCGTGCCTCCGCCAGCTCCGGGCGTGGGCTGGCCAAGGCCCGCTGACACTCCTGTACGCCGCCCGCGACACTCAGCACAACCACGCTGTTGTCCTGCGCGACCTGATTACGGATACTGCGGACCAAGAACGGTGAACAGCCGGCGTCCCGCAGCGCACGGTACTGCTTTCCCCGTCTACACTCAATCCGGGCGCAGCCAGCGCTCGTCAATCTCGAAGTGAGCGTCCGCCAAGATCTTCGCCAGCACGTCCATTGGCGTGCGCGCCACCTCCCGGTACATCCGACGCGTGTACAGGTGGCGGGCGGCTGGCAGCTCCTGCTTCAACTGATTGCGCAGTTTCATGCCCGGCTCGTCAGCATCCACCAAGATGTAGACGTCCTCTTGCTGCAGCGGGACGATCCACTCCTCCACCTTTTCGTAGCTGAGCGTCCCGTTCGTGCACAGGACGAACACCGGCTCGGCGAGGATCTGCAGCACGCGCTCCCGGTCTGTGGGTCCTTCGACAATCAATACCTTGCGCCCGGCGCCCCCGCGCCGGGGGGATGCATGTTGGTTCATCTCATCGCTGCTTTCGCCAGGATGTTATCGACGCCTGGAACGTAGCCCGCTGCCGCCAGTCACCAGGCAACGGTCAGCGGGACGTCCGCCACTCCACCACCGTCTCCTGCCGGCAGGCCCGGTACACCTCGGTGCGGCAGGGGATCCCGTGCTCTCGCCAGGTGAGCGTCATCTGGTCCGCCACTTGCCAGGCGGCCCCTTCCTCGTCACACCAGGCGAGGACAGAGGGGCCCGCTCCGGACAGCGTGATGGCAATGGCTCCCGCCCGGATGGCGGCACGCCTGACCTCCTCGTATCCGGGGATCAGCTTCTGGCGGTACGGCTCATGCAGTTTGTCGCCAAACCCCCCGCGCAACAGCGACAGATCACCGGTCGACAATGCCAGCGTGAGCCTGGCTGCCTGGGCGATGTTGTACACCGCGTCCGCCCGGCTCACGACGTCCGGCACCACGCGGCGGGAATCCTCCGTGTACAAGGTAAAGTACGGGACGGCCACAACGAAGCGCAGGTGGTCAGGCACGGGCAGGTGCACCGTTCGCACGCCCCGCTCGTCCGGGCAACTCAGGCACGCTCCTCCCTGCAGCGCCGGGGTGACGTTGTCCGGGTGGCCTTCCATGGCAATCGCCATCTCCAGCAATTCGCGGCGCGACAACGCCCGCTCGCGGTCAAAGTGCTCAACCAATGCGTTGGCGAGCAACAGCCCGCCGACGATGGCGGAAGCGCTCGAACCCAGCCCGGCGCCGACCGGGATGCGGTTGACCAAGCGCAGCCGCCAGTCGGACGGCACGCGGCGGGACCCGACCCGCTCCAGCAAGGCATCCATCGCCCGCACGACGGCGTTGCTCCGGTCGGTCGGGAGCAGGTGAGCCGATTCCCCGGCAATGTCGACAGCGAATGGAGAGCCCACCTCCACCGACATCTCGTTAAACAACTCCAGCGCCACACCCATGCAATCGAATCCCGGGCCGAGGTTCGCCGACGTGGCCGGTACGCGAACGCGCAGCACTGGCTCGTCCGCACGGCCCCCCACGCCTTCACCACTCGCTTGCACACCCCACGCCTCCCGGCCAGCCCTGCCTGCGGCCAGTGCGGTGACGGACGGTATGGCATCGGTTCCGTTCATGAACTCATCTCCAACGCAGCTTCCACTGCACTTCGCGTGCAGTCAACCACAGTCGCATCCGTATGGCTCACGCGGACAGCGGTGTCCGGGTCTTTCAGGCCGTTGCCGGTCAACACACACACCACGGTCTGTCCGCGGCGCACGACGCCGCGCTCGTGCAGAGCCAACAGCCCCGCCACCGATGCAGCCGACGCCGGTTCCGCAAACACGCCTTCGGACGCAATCAACCGGTACGCGTGCTCGATTTGCGCGTCCGTGACGGCGTAGATGCCGCCGCCCGACTGTTCTGCCGCGGCCAAGGCAAGCGCGGCCGACGCCGGTTTGCCGATGCGGATGGCGGTGGCGAAGGTCTCCGGATGTTCAATCGGCACCCCTTTCACGAGCGCCGCGGCGCCTTCCGCTTCGAACCCGTGCATCTTCGGCAGGTTCTGCACGACGCCTCCGTTCGCGTATGCCACAAATCCTTTCCAGTAAGCGCTGATGTTGCCGGCGTTGCCGACAGGAATGCACAGGTGGTCCGGAGCCTGTCCCAGTGCGTCGCAAATTTCAAACGCAGCCGTCTGCTGTCCCTCGAGGCGGAACGGGTTGACAGAGTTGACCAGTGTGATGTTCGATCCGTCGGCAATCTCCCGCACGATGGCCAGCGCTTGGTCAAAATTGCCCCGTACGGCGAGAATCCGCGCCCCGTACATCATCGCTTGGGCGAGTTTGCCAAGCGCGACGTAACCGTCCGGGATGAGAATGACCGCCTTCATCCCCGCACGCGCAGCGTACGCGGCTGCCGATGCCGAAGTGTTGCCGGTCGAGGCGCAGATGACCGCCTCGCTGCCGGCCTCCTGCGCTTTCGCCACAGCAAGCACCATCCCCCGGTCCTTGAAGGAGCCGGTCGGGTTGGCCCCTTCGTACTTCAAGTAGACATCCGCGCCTGTCAGGCGGGACAGGCGCAAAGAGGGGATCAGCGGCGTGTTGCCCTCGCACAAGGACAACCGCGGCGTGTGTTCGGTGACTGGCAGCCAGCGCGCGTACGCGTCAAGTATTCCGGTCCACGCCCGCCGGGAGGCGGTCGTTTGCGTCATTCGGCACATCCTCCTTGCCGCCTTGCGGTTCGTGACTATTATTCAGCCTATTGCAGCCGGTGTCAACAACCCCCCAGCCCAGGCGGAACCGCCAGGGGAGCAGATGTCCACGCAGCCGGCGAGTGCCTGGCATAAGGTACTACAGTCTTCGCGACTCAACTCGTTCAAGGAGTGGATCGTCATGAAGAAAGTGGATGGCGACGCCCCCCGCAGGCACACGCCAGCACGGCGGCAGACGACGCAGCGGGCGGCCAACCGCGCCCGTTGCCTCGCGCCGGCCTCGGCGCGTCAACAGGTCCCATCCGTGACGCTCGTCCCGTTCCACGGGACGGATACAGGTACCGAGCCATGTTTCTTGCCGTTGCTGCTGTTGTTCGGCTTGTTCGGCGGCAAGCGGGCGTGGGGCCGCAACCGGCTGGACGGGGGGTTCGGCGGTGCCCCCGACACTTGGCCGCCGGGCGCACCCGGTGCAGGCCCCGGCGCGGTCGGCGGGCCATCGGGTCCCTGGTCCGGCGGTGCGTCCAGCCTGTTCGGTCGCTGGTTGGGCGGCGGTTGGCCGGGTGGTGCGGGGC
>JADGIC010000186.1 GCA_019683615.1 Alicyclobacillaceae bacterium | reverse complement strand
GGGCGCAATGCTCGATGGAAGCGGTGCGAGCCAATGAACTGAGCATCGGTGAGAGGAACAATGGGGTTGATCGCGGAGAGGAACGGGAGATGGGCCTAGCGGACATTCTGAGTCGAATCGACGTCAAAAAGGCCGGGCACGACGCGGCGCGCCCGCTCCCGTCGGCTTCCGTGCGGAGTTTGATGGAAGATTTTCGGATTCGTTATGCGCACGAAACCACGGCCCTTGAGGGCAATCAGCTGACCCTGCGCGAAGTGCAAGCGGTCCTTGAACATGGGATCACGATCCGGGGGAAGCCGCTGAAGGATCATCTTGAGGTTGTGAACGCGCACGAAGCATTAGAATGGCTGGAGCAGGTCGTAGAAAGCAAGGAATCCGTGTCCGAGAAGTTGATTCTCGATTTCCACCGGATGCTGATGAAGGGCATTCTGAACGACGAGGCAGGGTTCTACCGCAGGGTTCCGGTCTACATCCAAGGTTCAAGCCACGTGCCTCCCAATTGGCGAAAGGTACCACAACTGATGGAGGAGTTCGAGTCCTGGATCCGGGAAGCAGAGGCTATCACGCACCCCGTGGCGCTGGCGGCCAGGGCGCACATTCGGCTTTCGCAGATCCATCCGTTCACAGACGGAAACGGTCGAACGTGCAGGTTACTGGTCAACTGTATCCTGATGAAACACGGGTATCCACCGGCGTTGTACCGGGCCGAGAGCCGAGACGAGTATCTGAGAGCGCTTGAAAATGCGGATCATGGCGACGACGAACTATTCATCCGTGTCACCGCGGTAGCGGTGGAATGGACACTCGATCGATATTTGGCTGTTGTGGATGAGCAATGAATGCGAATCGAAATGAGTTACGTTCTCGCCCATGGGCGAGGTGTTTTTGTTTTTCGCCCCATTTGCCATACACCGCGCGACAGGGTGGAGGTTGTCTCGTTATGAAAGAACGGCTTCGATGGTGCGCGGCGCTGTGCGTGGCGTTGGCCGCGACGACAGTCAGCCTTTACTGGAGCGTCGTCAACCGCTGGGTCCCGTGCAATTTGTGCTGGGTTGAGCGGGCGTGCATGTTCGCGCTGGCGCTGCTGTGCGTGATGGGGTTGTTTCGACCGAGGGCGGCGCAGCGTTTGGCGGCGCCGTGGGCGGCGGTCGGCGTGGCGGTGTCGACGTACCACACGCTGTTGCAGTGGCGTGCTGCGCCGACGCCTCCGCTCATCTGCTCGCCGGGCGCGCCGTGCGGGACGCCGGAGTTCGCATACTTACACGTGGTCACGCCCGCGTTTTGCGCGTGGGTGGCGTTCTGCTCGATTGCCGCGGTGTTGTTTGTGCCGTCTGCCTTCCGTGCGCGAACGGCTCGCCCAGAGTGCTGAGGAATGAAACTCAACCTTGGTTGATCAGAATCCAGTCGTCCGCCTTCGCACGGGCGGCTTTCGTTTTGCCCTGCACCCTGCGTTCGGGCGGAGGTGTTTTCGGTGCTCGACGCTTGCGTTCAAGGAGGCGGGGACGGCGGCAAGCCCTCTTATCTGATTCGGCGGATTATCGCGCGCATGGCGCCTCACCGGGTATATGTCGAACTGTTTGGCGGCGGGCCGCAGACCTCGCGCGAACGGTTGCTGCGCAACTACGGCGCGGTGCAACAAACGTTGTTCTGAAGGCGAGGGGATCGACATGGGAGCGCCCACGACAACCGAAGTCGCGTCGCTGTTCGGCGCATTGTCGCCCGCGTTTCCGGGCTGGCAGAACCCGTCGCCGAACGCCTACACCTACACGCTGCCGCAGCAGGGTTGGTGGCAGACGCTGTTCGGCGGCGGGGCCATCAAGGACGCCGTCAACTGGCTTGCCGACCTGGCGCTGCAGCTTGTGGCGTGGGGGCTGCACATCGGCATCCTTGTCGCAAGCCGGTTCAGCGATCCCGGGTGGCTGCTCGACCCTGTGGCCAAGCGCCTTGGCCAGGTGTTCCGCGCCGGGTACGGCGGCGTGTTTTTGCGCATATTGCCGTTCTTGCTGCTCGCCACGGCGCTGTACGTGGTCTGGCAGTACATCCGGGCGCGGCACGAGAAGATCCTCACAGCCGTCGTGAGCACCGCGCTGACCGGGGCGCTCATCTTCGCGTTCTTCTTCAATTTCGGATGGCTGTTCAAGACGGTAAACGGATTGGCGCAAAGCCTGACAGACACGCTCGGCGACGCGGTGGTGTCGACGGTGCAGACGAGGCCTGGGTCGATGTACGACGCGTTGTGGGACGTGTATGTGCTGAACACGTGGGAGGCCGGGCAGTTCGGGCACGCCTCATCGAATATTCAGGACTTCGACGTGTCGCAGGAGGTGTTGGCGAAGGGGGAGACGTACACGAACGACGCGGGGCAGACGGTGGCGCTCCAGCCAGGCGACAACTGGGTGAAGCTGCTTCTGCAGAACCGGACGGACGCCGCGCGCCAGAGCTTGCTGCAGGACCTGACGAGCGTGGATCACCCGTTCGCGCAGACGAGCTGGACGACGGCGGACGTGGAGGGCGCCAGCCCGTACAGCAACTTTGTGTTTGATATCCTGACGTTCCTGATGATGATTCCCACGTTGATCTTCCTGGGTTTCATGGCGTTCCTGCTCTTCTCGCAGTCGCTCATGTTCCTGTTTTTGGCCCTTCTGGGCATCGTCACGGTGCCGGTGGCGTTCATCCCCGAGGTCGGGTGGATGGTCACGCTGCGCTGGATGCGCGAGGCCGTGGGGTATCTCTTGCTCAAGATGTTCAACGTGGTGTACATGGCGGTCGCGTTCGGGCTGGCGGAATTGGTGACCCAGTCCCTGGCGGTGTCCGGGGGTGAGGACCAACTGGTGCTGGCGATGATGGCGGACGCGCTGATCTTTTTGGCGGCACTGTTGTTCCATGCGAAGGTGCTCCATGCGCTGCGGCCGTACGTGGAGGCGGTGCAGGGGCTGGGGCGGCGCGCCGAAGAGGCCGGGGAAGAGAACCACAGGGTATCGGACGCGGCGACGGACGCGCGTCGGGATGCGGTGCGGGAAGCGTCCTTGTCGGGCCGGTTCCGGGTGTCGTCGCAAAACGCGAGGAGCGCGGCCAACGACGCGGTCCGGGCGGGAGCCAGCGAACCGCAGCGGGGCGTTGTCGGGCGGTTGGCGTCGGCGTTCAGCCGTGAGGCGGTGGTTGGCGCTGTGAAGGCGAAGGTCGCCGATGCGATGGACAGCCTTCGCAACCCGCAGCGGACGACGTGGCAGGAGCGGGCGCAGCGGCGGGCGGACCGGGTGGTGGCACTGGAGCGCCGGGCGCACGGCGCGGGGATCGCGGCGCACGCGGCGGCAGGCCGATTGGCGGTCAAAGGCGGGCGCGCGGCGCTGCGGTGGGCGTTTGAGACGCGGACGGGCAGTCCGGCTTCGGTGGACGAAGCGCAGGAAACCGGGCAGGCGGCGGTGCCGGAGACAGGCGGGCCGGTTCAGAATGACGTCGAATCGGGGGGTGTCGAGCGGCGCGCTGACATCCCGTCTCCGGCCCGGCAGGCTGCGCCGGACCATCCATCGGACGCGGAGGCGGGGCGCGCACGCCGCCGCATGGAGGCCCCGGACGGCGAGGGGAGTGCCAGGGCGACGCGCGGCACCACGCAGCGTGCGGA
>JADGIC010000031.1 GCA_019683615.1 Alicyclobacillaceae bacterium | reverse complement strand
GCCGAGCAGACCCGTTGGGCGGCGGTCCGCGCAGCGCTGGCCGCCCAGGCCCAGTCGCCCGATCCCACCCGCAGCTTCCAAGCCCTGTTCACGGCCTTGCCTGCCAAGGCGCGCGTCGAAAGCCTGAAGTGTGAAAACGGGATGCTCCAGGCAACCGTTCGCGTGGACAGCCTCCAGGCGGCAGCCAGGCTGGTCCGCCGCCTGCAAGAGTCGGCCGACCTCGCCGATGTGGTGGTCAGCGGGGTGTCCGCGGGCGGATCGGCCGGCGGCGGGACTTTGGTCACCTTCACCGCCCGCGTGCCGCAGACGGCGGCCGCGGGGGTCGTCCGGTCGGCAACGAGTCAGATTGCCAGCGGGGGGTGACGGTGGTTGTTTGACACGGGCATGGAACACCTGCGGACGTACCGGCGGGAGTGGTCGGTCATCGCGCTGTTAGTGCTGCTGGCGGGGACGCTGTACGCGTTCGAGGCGCACGCGCGTGCCGAATGGCGTGCGGCGGCGGGGCGCGTGCAAGCCAACAACCTGCAGATTGCGGAACTGGAGTCGCAACTGCGGCGCTTGGACGCCTCCGGTCGTGACGGGCACGCGGACGTGCTGGCCCGTTTGCCGGATACTCTCGACATCCCGGGCGTGTTGTTGGAGCAAGCGTCGGTGGCCGCGAAGTCGGGTGTGACGGTGACCGCGTTCCAGTTTGCGCCGTCGAGCGCGGTGACCGTCCAGCCGAAGGGCGGTCCTGCCAAAGGCAGCGCGAACGGCGCCACGGCCGCCGGTTCGGCGGGCGCCTTGGGATCTTCCGGCGCGGCTGCCTCCGGGGGGACGGGAACGGCGTCGCTGCGTTCCTGTCCTGTCCAGGTCTCGGTGGCGGGCCGGACGGCCAACATCCTGCGGTTTATTCGCGGTCTGAATGACTACCCGCGCTGGACAGTGGTGCACCAGGTGAACTGGACCACGGTGAACCCTGGCGGCGTGTCGGCTGCGGAGGTCACATACAATGTGTACGCGCTGGGCCCGTGACCTGGTCCGGAAGGCCGGGCGCTGCCGCGCCGCCAGTGTCCCCTCGCTCTCGTCACACCCGGTTGCGGGTGCCGCCGCTTGCCGCACACCTAACGATGGCGCTCGAGCCGGCGGCAGTGGTACGGGCGGCACCCGTCTCGGTGGCACCTGTCCCGGTGGCACCTGTCCCGTCTTGGGGCGAGGGCGTGAACCCGGATGGCGGCGGATGTGGATTGACGCGGGCGAGTCGCTGCTGGAGGTGACGGCGGCAGTCGCCGTGCTGGCCGTCGTGCTCCTCCCGGCGGCCCGGCTGACGCTGTACGCGGCCGCCTGGCTGAACGACGTGGCCTCGCAGGAACAGGCGCTGGCGTACGCCGAACGGGGCGTGCAGTACGTGCGCCAGATGGAGCTGCAGTCCTACCAGCAGGCGCTGGCCCAAAAGTCAACGTGGACGCCGCAGCCTGTGTCTCCCCAGCCCCTGGCGCCGGTCCGGGGGGTGTCGTTCACCGAGAGCATCGCCGGGCCGGTGCCAGTATCCTGGGGCTCCGGCAAGTTCACGTTGTACCAGTGGACGGTGACGGTCAGCTGGACCAATCCGGTCAATCGGGCGGAGCGCAGCCTGTCGTTGACCGCTGTGGTGAATCCGGTGATAAACAATGGCAGTTGAATGGTTGGCTTTCAGCCGGCTTGGTTCTGCGGTCCCGGTGGCCGCACGCGGCCCGGAGTCCTCGGATTGCGCGGCCAGGCCGCGCGAAAGCTGCAGACCGTCAAGCATTGGCCTGTCCAAGCTGACAGCTAGCTGTGAGAAAGGGGGCGGACAGGGTGGTCTGGCGGCCAGGCCGGTGGTTATACAGGGTGGCGGCATCCGGACGACGTGCTCGCGAAGGCGGCGTCACTCTGGTGGAAGTGTTGGCGGCCGTGGCGCTTACGGGCGTGGTTGCGTTGGCCTGCATGTACCTCGCCACCTCGGTCGCCGATTTGTACCGCTGGAGTGGCGCGGCATCCTCGCAGCTGTCCGAAACGTCGCTGGTGTTCTGGGAACTCCAGCGGCTGGCCCAAATCGCGCAGGACGTGGGCACGCAGCCGGTCACCAGCGGCACTGGCCGGTTTCAGCAAGGGCCGGTGAGCGGACTGGTTCCGGTGTTGGCCATGCACGTGTCGAACCTGCAGGGCATCGCGCCAGCCACGAGCGCCGTGTACCAAGCGGCGCTCGGCCACGATTACGTGTGCGTGGCGGTGGTGCCGGTGAACGGCCGGAACGTGCTGGCGCTGTTTCCGGGCGGGGATCCGTACAATCCCTCCGCCTCCGTGTACCCGCCTGCCGCCGACGTGTACCCGCTGCCCGACACCGGCACCGACTTTTTCGGCACGCAGTTTCAAATCCCCAGCGATTCGACGTTCCAGGTGGTGATCAGTCGCAAGGTGCAGCGGGTGGGGACGTTTGCTGTGCCAGGCTCCGTCCAGAACAGCCTGGCGGGCATGACTTTTTGGTTTCAAATCGGACGGGTTTCATACTAACATCGACGTGATCCGGCAACGATGGCGTCGACGGGTGGGTCTCGTCGGTGGCGCCTCCGAACCCAGGGCCGTCAGCGACCAAGAGCGGGCTGTCGGACGGTCGGGACTCGCCAAGGACGAAGGGAGGTGTGGGGCGGTTGTCCGGTCGAATCAGTCGCTGGCTGGCTCTGGCTGCGTCAAGGCTCCGAGACGAGACGGGTGCATCCCTTGTCGTGGCGGTCGGGGTGGTGCTCGTCGCGGTGGCGCTGTCGGCTGGCATTGTCATGCACCTGCAGCGGTCTTGGCAAGCGGTGGTGTACGAGCAGCGCCGCACCCAGGCATTGTACAACGCGCGCATGGGCATCGACGCGGCGGTTGCGCTGATCAACAAAGACCTCACCACAAACGCCTTCACCTCGTCCAGGTACACCCAGTTCCAGTCACAGGTCAACGACGACCTGCAGGCGCTCATGCAGCCGCCGTTTCAGGCGCAGGTGGCGGTCAGCGCGCCGCAGACCGACAGCCAAGGCAACAAAACCCTCACCATCCTGCTGACGTCCACCGGCACCGCTCAACCCGGCGTCTTCGGGGAGGCGAGCACGGTAGAGCTGCGAATGCAGGCCACCGCGATGCTGCCGGCCAGCGGCGGCTCAGGGGGCGGGGGGTCGGGCGGATCGACCACGCCGTCCGCGGTGACCATTTCCGACGTGGCGGTGGGCGGTGTGGCCAACGTGTCCGTGTCCGGCACAGGCTCCACGCCGGTGTCGCTGTCGGGCGGCAGCGGCGGGACGGTCATCGTCAACGGGACGAGTTCGGCCCAGGTGTACGGGTTCCCCAATCTGGTGCAGGTGACGGACAATAACAGTCACCCAATCAACGGTACGCTGTGGCTTTCGGGTGACGGGGCGGTGCAGAGCGGCCCGGTCAACGGCATCGCTGTGGTCACGGGGAATAATGCCAAGGTATCCGGTCCTGTCGGCGGCGCGGCCATCGTCACCGGCTCGAACGTGAGCCTGTTCGGTCCGGTGAATGGCCCCGTTCTGCTGATGGGTACGGGAGATTCGGTGAGCGGGCCCGTGCAGTGTGCGTTGGTGACCGCGGACAACGTCGTCATTGCGGGGCCCGTGAACGGCAACCTGATTGTCACCGGCAACAATTGCACCATACAGGGACCGGTGGCCGGCGAGGTGATTGTGACGGGCAGCCATTTGACCATTGCCGGCAACGTGAATGGCAATGGCACGTATGCCATGATTGCATTGGGAAGCAACGAAATTGTGCAAGGAATCATCAATGGCAACGTGATCATGTTGGGTAACAACGTGAGCGCACAACATATCAACGGCACGGTCACCCAGTACAGTGGGCAGGCGATCACCGCTGACGACCGCTGCCTGGGTAAGGTGACGCTGCAGTTCTCCAGCGGCCAGCTACAAATCCAGTTTTCCAGCGCCACCATCAGCGGCTGACGCCGCCGCCTCCTGCGGGGAAACCCCGGTTGGCCAGACAGCAGTGGCCGCGGCATTGTGAGACAGACCGCAGCGGTGGTATACTGAAGACTGCAACGAACGTTCGCCTGTCCATGTTCGACGCCGCGCACCGCGCGGCCTCTTTCATGAGGGGACGGCCGCCTGGTTTCCCGCGGCTTGGCGAGGGTGTTGCGCTCAGCCGCAGCGGCCGGCGCCTGCAGGGGGTGTGCGCGGCAGAATCGTCTCGCGGCGCAGGCAGTATGGGGGAGAAGCGTGACAGACATCCTCCGGCAATCGCGAATCCGGAACTTTTCCATCATCGCCCATATCGATCACGGCAAGTCCACGCTGGCTGACCGCATCCTCGAGTACACGGGTGCCGTCTCGCAGCGGGAGATGCAGGACCAGTTGCTGGACCAGATGGACCTGGAGAGGGAGCGCGGCATCACCATCAAGCTGCAGGCGGTGCGGCTGAACTACCGGGCCAAGGACGGTCTCGACTACGAACTGAACCTCATTGACACGCCGGGCCACGTCGACTTCACGTACGAGGTGTCGCGGAGCCTGGCGGCGTGCGAAGGGGCGTTGCTGGTGGTGGACGCCGCCCAGGGCATCGAGGCGCAGACGCTGGCCAACGTCTACCTGGCCCTCGAGAACGACCTCGAGATCCTGCCGGTTATCAATAAAATCGACCTGCCCAGCGCCGACCCGGAGCGCGTGAAGCGGGAGATTGAGGCGATCATCGGACTGGACGCGAGCGAGGCGGTGTTGGCATCGGCGAAGGCGGGGATCGGCATCGAGGAAATCCTGGAGCAGATTGTCCGTAAGATCCCGCCGCCCCAGGGTGACGCGGAGGCGCCGCTGCAGGCGCTGATCTTCGACTCCCACTACGATTCGTACCGGGGTGTCATCGTGTATATCCGCGTCGTCAACGGCCGTGTGCAGCCCGGTATGCGGGTGCGGATGATGGCGACCGGTGCGGAGTTTGAGGTTACCGAGGTGGGCGTGTTCAAGCCGGCAATGGTGCCGGTAGGACAGCTGGAGGCCGGCGAGGTCGGGTACCTGGCGGCGAGCATCAAGAACGTGCGGGACACGCGCGTGGGCGACACGGTGACCGACGCCGACCGCCCGGCGGCGGCACCTTTGCCAGGGTACCGCCGCGTGAACCCCATGGTGTTCTGCGGGCTGTACCCCATCGACAGCGCGGACTACCACGACCTGCGCGACGCGCTGGAAAAGCTGTCGCTCAACGACGCCGCGCTGACGTTTGAGCCGGAGACCTCCAGCGCCCTTGGCTTCGGCTTCCGCTGTGGGTTTTTGGGGCTGTTGCACATGGAGATTGTGCAGGAGCGGTTGGAGCGGGAGTACGGCCTCAACCTCATCACCACGGCGCCCAGCGTCGTTTACCACGTGTTCCTGACGGACGGCACGATGCGGGCGATTGACAACCCGAGCTTGATGCCGACGGCGGATCGCATCGAGCGGGTGGAGGAGCCGTACGTGAAGGCGTCCATCATCACGCCGAAAGACTACATCGGCCCGGTGATGGAGCTGTGCCAGGAGAAGCGCGGGGTGTTCAAGGACATGCAGTACCTGGACGACACCCGCGCCACCATCGTCTACGAGCTGCCGCTGTCGGAGATTGTGTACGACTTCTTCGACCGCCTGAAGTCGTCCACGCGCGGTTACGCGTCACTGGACTACGAACTCATCGGCTACCGGCCGTCCAACCTGGTCAAGCTGGACGTGTTGCTGAACGGCGAGGTGATTGACGCCTTGTCGTTCATCGTCCACCGCGACAAGGCTTACCAGCGCGGGCGCGTGCTGTGTGAGAAGTTGAAGGAGCTGATCCCGCGGCAGTTGTTCGAGGTGCCGATTCAGGCTGCCATCGGCAACCGCGTCATTGCCCGCGAGACCATCCGGGCTCTGCGCAAGAACGTGCTCGCGAAGTGTTACGGCGGTGACATCACGCGCAAGCGCAAGCTGCTCGAGAAGCAGAAGGAAGGTAAGAAGCGGATGAAGCAGGTGGGCAGCGTGGAGGTACCCCAGGAGGCGTTCATGGCCGTCCTGAAGATGGAGTGATGGCGCCGAACGGGGCCAGCGAGTTGGCCCAGGAGCTGCCCGACGCCAGGGGGGCGCAGGCCGACCGGAAAGGGGTACTTGCCCAGTCCTGCGCCCGCGCCGGCGAGAACGAGGTGCGGAAGCTCGGGGCGCGGTTGGCGGACACCGTCCGGATGGAGAGGCCTGCGGCCCTGTATGTGCACATCCCGTTTTGCGCAAGCCGCTGCCACTACTGCGACTTCACCACTTACGTGGCGCCGGACGACGCTGTCGAGGCGTACGTGGCGGCGTTGGTGCGTGAGTGGGAGTTGGTGGCCGACCAGGCAGCGCGTCCGCTGCAGACCGTGTTTTTTGGCGGCGGGACGCCGTCCCTGCTCGACGCGCGGCGCTGGCAGCGGCTGCTGGCGGCCCTGCACCGCTGGTTTGAGCTGGCGCCCGACGCCGAGGTGACGGTCGAGGCCAACCCGGGCACGGTGGACGCGGAGAAGTTCGCCGTCTGGCGATCCGCCGGCGTCAACCGCCTCAGCTTCGGCGCCCAGACGTTCAACGACCGGCTGCTGGCGGCCATTGGCCGCTCGCACGACGCCCGCGCGGTGTGTACCAGCGTCGAGCGAGCGGTTCGGGCCGGGTTTACGCGCATCAACCTGGACCTGATGTTCGGCCTCCCCGGTCAGACGTTGGCCGACGTGGAGATGGCGGTGCAAACCGCGGTGGACCTGGGCGTCGAGCACGTGTCTGCGTACTGGCTGAAGGTGGAGCCCGGTACCCCGTTTCACGAGTGGCATCAGCAGGGCCGCCTGCAACTGCCTGGGGAGGACCTGGAGGCGGACATGTACGAGTTGGTCCGGGAGCGGCTGCAGGCGAATGGGTACGTGCACTACGAGGTGAGTAACTTCGCCCGGCCGGGCGGCGAGTCCCGGCATAACCTGGTGTACTGGCGGAACGAGCCGTACTTGGGGACGGGCGTCGGCGCGCACGGCTACGCGTACGGCGTACGTTACGAAAACGTCCGCTCCCTGGCGGCGTACGGCCGGCGGTTGGCGGAAGGGGTGCGTCCTGTCGCTTCGTTCCA
This sequence comes from Alicyclobacillaceae bacterium, assembly GCA_019683615.1. GTDB lineage: Bacteria > Bacillota > Bacilli > Alicyclobacillales > Alicyclobacillaceae > JADGIC01. Next base: position 12,583 of record JADGIC010000031.1, on the reverse strand, counting down.
ACCGGTGACGCCCGCGGAGTCGGCGGAAAACACGATGATGCTCGGGTTGCGCCTGCGGGAAGGCGTCTCCGTGGCGGCGTTTGAGCGGCGGCACGGGGTGCCGGCCGATCGCCTGTTCGGCGAGGAGTTGGCGCATTTGCAGCGACTGGGTCTGGTGGAGCGATGCCAGGGGCGGGTGCGCTTGACGGAGCGGGCATGGCCGGTTGCGAATGCCGTATTCGAGGCGTTCGTCGGCGTCCTCACGGTTCATTGACAATCGGCGCACCAACTGGTATGGTCTAGTTGAACGTTAGCACTCGGCGAATGCGAGTGCTAACAAGCTGGGAGCACACCGCCTGGTTCCGGCTGCAGACGGGTTTTGCCGCAGCACGCTTCCGGCCAGGATTGCACAAGCAAGCGTGACTTTCTACCATAATGATATAGAGGTGAGGTGGACCAGGTCCCGGTGCGCAATCACAGGTGCTGCGCGCTGCCGGTGACCGCACCCGCCGGTCGGCTGCGTGCGGGCGACCGCCGGCGGAAAACGCCGCTGCGAGTCGGAATGACGGTGGCAAGGAGGCGAGGGCGGTGTTGACGAGCAGGCAGAAGTTGATTTTGAGCGCCATTGTCGAAGATTACGTGCGTTCGGCCGAGCCTGTGGGATCCCGCGCGCTGTCCAAGCACAACGAGATCCATCTGAGTGCCGCGACGATCCGCAACGAGATGGCGGACCTGGAGGAGATGGGGCTGCTGGATCAGCCGCATATGTCTGCCGGCCGCATCCCGTCGCAAAAAGGGTATCGGTTTTATGTAGACAATCTGATGATGAGAGCGGAGATCGACGCTGAGACACTGGCGGCGCTGCGCGAGGTGTTCGTGCAGCGAATGACCGAGGTGGAGCGCATCATCCAGCAGACGTCGATTGTGCTGTCCCAGTTGACGCAGTACACGACGATTGTCAAGGGGCCGCGCTTGGACGCCGGCCGCATCAAGCGGGTAGAGCTGGTGCCGCTGGTGCGGGGAACGGTGGTGGCCATTTTGGTCACGGACACCGGCCACGTGGTCAGCCGCCAGGTGTTGATGTCGGAAGATGTCACGCCGGACGACTTGGCGCAGATTGTGAACTTGCTGAACACGAAGCTCCGGGAGGTGCCGCTGTCGCGGATGCGCTCCCACTTTTACCAGGAGGTATCCGAGGAGATGGCGCGCACGCTGGAGCGGTACGAAGATGCGTTGGCGGTGCTTGACGAGCTGTGCGCCGTGGATCCGGAGAGCGGTCGCGTGTACGTCGGGGGGACGACTAACATCCTGGCTCAGCCGGAGTTCCGGGATGTGGATAAAGTTCGCCCGCTGCTTGCATTATTAGAGCGGGAAGAGACGGCAGGCCAGGTGTTGCCCAAGCACCAGCCCGGGTTGCAGGTGCGCATCGGCCGCGAGAACGAAGTGCCCATGCTGCAAGAGTGTACGGTCATTGCCGCGACGTATGCGGTCGACGGTGTGCCGGTTGGCAGTGTAGGCGTGTTGGGCCCGACGCGGATGAACTACGCGCGCGTCGTGCGCATCCTCGACTACGTGTCGAACGCCCTGACGCGCGTGATGACCGAGCGCCTGAGCGGCGCGTGACGAGCGGACCGAAAGAAGGAGGACGGGCGTTGTCTAGTCACTTGGAGCGTGAGAGGAAAGCATCGTCTGAGACACCATCGACACCTGACGGCCAAGCCGCGGACTGGGAGAACCAGGAACCTCTGACGGCCGGCGCCGCCGGGGAAAAGGAGGCGGCGGGGGCATCCGCCGCGCCTCCGGAGGGCGGCGAGGCCGCAGGCGAGCCAACCCGCCCGCCGGACGATGTCGGGGACGCCGGCCAGGCGAATCCGGAAACCTCGCCGGAAGTTGGCGGGGACGGGGCGGCTGGCGCCCCGGAGCGCTCCTTGCCAGCGGCAGTCGCAGCACTGCAGGAGGAATTGGAGAGCGTACGCCAGCAGTTGCTGCGCGTGCACGCGGATTTTGACAACTTCCGCCGGCGGACGCGCCAGGAGCGTGAGGAACTGCAACAGTTTGCGGCCCGTAAGCTGCTCGAGGAACTGCTGCCGGTGGTGGACAACTTTGAGCGCGCACTCGCGTCGGTGAACGCCGAGTCACAGGCGGACAGCATCCGGACCGGCATTGAGATGGTGTACCGCCAATTGACGGCCGTGCTCGAGAGGCAAGGGGTTCAGCCGATGAATGCCGCTGGGCAGCCGTTTGACCCGAACTTTCATCAGGCGGTGATGCAGGAGCCGGCAGCGGAGGGACAGCCCGCCGGCCTGGTCGTGGAAGAACTTCAGCGGGGTTACCTGTTGCACGGCAAGGTGTTGCGGCCGGCCCTGGTCAAAGTCAGCGTTTGAACGAAGGAAGACCGCCCGCGAGTTCGGGCGGCAGGGCATGCGCAGGCGAAGGAGGCAGAGAGACATGGCGAAAGTCATCGGCATTGACTTAGGGACCACCAACTCGTGCGTCGCCGTGATGGAAGGCGGTGAGACGGTCGTCATTCCGAACGCGGAAGGCAATCGCACGACGCCGTCCGTGGTTGCCTTCACGAAAGACGGCGAGCGGCTGGTGGGGGATGTGGCGAAGCGCCAAGCCATCACCAACCCGGACCGGACGATTATCTCCATCAAACGCCACATGGGCACCGATTACAAGGTCCGGATTGACGATAAATCGTACACGCCGCAGGAGATCTCGGCGATGATCCTGCAGAAGTTGAAGGCGGACGCGGAGGCGTACCTCGGTGAGAAGGTGACGCAAGCCGTCATCACGGTGCCGGCGTATTTCAGCGACAGCCAGCGCCAGGCGACGAAGGATGCAGGCAAAATCGCCGGACTGGAGGTCTTGCGCATCGTCAACGAGCCGACGGCTGCGGCGCTCGCGTACGGATTGGACAAAGAGGGTGAACAAACCATCCTCGTGTACGACCTCGGTGGCGGTACGTTCGACGTGTCCATCTTGGAGCTGGGCGACGGCGTGTTCGAGGTGAAGGCCACCAGCGGAAACAACCGCCTCGGCGGCGACGACTTCGACCAGCGGATCATCGACTACCTGATTGACCAGTTCCGGAAGGACACGGGCATCGACCTGCGCAACGACCGGATGGCGCTGCAGCGCCTGAAGGACGCGGCGGAGAAGGCCAAGAAGGAGTTGTCGTCAACTTTAACGACGACCATTTCGCTGCCGTTCATCTCCGCCGACGCCAGCGGCCCGAAGCACCTGGAGGTCAACCTGACGCGGGCGAAATTCGAGGAATTGACGGCGGACCTGGTGGAAGCGACGCTTGCCCCCACGCGCCAGGCGCTGCAGGATGCTGGCCTGACACCGAGCCAGGTTGACAAGGTGATCCTGGTGGGCGGCTCCACCCGCATCCCGGCCGTGCAGGAGGCGGTCCGGCGCCTGATTGGCAAGGAGCCGTCGAAGGGCGTCAACCCGGATGAGGTGGTGGCCATCGGCGCTGCCATCCAGGCGGCCGTTTTGACCGGTGAAGTGAAGGACATCGTGCTCTTGGACGTGACACCGCTGTCGCTGGGCATCGAGACGATGGGCGGCGTGTTCACGCGTCTGATCCCGCGCAACACGACCATTCCCACGTCGAAGAGCCAGATCTTCTCCACCGCGGCCGATAACCAGACGTCGGTGGAGATCCACGTGCTCCAGGGTGAGCGCGAAATGGCTCGCGACAACAAGACGCTCGGCCGCTTCACGCTGACGGGCATCCCGCCGGCGCCGCGCGGCGTGCCGCAGATTGAGGTCACGTTCGACATCGACGCCAACGGCATCGTGCACGTGTCGGCCAAGGACCTGGGCACCGGCAAGAGCCAGGCCATTACCATCACGTCGTCGAGCGGGCTGAGCAAGGAAGAAATCGACCGGATGATGAAAGAGGCGGAGATGCACGCCGAGGAGGACCGCAAGCGCCGCGAGCTGGTGGAACTGCGCAACCAGGCGGACCAGTTGTTGTACCAGACCGACAAGAGCCTGAAGGACCTCGGCGACAAGGCGGACGCCGATTTGCGCCGGGAGGCGGAGGAAAAGCAAAAGCAGTTGCGCGAGGTGCTCGACAAGGACGACGCGGCGGCCATCAAGTCGGCGTCCGAGGCACTCACCGAAGTGCTGCATAGACTGTCGACAAAGCTGTATGAGCAGGTCCGGCAGTCCGCAGATGCCCGGGCCGGCGGTGCCGGGGACGGAGCCGGCGCGGGTTCGGGTACCGGGTCCGGCAGCCAGGACAACGTGGTCGACGCCGAGTACAAGGTGGTCGACGAGGACCGGAAGTAGAGCGGGCCGCGCGGGTGAACCCGCGCGCCCGGCGGTTGGCCGCAGCCGCCGAGCCGCCGGGGAGGGGGGTGGCCAGTGAGCAAGCGGGACTACTATGAAGTGCTGGGTGTGTCGCGGGACGCCGGTCAGGATGAGATCAAGAGGGCGTACCGGAAGCTCGCGCGCCAGTACCACCCGGACGTGAACAAGGACGACCCGAACGCGGCAGAGAAGTTCAAAGAAATCACCGAAGCCTACGAGGTCCTGTCGGACCCGGAAAAGCGCGCCCGGTACGACCAGTTTGGCCACGCCGATCCCGGCGCCGGTATGGGCGGTCCGGGAGGCATGGGCGGCTTTGAAGGGTTTTCGGACTTCGGCGGCTTCGGCGACATCTTCGACATGTTTTTCGGCGGCGGCAGACCCCGCGGCCCGCAGCGAGGCCGGGACCTCGAATACGAGTTGGAGGTCGACTTCGAAGACGCCGCCTTTGGTGTGGAAGAGGAGATTCAAATCCCTCGCCTGGAGACGTGCGCGAACTGCGGCGGTTCCGGCAGCGCTCCGGGGACGCGCCCGGAGCGCTGCCGGTCGTGCAACGGTACAGGCGAGCAGCAGTCGGTTGTCAACACGCCGTTCGGCCGGATGATCAATCGCCGGGTGTGTACGGCTTGCCGCGGTCGCGGGCAAGTCATCACCCGTCCCTGTCCGGAGTGCCATGGCCAGGGCCGCAAACGGGTGCGCCGCAGCGTGAAGATCCGCGTTCCCGCCGGGGTAGACACAGGCACCCGGCTGCGTATCCCCGGCGCTGGCGAGAGCAGTCCGGACGGCGGCCAGCCGGGTGACCTGCACATCGTCATCCGCGTGCGTCCGCATGACATCTTTGAGCGGGACGGCATCCACGTCAACGTCGACGTGCCGCTGACGTTTGTGCAGGCGGCGCTTGGCGACGAGATTGAGGTGCCAACGCTGGATGGCAGCGTGAAGCTGCGGATCCCGGAGGGTACACAGACGGGAACGAAATTCCGCCTGCGCGGAAAAGGCATTCCAAAATTGGGTGCTCCCCACCAGAGGGGAGACCAGCACGTGCGAGTGCACGTGATCACGCCCACCCACCTGACGGAGCGGCAGAAGGAGCTGCTGAGGGAGCTGGGACGAGAGCTGGGCCAACACACCCAAGAGCAGTCGCGCACGTTTATCGAACGGATGAAAAGCGCTTTTTTGGGAGACAATTGACCATTCAAGGTCGATGTTTCCATTCGCACATGAACAGGATGCCGTGCACGGAATGCGGCCCGTTGAGGGCCGCTTGCCTTGTTCATCAGGGAGGTTGAGGGATTGCGTTGGTGGGAAGTGCGCTTCGAGGTTCCGGCGGAGGCCTCGGAAGCGGTATGCGCCTTGGTGCAGGAGTGGCCTGAGGTTACCGGAGTGGCCGTGGAGGGTTGCGCCGGGGACAAGCCGGTGCACCCGGAGTGGGGTGAGTGGTTCGACGAGTCGCTGCTGCATACGAGCGTGCAGCAGGTGTCGTTCTACGTTCCCGACTACGTGCCATCGTCTGCCGTCGCCGACAGGCTGCGGCGGGACTTGGAACGGGTGCGCGCCGCCGGACTTGATGTCGGGCAGGCCGAAGAGCGCTGGACATTGCGGCTGGTCGACGAGTCCGAGTGGGAAAACGCCTGGAAAGACCATTTTCGTCCGATCCCGGTGGGCCGGCGCTTGATGGTCGTACCAAGCTGGGAGCGGGATACGTGGCACGAGCAGGTGAGCGGGGCGGATCGGGAGCGGATCGCGGTGGTGATCGAACCGGGCATGGCGTTCGGCACAGGCACGCACCCGACGACCCAACTGTGCCTCGAAGCGCTGGAAGCGTTGGTGTTTCCGGGCGCCCGCGTCCTCGACGTCGGGTGCGGCACGGCGATTCTGTCCGTGGCGGCAGCGAGGCTGGGTGCCGGGCGGGTGGTCGCCGTGGACATCGATCCGGTGGCGGTGTCCGTGGCCACTCGCAACGTTGCTGACAACGGCCTTTCCGACGTGATTGAAGTTTGCCAGGGCGACCTGTTGAGCGGGGTGGCTGGCGAGCCTTTTGACCTTGTGGTGGCCAACATTCTGCGGGACGCGGTCGTGGGCCTGGCGCCGCAGTTGCCGGGCCGGCTCGCGCCCGGGGGGCGCGCGCTGGTGTCCGGCTTCGTCGTTGCGCAGGAGCCCGCTGTCGTAGCCGCCCTCGCGGCCCAGGGCATGGCGGTGGATGCCCAGTGGCGTTGCGCAGACTGGGTGGCGCTGGCGGCGGTGATGCGCCGATGATGCCGCGCGTGTTTTGGCCGGGCCCGCTGCAGCCGGGCCAATCCGTGACGGTGGGTGGCGACGACGGCCATCACTTCGCTCGCGTCCTGCGCGTGCGGCCGGGCGAAGTGGTGGCTGTGGCTGCGAGCACGGGTGCTGCCGGGGATGCGGCGGGGAGGCGCCTGGCGGCGGATTCGGCGGTCGGTGATTCACCCTTTGCCGGCGGATCGCCATTCTCCAGCGGGGTGTACCTGGCGGAGGTGGAGGCCGTTGACCCCCGCGAAGGGGAGGTGCGAATCCGCGTCGGCCAGCCATTGCCAAGTCGGGAAGCGACTCACCGGGTGTACGTCGTTCAGGGTCTGGCCAAGGGTGATAAAATAGAGCTGATTGTGCAAAAGTGCACAGAGGTCGGCGTCGCCGGCATTGTCGTGACTCCGGCGGAACGCTCAGTCGCGCGGTTGCCCGCCGACAGGGCCAGCCAACGGCTCGAACGGTGGCGTAAGGTTGCGCGGGAGGCGGCGGCGCAAGCCCAGCGGGATCGCGTGCCGGAGGTTTGGTTTTTGGAGACGGGGCAACTGGCCGGGTGGCTGGAAGCGTTGGGCCGCCGCCAGGTGCTGTTGCTGGACGAGGCGGCGGCCGGATGGCCGGCGGTGCCGTCTGTCCGGGAGGGAGACGCGTATCCGCGCGGCGCGCTTGGGCTTAGGGCGGCGTTGCGGCGGTGCCCGGAGCCGGGCGACGGGGCGGCTTCCGGCGAGGCGGCCGCGACCGTGTTGGTGGTCGGCCCGGAGGGGGGTTGGACGGACGCGGAGCGCCGCCTGTGGCAGGACCAATTCGGCGCCGTGGCCGTGTCGCTCGGCCCCCGCATCCTGCGCACCGAGACAGCGGGCGTCGTGGCGGCCAGCGCAGTCCTCTACGAATACGGGGAGTTGGGAGGGTGACCGTCATGGCCACCGTCGCGTTTCATACACTGGGTTGCAAGGTGAATTTTTACGATACCGAAGCCATCTGGCAGATGTTCAAACGGGCCGGATACCGCCAGGTGCCGTTCGAGGACCGCGCGGACGTGTACGTGATCAACACGTGCACGGTGACGCACACCGGGAATCGCAAATCGCGCCAGGTGATCCGCCGGGCGGTGCGGAGAAACCCGGACGCGACAGTCGTTGTGACCGGCTGTTACGCGCAGGTGGCGCCGCGGGAGGTGGCCGCCATCGCCGGCGTCGACTTGGTCGTCGGCAACGACGCGAAATCGCGCATCGTCGAGTTGGTCGAACAGGTGCGGCGGGAGCAGCACCCGTACCAGTTGGTCGGCAACATCCTGAAGGCGCGCGACTTTGAGGAAATGGATGTGCCCTATTTTGAGGAGCGGACGCGGGCGAACTTGAAGATCCAGGACGGCTGCAACAACTTTTGCACGTTCTGCATCATCCCGTACGCGCGGGGACTGATTCGCAGCCGCAAACCGGAGAACATCTTGGCCCAGGCACGCAAACTGGCGGCCGCCGGGTACCGGGAGATCGTCCTGACCGGCATTCACACCGGCGGCTATGGCGCAGACCTGGACGGGTACCGACTGTCCCACCTGCTCGCTGACCTGGAGAACATCGACGAGCTGTACCGGGTCCGCATCAGTTCCATCGAGGCGAGTGAAATCGACGAACACCTGATTGAAGTGTTGAGCCGGTCGCGCAAAGTCTGCCGACACCTGCACATCCCCCTGCAGGCCGGCCACGACCAAGTATTGCGGCGGATGAACCGCCACTACACGGTGGAACAGTTCGCCGCCAAGCTCGAGCAGGTGCGGCGGTCGCTGCCCGAAGTGGCCATCACATCGGATGTGATTGTCGGGTTCCCGGGCGAAACGGACGAGTACTTCGAGGCGACAGAGCGGTTTGTCGCCGAGCAGGGGTTCGCCCAGTTGCACGTGTTTCCGTACTCGGCGCGCAAGGGGACGCCGGCGGCGCGCTTCCCGGACCAGGTGCCGGAGGACGTCAAGGAGGCGCGCGTGCAGCGGATGCTGCGGCTCTCGAAGTCGCTCGCCGCCGCGTACGCCGCCACCTGGCGGGGGCGGGTGCTCGAGGTGATCCCGGAGGAACTGTACGAGCATGGCCAACGGTCAGGGACGTGGCTGGTCGGCCACGCGGACAATTACCTGAAGGTGGCGTTCGCCGTGCCCGACGGCGTCGCGCCGGAGGCGGTCAACGGGGAAGTCTGCCGAATTCGCCTGACGGAGACGGCTAGCGACGTCCAAATTGGCGTGTTCGAGGAGCAGGTGACCGTGGCGGAGGCGGTTGCAGAGTTGGACGATGCTGCCGCAAAGTCGCTGGACACGGCTGCCAAGCTGATGGCGTGATGGCGATGAGAGCGGAGGATGAGGCCATGGACGGGCCATTGGCAGGCCGCGTGGAACGGGCGGCCGGCGGATTGGTCGTGCGCTGCCGCGGCGGCGTGCGCGAGGTGTTGTTGATTGAAGACCAGTACGGACACACCTCATTTCCCAAGGGCCACTTGGATCCGGGGGAGACGTGGGAGGACGCGGCTTTGCGCGAGGTGTTGGAGGAGACGGGCGTCGCAGCGCGCATCCTGGCCCCGCTCGGCCGCGTCGAGTACACTGTCGTGCGCGACGGACAGCCGGTCCGCAAGCAGGTCCGGCTGTTTCTGATGGAGTCGATTGACGAGGCGGATGAACCGCACCACCAGGCTGAAGAGGTGAGCGGTGCCAGCTTTTGGCCGTGGCCGGACGCTGTCCGGCGGTTGGCGGCGCACGGGTACGCCAACTGGCAGTGGGTGATGGACAAGGCGGACGCACTGTGGGCGTGGCACGAGCGCCACCTGGACAGCGCCTGGCGGTCTTTGCCGGCGCGCATGCCGCTGGCCGATCTCGCCCGCGCCTGGCAGGATGCGCTGCCGTTGGTTGAGCGCCTGATCGCCGCGGTATCGCGCGAACTGGCCACCGTGTGGCCGGAGGGAGCCGGTCTGTCGGGCCTGGCGGGGGACCCGGCGGCCGACCTTCCGCGCGCGCTGGCGGACGAGCAACAGGCGCTGCAGGCTGCCGTGGAACACAGCCTGCTGCGGCCGGACGCCGGCGGCGTGGACGTGGAGAACCTGTGTGCCGAGGCCGTCCGCCTCAACCTGGCCCGGGTCTGCGTACACCCGCAGCACGTCGCCCGCGCTGCGCAGGTGCTCGCCGGGCGCGCCGGGGTCTGCACGGTGGCGGCGTTCCCCTTCGGCGCCGCCCAGCCCGACGCGCTGCGAGCGGAGGTGGCGGCGGCGGTCGCTGCGGGTGCGGGCGAAATCGACATGGTGATCCCGATTGGTTCGATGCGGGAGGACGACGTCTGGACGGTCGCCCGGCACGTGCGGGCGGCCAGGGAGGCGGCGGGGACGGCCGTGCTGAAGGCCATCGTGGAGGCGCACTACCTGGCCGTCGACCAGCTCCTGAAGGCGTGTTGGGTGGCCGTCGCGTGCGGCGCTGACTTCGTGAAGACCTCCACAGGGTTTGCCCCCACCGGCGCCCGCTTGATGGACGTGGCTGTGATGGCGCGGGCGCTGTCGGGCCGGGGCCGGGTGAAGGCCGCGGGCGGCATTCGCACGCGGGAGGAGGCGGTGCGCTTTCTGCAGTTCGGCGCGGAGCGCCTCGGCACCAGCCACGGCGCGGCCATTATGCGGCCGGCCACAACCGTTCGATAAGGCGGGCGTACGGGCGGATCCACGGCCAGACCGCGAGCGTCGACACCAGGTTGAACACCGTGTGCGCGTTGGCCACCTGTTGCGCCGGATTCGGGCTGAGCCACGCCATCGCGTGGCTGAACGGGCCGATGACGGGCAGCACCAAGGCGACGCCAGCAACGTTGAGCAGCACGTGCGCGAGCGCCACTTGACCGGCCGCGCGCGGCTGGCCGAGGGCGGCGATGACGGACGTCAGGCAAGTCCCGACGTTGGCGCCGAGTACGATGGCAATGGCGCCGGCGACCGGGACAAGGCCCTGGCTGGCCAGGGCCATCGCGAACGCTGTGGTGGCCGTGCTGGACTGGACCAGGGCGCTGGCGAAGCAGCCGGCGAAGGCGGCGCGCAAAGGGGTGGCGGCCGCCTGTTGCAAGCTGTGTGCAAACCAGGGCGCGTGGGCGAGCGGGGCGAGCGACAGCGTCAGGCAGCGCAGCGCGAGGAACAGCGCGGCAAACCCGGTCAGCGCCATGCCCGGGTGGCGCAGCCTGGGTCGCCCGCTCAGGTAACAGGCGCAGCCGGCGGCGAGGCAGGGCAGGGCGGCGACGGTCAAATCGAGCGAGAGCAGTTGGGGCGTGGCGGTCGATCCGACGTTTGCGCCGAGCACCACCCCGAGCGCCTGGCGGAAGGTCATGCTGCCGCCGGCCACCATGCCCACGCAAATCGCGGTGACGGCGGCACTGCTTTGCACGAGGGCGGTGGCGGCGACGCCCGTTGCGATGCCGCGCCCTGGCGTCAGCACGAAGCGCGCCACCACCGCCTGCAGCGGGCCTGCAGCCATCCCTTCGAGGCCTTGCCGCATCAGCCGCAAACCACCCAGAAACGCCAACAGTGAAAGCAGCGCTGCAGCCGCGTTCGCCCATTGCACGGAGCGACACCCCCCAACGGACAAACATCCCCATGGTAGGGAGCGTATGTCCGAGCGGTGCACTTGATGACCGCCAGCGCCTGCGAGGCGCCAGTTCCGGCGGGATGGAAGGGAGCGTGCGCAATGAATTCAAACCCCAACCTCTGCCCGGATCAGGTCGGCACGGCGGTGGTGCGGCCGGCGGTGCCCAGCCGCTTGCGGCTGGCGGTCATCTTGGGCGCTCTGGCCGCGTTGGGGCCGCTGTCGATTGACATGTACCTGCCGGCGTTGCCCACGCTGGCGCGGGAGCTGCACGCACACGCGGCGTCGACGCAGATGACCTTGACTGGCTGCATGCTGGGGCTGGCCATCGGCCAGTGGGTCGCCGGCCCTTGGAGCGACTCGCTGGGCCGGCGGCGGCCGCTGCTGGTGGGCCTGTGCGGGTATGCGGCGGCTTCACTGCTGTGTGCAGCCGCTCCCTCCGTGTGGATTCTGGCTGTCCTCCGCTTCATCCAAGGCTTGGCCGGTGCCGCGGGGATTGTCATCGCGCGGGCCGTCGCCAGGGATGCCTACACAGGACTGGCGCTGACCCGCTTTTTCGCGCTGATGATGGTCGTGAACGGAGCTGCGCCGGTGCTGGCCCCGGTTTTGGGAGGGCAGATTCTCGCGTTCACGTCTTGGCGCGGGGTGTTTTTGGTGCTTGGCTTGTGCGGATTGGCGCTGGTGTTGTCGGTGTGGCTCGGCCTGCCCGAGACGCTGCCGCCCGAGCGGCGGGCCGCAGGCGGTGCGCGGGGGGCGTTGGCGTCTGCCCGCACGCTGGTGCGCGACACCTCGTTTATGGGGCTGACTCTCACCCAGGCGTTGGTGTTCTCCGGGATGTTTAGTTACATCTCCGCGTCGTCGTTCGTGTTTCAATCCGAGTTTCACGTCTCTCCTCAGACGTACAGCGTGATCTTCGCGGTCAACGGGATGGGCATCGTGATTGCCGGCCAAATTGCGGGTTGGTTGTCCGGGCGGCTGGGCGAGCGGCGGGTACTGACGGCCAGTGTCTTATGGGCGGTGGGGTCGAGTCTGGCTGTGGTCTTGGCCGCGGTCTGCCGCGGCGGATTGTTTGCGGTGTGGGTGCCGCTTTTTGCAGCCGTCAGTTGCATCGGCTCCGTCGGCACCACTGCCCCTTCGCTGGCTATGCAGGGCAAAGGCGAAGCGGCTGGCAGCGCGGCCGCTTTCCTCGGGGTCGTACAGATGTTTCTGGGGGCGCTGGTCGCCCCGGTCGTGGGTTTGGGCGGTATGCCCACGGCGCTGTGGATGGGTACCGCTATGGCCGGCTGCGACCTGCTTGCGCTCACCGCCTTCCTGATGCTGGTGCGGCGCGGCGCGGCACATGGGGCTTGACTGCCGCCGTCACCCTGGTTTGACACCCGTTTTTGGGCTGTACTATAATACGTCTGATTGCCGGGTCACGCGGGTTGGGGG
>JADGIC010000185.1 GCA_019683615.1 Alicyclobacillaceae bacterium | reverse complement strand
AGACACCGTCTGCAGGAAGATCTGAAGGACACGTCGAATATCGAGCACAGAGACCTCACTCCTTAACCGCGCTGCAACGCGGGTTTTGTTTGGTTCTGTTGTGAGGTCTCTTCTACTTTTGTCCTCCCCCTTCCTTCCGGGGAAGAACCCCCTACTGAAACTTTACACGCTCTTGCATGCCTAAGAACCGTAAACCATGGTGGCGAAAATCGTTTTTGGCTCAACTTCCGCTGTCGGCTTCGCGGATACCTTCAGAGGCTCAAGTGTCCCATGCTGTTCAACGCAGTTTTTCACCGGCCTTCTAAATATGGTGCAACAATGTGAATTCGAAACTTGTAATCCACTATATATGGTGCTATACTCGGGTCATGGCAGCTGCCGGAATCGCCGCCAGCAGCCGCCACTCAGTCCAAGTGCATCATATCCCAATGGCCAAACCTGGTGCCCGCCGTCCGGCGGGTGAAAAGGGAATCCAGTGAGAAGCTGGAGCGGCCCTCGCCACGGTAAGGAACGATGCGGAACCTCAGGCGCCTGCCCGACGCGGGCGAAGGCGCCGGTCACTCGGCACAGTCCGGGGAAGGCCGGATACCGCAGATGACGTCCAAGCCCGGAGACCTGCCAGGTTTGTGGCTTGCACGGCTCCCACGAGGGATTGGGAGGGGCAAGGCGCGGTGACATCAGCGGCGGGCGAACGAATACCGGCACCCGCCAGGGCGGGCCGGACGGTTCGCGGAAAGGTCGCGGATACCCTGCGCAGTCACCGTTCGCGGACGTGTTGTCGCCAGCGGTTTTCGCCGCGGTCTCCACTGACGGTCTGCGGAGCACCCCCTCCCACCCGGGAGCGGGGTGCTTTTTTGGTGAACGCCTGGCACGGGCGAACAAGGAGGAGAATCGGATGAGCGCGACGGAGACAGCGACGCGGGTGTCAGCCCTGCCCGCATCGGATGCGGCGATTTCGCCGGCCCTCCGCACACAGGCCGCCGGGTCGGCCCAGCTGGCGGCCGGGTCAGCTCTGCCCAGCGCGGAGCTTGGCGCACCGGCCGCCGGGCCCGCCTCGCCGGCAGCCGCGCTGCAGGTGTTGGTGAGGCAGGCTTGCGAGGGTCTGACTGGGTGCGAACCGCAGGTGCTGTGGGAAGCCGCCCGCCCGCAGCTGAGGGAGGGTGCGCCGGTCCGCGAGTGGTTGGAGGTGCTGACGCGCACGGCGGTCGAACTGACCACCGCCGAAGCGCCCGACTGGCAGTACGCGGCGGGCCGCCTGTTGCTGTTCGCTTGCTACGCGGAGGCCGCCGATGAGTGCGGGACTGCGCAGGCCGGGTACGGGGACTTCGCAGCGCTCGTGCGCCGGCTGGAGGCGGCCGGCCGCTACGGGGAGTACATCCGGGCGTGCTACAGCGAGGCGGAACTGGCGGAGTTGGGCCGGTACATCCGGCCGGAGCGGGACTTCAACCTGACGTACGCCGGCGTCCGGCAGCTGGTCGACCGCTACCTGATTCGCAAAGAAGACGGCGCGATGGCGGAACTTCCGCAGCAGCTGTTCATGGGCGTGGCCATGCACCTGGCAATGAACGAGCGGGATCGCGTCGGATGGGCGAAGCGGTGGTACGACATGCTCTCCCGGTTGGAGGCGACCGTCGCCACGCCGACCCTGTGCAACGCCCGCAAGCCGTACCCGCAGCTCAGCTCCTGCTTCATCGACATGCCGGCGGATGACCTCATCAGCATCTACGATACCGACAAGGCGTTCGCGCGCGTCTCCAAGTTCGGCGGCGGCATGGGGATTTACGTGGGGAAGATCCGCGCCCGCGGTTCCGCCATTCGCAACCACCCGGGCGCCAGCGGCGGCGTCATCCCGTGGGTGAAAAACTTCAACAACACCGCCGTCAGCTGCAACCAGCTGGGCGTCCGCCGCGGCGCCGTCGCCATCTACTTGGACGTGTGGCACAAGGACATCCTCGACTTCCTGGAGCTGCGCACCAACAACGGCGACGAGCGGATGAAGGCGCACGATATCTTTCCCGCCGTCTGTGTGCCGGACGACTTTATGCGCCGCGTCGAGGCCCGCGAGCCCTATTACCTGTTCTGCCCGCACGAGGTGGAGCAGGTCATGGGTTTCCGCCTGGAGGACGCGTGGGGCGAGGAGTTTGAGCGCCGGTATCAGGCGTGCGTGGCGAATCCGCGCCTGTCGAGGATAGAGCTGCCGGCTCTCGAGGTCATGAAGCGCATCATGCGATCCGCCTACGAGACGGGTACCCCGTTCGTGTTCTTCCGCGACACCGCCAACCGGATGAACCCGAACAAGCACGCCGGGATGATCTACGGCAGCAACCTGTGCACCGAGATTGCCCAGAACATGAGCGCTCTCCAACTGCTGGAGGAGCGGCTGGACGACGGCGAGGTGGTGGTGCGCTACCGGCCGGGCGACTTCGTCGTGTGCAACCTGGCGTCGCTCAACCTCGGCCGCTGCCCTGCCCTCGCTGATGTGGAGCGCACGGTGGCGCTGTTGGTGCGGGCGCTCGACAACGCCATCGACGTCAACCATTACCCCCTCCGGCAGGCGGAGGTGACCAATCGCACATACCGCGCCATCGGCCTGGGCGTCAGCGGTTACCACCAGTACCTCGCCCAGCGCGGCATCCCGTGGGAGTCGGAGGCGCACGTGACGGAGGCGGATCGGCTGTTCGAGTGGATCAATTACTTCGCCATCCGCGCGTCCATGGAACTCGCCCGGGAGCGTGGGCCGTACGCCCGGTTTGCAGGGTCCGACTGGCAGACCGGCCGCTACTTCGACCTCCGCGGCTACCGGACGCGGCCCGGCGGCCCCGACTGGGACGGGCTGCGCGAACAAGTTCAGCGGCACGGCCTGCGCAACGGCTATTTGCTGGCCGTGGCGCCCACCAGCAGCACCAGCCTGATCGCCGGCAGCACCGCTGGCGTGGACCCGGTGTTCGCCCGCTTCTTCCTCGAGGAGAAGAAAAACGGCGTGATCCCGCAGACGGCGCCCGGTCTGAACCGGGAGACGTACTGGTACTACAAGGAGGCGCACACCATCGATCAGCGCTGGTCCATCCGCGCGGCGGCCGCCCGCCAGCGCCACATCGACCAGTCCCAGTCGCTCAACCTGTACATCACGCCGGAAATCTCCGCGCGCGAATTCCTGGATCTGTACATGGCAGCCTGGCGGCAGGGGATCAAGACCATCTACTACGTGCGCAACCGCTCGCTGGAGGTCGCCGAGTGCGCGGCCTGCTCCAGTTGAGGCGGATCGAAAGGAGCCGAGAGGCATGCGGTTGCAGCGGACGAAGCTGTTCAACAGTGCCGGCGAGCGGGACTGGGGGAAGCGCCGGATCATCGGCGGCAACACGACCAACCTGATTGAACTCAACAACATCAAGTACGAGTGGGCGTACCGGATGTACCGGGCGATGATGAGCAACTTCTGGATTCCCGAGGAGATTGCGCTGGCTGATGACGCTCGCCAGTACGCGTTTCTGCCGGAGCCCGAGAGGCGCGGTTTCAACAAGGTGCTGTCGTTCCTGATCTTCCTCGACAGCATCCAGACCCACAATCTGCCCAACATCAACCAGTACATCACCGCGCCGGAGGTGAATTTGTGCCTGGCGGTGCACGCCTTCCAGGAGGCGGTGCACTCGCAGTCGTACGGGTACAT
>JADGIC010000030.1 GCA_019683615.1 Alicyclobacillaceae bacterium | reverse complement strand
GGGTGGGGATCACGGCGGGTCACAGCGGGTTGGTGGCTGTCACCGCCGCGAAGGCGGCCGCCTTGGCACCCCACACCGTCTGCACCGCGCCGGTATCCGAGCCCGGGTTGTAGGCCACCGTCACCGTGTCTCCGTGCTGGACGGTCAGCGCCGACGGGAGGGTGAGCGTGACGACATTCCCGGATACGCTCACCGACTGCGGTGCGCCGGTGAAGTTGCCGTCCACTACCGTGTAGTCCGCGGCCTGCGGCACGGCGGCCGTGGCAAGCGGCTCGCTGTAGGTGATGGCGATGGTGTGCGCGTCCTTCACCGCCACCGACATGACCACCGGGTTGATGCTGGCCAGCGCGATGGAGGTCGGATGGGTGGTGCCGGCGTTGACGCCGTCCGCCCACACCCGGACTTTCGATTGGCCGGCCGGGATGACGACGCCGTTGACGTCCGGCCCGCTCGGAAGGAGCCGGATGCCGGTACCGGCGCCGATGATTTCGTTCACCTGTGCGGCGGTCAACGAGATGTCCGCGTTGGCGGGCACGACGTTACCGTTCGCATCCACCACGGCGATGGTGAACGGCCCCACCAGGCCGCCAGTCGTGATGGTGAAGGACGTGTTGCGGCCACCGTCCGGGTTGATCACCGCCAGCGCGGTCGGCGTGGCCGTCTGGGCGACAGTGACTGTGTACGACAGGGACGGGTGGGTGACTTCCGTGACGTCGGTGATGGTCACGGTGGCAGTGCCCGCGTGTTTGGCCACCAGCACCGGCAGGGTGTAGCGGCCAGGCGCCAGGGTGATGGCGCCGTCCGCGCCCGCCCCGGCGAACGACAGGACCCACGGGTTGGAGCTGGTCAGCCGCAGCGTATCACCGCCCACCGTCTGGCCGCCGTCCGTCTGCGGCAGCACCGACAGGTTGAGGCCGGCAGTGGTTTGCCCGGCCGCCAGCGAGGTTGGGAACGATCCGCCGCTGACCGCCAGGTGGGTGGCGTACTGGCTGGCGTCCACCACCCGGACCACCGGCGAGTAGCGGGGCCTGAGTCCGCTGCCCTGCACCGTCGCCGACAGCTCCATGGTCCCTGGCGTGCTGCCGGCTGTGGCCTTCACAGTCACCTGGCCGTTGGCGTCCGTCACTCCAGACTCGGCTGACAGCGTGCCGTCCGCGGCGCCCGGTGCGAAGGCGAAGTCGACCGTCACGCCCGGCTGTTTCACTGGCCGCCCCGCCTTGTCGACCAATTGGGCGGTGAACGTCACGATGCCGCCTTCTGCCACCGTACGCCCGTCGGCCGCCGTCTGCACGCCGGCAATGGTGCGCCCAGCGCCCGGCTGACCGGTCCAGCCGCCGGCGCCACTGCCATTGCGGGCGAGCTGGATCCACAGCTTCAGGTCGGCGAGCAGCTCTTCCTGCAGCCGGAGGATGTTCGCCTGCAGCTTTGCCAACGCCTCCAGGCGGGCGCGCAGGGCCGCCTGCTGGCCGTGGTTAAATGGCCTGTCCTCGCCATCGCCCCGGTGATCGCCACGGGCGTGCCCGGACTTGAGCGCAGGCGAATTCTGCAGCTCGGCAATTTGTCGTTCAACCTCGGCCAGTTGTTGTGTCAGTTGATGCAGTTTCTGCAAGTTGACGTGCACGACGGCTGGCTGCTTGGCGTGTTGCTTGTCCTTGCCGTGCCCCTTCCCGGGATGGCGGTCGTCCGCCTCATCCTTGCCGGAGACCTTCACCGTCACGCGCAACCCCTTTTGTGCGTCTCTGATCTGCAGCAACAACTGTTCCCGGGTTGCGGTCAACTGCTTCAACCGCGCCTCTGCGGCCGCCGAGTTTGAGGTCGAATCTGCTGCCGAGCTGGACACCAACCCGGACAGCGACTGCTCCGAATCCAGCAGCGCCTGTATCTGTTTATCGAGCGCCGCGATGTGTTGCTGCAGCTGCACGGTCTGGCTGTTGCTGCCGTGCAGGGATTGGGCGGTCTGCAGCAACTGCGCCTCCACCCTGGCGTTCTGCCGGTACTTCGCCATGAACGCAGCCTGCCCTTGGGCGGCCTGGCCGTCTGCGTCCGCCCAGGCCGTCAGCGTGCCTGCCTGCAGCGCAAGGGCAAAGGCGACGGCGGACCGGGTGAGGTGCCGTTTCAGGGAACCCATGATCAACCACTCCTTGCGGAATTTTTGATGGATGTCGTTGGATAGGTTCAGGTAGATGCACCGGGCCGGCTGGCAACGCGTCCACGGCCGTTGCGCCGGTGCCCAACTGGGGACGATATAGGCATTCGAGGGGCGCATTGGTTTTATGGCCGTTGGCTGCCGGCCGTTCTGACGCGTGCTTGGACAAGGAGGATGGAGTCGTGAACACGGGGAGGCGTGGGCGTACGGGGAAACCGCAAGCGGATGAGGTGCCGAGGGTGTTCGTGTACGGGACGCTGCGCGTGGGGCAGCGGTACCACCGTTGGATTGCGGCCGCCGTCAGCGGTGTCGTGCCCGGCACAGCGGAGGGCCGCCTGTTCCACCTCCCGTTTGGTTACCCGGCGATGATCTGGGAACCGGGCGCCGGCGTCGTCCACGGCGATGTTCTGGAACTGGACCCGCGCCGCGCGGCGCAAGCGCTGCAGGTGATGGACCGCATTGAAGGATACCGCGGTCCGGGCCGGGCCAACGAGTACGAGCGGATCGTCCGGCCCGTCTGCCGCGCCGACGGGGTGGAAGTGCTCTGCCACTTGTACGCGTGGCCGGAGCGCAGCCGCCGGTGGCTGGAGGCCAACGGTGAGCCGGTGCCAGGGGGCGATTGGGTGGCTTGGCTGCAGGCCCGCTGAGGGACTTGATCCCTCGGCATCCCTGGGACTGAAATGGTTGACAAGATCCAAAGGCCCGTGCGACACTGAAATCTGATGCTTCGTTTATGGTATCACCAAGTCATCCGATCACTGTGTGACTACATCTCCAACTTGCACCAACATCCAAACGGTTGCGCGATGGCGGCCGA
Source organism: Alicyclobacillaceae bacterium (assembly GCA_019683615.1). Taxonomy (GTDB): domain Bacteria; phylum Bacillota; class Bacilli; order Alicyclobacillales; family Alicyclobacillaceae; genus JADGIC01. The sequence continues at coordinate 16,787 of JADGIC010000030.1, read as the reverse complement.
TTTCCCATGCGACAGGAGGCAGAGCCGTGGCGGCTGAGTGGGGGCCGGTCAAGCCCGCAAAGACGTACGAGGTGGTGGCCGAGCAGTTGAAGGCGGCGATTTTGGAAGGGCGTTTCCCGCCGGGCTCGCGGCTGCCGTCGGTGCGCGAACTGAGCGAACAGCTGTCGGTAGGGCAGGGCGCGGTGCGTGAGGCGCTCACCGCGCTGCAGGCGATGAATCTGGTCACGATGCGGCACGGGGAAGGGACGTTCGTCAACCAGTTCGATCCGCACGAAATCGCCCGCTCCCTGCCTGACGCGGGGCTGATCAGCCGGGACGACATCCGGCATCTCTTGGAGCTGCGCAAGGTGCTTGAGGCGGGAGCGGCCCGGTTGGCCGCGCAGCGGCGGGGCGCTGAGCATGTCCGGCTGATGGAAGTGGCGCTGGCCCGCATGGAGCGCGATTTAGCGTCAGCGGCGCTCGGCGAGGAGGCCGACTGGGCGTTTCATTACGAAGTGGCGCGGGCGGCCGCGAACCCGTTTTTCCTGTCGCTGATGGACGCCATCGCCGAGCGCATCCAGGCGCTGTTGCGCACGAGCCGGCAGGCGCTGTACCTCATCCCGGGCGAGCCGGAGCGGCTCTTGGCTCAACACCGCGCGGTGTTCTGCGCGATTGCGGCGGGAGAGCCGGACGCCGCTGCCCGTGCAATGGCGGAACACCTGGGCCACGTCGAGGACGCCCTCGGCCTCTCCCGCCTGTCGAACAGCCAAGGCGAGTGATTGAACACGACAGGGGCTAGGCCCCGGACGAAAGGAGCGTGACAGGGTGAAGGTCTCCCTGTTCATCACCTGCTTGGTCGACAACTTTTTCCCTGACGTCGGTGAAGCGATGGTGCGGATTCTCAACCGCTGCGGGGTGCGCGTGGAGCTGCCGCCGCAACAGACGTGCTGCGGCCAGCCCGCGTTCAACAGCGGGTTTGTCCAAGAGGCGGCCGAGGCCGGCCGGACGCTGCTGGAGGCGTTGGCGGGCGCGGATTACGTGGTGGCGCCGTCGGGATCGTGCACCGGGATGATCCATCATTACTACGAGCGGCTGTTCGCCGACGACGCAAAGCTGCAAGCCCGCGCCCGCAGCCTGGCGGAGCGGACGTACGAACTGTCCCAGTTTCTCGTGAACGTGCTGGGTGTGACCGACATCGGGGCGGTGTTTCCGCACAAGGTCACGTACCACCCGTCGTGCCACGGTTTGCGTCTGCTCGGCGTCCGCGACGAGCCGTTGGAGCTGCTGCAGGCGGTGCGCGGCCTGGAGCTGGTGCCGCTGACGCTGGCAGAGGACTGCTGCGGGTTCGGCGGGACGTTTGCGCTGAAGATGCACGACGTGTCGGCGGCCATGGTCGACGAAAAGGCTGCCCATGTGGTGGAGACAGGAGCTGAGGTGTTGGTCGGGACCGACATGGGTTGCCTGATGAACATCGGCGGCCGGTTGCGCCACCAGGGCCGGCCGGTGCGGGTGATGCACCTCGCGGAACTGTTGTACCAAGGGATTTTGCAAGGGGAGGCGGAGGCGCGGTGACGGTTGCGAGCGGACACGGTGTGTTGGAGAGGTCGCGGGCGGCGTTGCAGAACGAGTTTCTGCGCGGGGCCGTCCGGTTCACGACAGAGCGGTTGCGCTCCCGCAAGCGCACGGCGACAGACGAACTGGGACGTTGGGAGGAGTGGCGCGAGCGGGGGCGGCAGATCCGCAGCCACACCATCGAACACCTGGATTACTACCTGAAACGGTTTGCCGATAACGTCCGCGCCCACGGCGGCCATGTGCACTTTGCGGCGGACGGCCGGGAGGCGGCCGCCATCGTCACAAGGCTGGTGACGGAGCGGCAGGCGAAGCGGGTCGTCAAGTCGAAGTCGATGGTGTCCGAGGAAATCCACTTGAACCACTACCTGGAGGCGCAGGGTGTGGAGGTGGTGGAGACCGATTTGGGCGAGTACATCATCCAGTTGGCCAAGGAGATGCCGTCTCACATCATCATCCCCAGCATTCACAAGACCCGCGCGCAGATTCGGGACTTGTTTGAGCAGGCCGGGGGCGAGGGCTTGACCACCGAGACGGCGGTGCTCGCCGGGTTTGCCCGACGCACGCTGCGCAGCCAGTTTTTGAGCGCGGACGTCGGGGTGACGGGGTGCAACTTCGGGATTGCCGAGACCGGCTCCATCGTCCTGTTTACCAATGAGGGCAACGGCCGCATGGTCAGCACGCTGCCCGGCACCCACATTGTGACGATGGGGATGGAGCGGATCATCCCGACGTTTGCGGACCTGGAGGTGATGGCGAACCTCTTGCCGCGCAGTGCGACGGGCCAGAAGTTGACAGCATACATGAGCGTCATCACGGGTCCGCGGCGGGTCGACGAATGGGACGGTCCGGACGAGCTGCACGTCGTCATCCTCGACAACGGGCGTTCCGCTCAACTGGGAGACGACGAGTTTCAAGCGGTGTTGCACTGCATTCGCTGCGGTGCGTGCCTGAACGTGTGCCCGGTGTACCGGCAGATTGGCGGACACGCGTACGGATCGGTCTACCCGGGGCCGATTGGCGCCGTGTTGACGCCGTTGCTCAACCCGGGCGGCGAATACCACGATCTCCCGTATGCGTCCAGCTTGTGCGGCGCGTGCTTCGAGGCGTGCCCCGTGAAAATCCCCCTGCACGACATGTTGGTGGCGCTTCGCCGCCGCAATGTCGAACAGGGCCGCGTGAAGCCGCTGGAGCGGGCGGCGATGAAAGGCTTCGCCGCGGTGTTCGCGAAGCCGGGCCGGTACCGCCTGGCCATGCGGGCGGCCCGGGTCGGCCAAAAGCCGCTGGTCAAAGACGGCTACATCACCTCCACCTTCGGTCCTTTGTTTGGCTGGACCCACACGCGTCACGCGCCGGCGCTGGCGGCCGTCCCGTTCCGCGAACGGTTTGCGGGGATGAAGCAGGACGTTCAGGAACGGCCGCAGCCAAACCGGACATCGGACGGGTCCCCGGCGAAAGCCGCAGGCTCTCATCTGCCGGCTGCGGGCGGGGATGGCGAAGGAGGCGGCGAACGGTGAACGAACAGGCGTTTTTGGAGCGAGTCGCCCGGCGGTTGGGCCGCGCGGAGCCGCTGACCCAGCGTCCGGCGCGCGACGCGGTGGGGGCGCCGGCGTTCTGGCGCGACTACCAGCTGTCGGCCGACGAGCGGGTGGCCAAATTTGCGGAGGAGCTGGGAAAACTGGGTGGACAGGTGGACGTGTGCGACTCGCTCGCCGAGTTGAAGGAGCGGTTGCGCCGCCACCTGCAGGATCTCGGCCCGGCCGTCGTGGGCGTCTGGGGCCGGCGGGCACTGGCGGAGTTTGAACTGGACGACGTGTTGGCCGCGTACGACGTGGTGGTCTGGGGCGAGGCGCCGGCTGCGGCCGCTGCAGCGGCCACCCCGGCCGCCGGGGACGCGGCGGCAGACGCCGGCTCGGCGGCGGAGCGCCGCGCCCTTGTCGAACGGATGGCGACCGCCAATGTCGGCATCACCGCCTGCGACTATGCGGTGGCGGACACGGGCACGGTGGTCCTGTTGTCGGGGCCGGATCGGGGCCGTCTGGTCAGCCTGCTGCCCGGCGTGCATATTGTGCTAATCAAAGCGAGCCAAATCCGCACCCGCCTCGGCGAAGTCTTGGCAGAGTTGGACGCGCTGGCGGGCGTTCGGACAGCGGCCGACGGCACGAGGGCGGATGGCGGTGATGCGTCCGGCGGGAGTGCGGCCGCCGAGACCGGGACAGCCATCGTGGCCGGAGCGGAAGCGGGCCCCCCGCGCTGGCCGTCGTCGGTCAACTTCATCACCGGTCCCAGCCGCTCGTCGGACATCGAAAACGACCTGACCATCGGCATCCACGGTCCGGCGGCGGTCATCGCCCTCGTCTGGCGGGGGCGTTGAGCGGACACGGCGGCCCCGGTCTGAAGGGACGGTTGCAGACGCCATGGGATATTGGCTCTGGGCGGGCGCGGCAGCAGCCGCGCTGGCGGCAGGGTGGGCGATGTTTGTGTGGCCCACGCAGTGGCTGAAGGTCGAGTACGTGAACTGTCCGTTGGGCCTGGGGCGAACCGTGCTGCAGTTGAGCGACGTGCATGCGGAGATGCTCCGGGTCTCGCCCCGCGCGCTCAGCCGCCTGTTCGCCCAGGTGCGGCCGGACTACGTTTTTATCACCGGCGATTTCCTCGATTCGCTCGACGCCTTGCCGCGGCTGGAACCCTACTTGTCGGTCGTTTGCGGCGCCGGTGTCCCGGTGTTTGCCGTGCTTGGCAACCACGACTACAAAGTATGCCCGGTCGGCGAGCTGGTGGATCGCCTGCAGTCCCGGGGCATCCGCGTATTGCGCAACGAGTGCGTGCCGCAAGACGGGTTCGACCTGGTCGGCATTGACGATTTTGACACCGGCCACAGCGACGTGGACAAGGCGTTTCAGGGTGCCCGCCCGGGTTGTCCGCAGATTGTCATCACACACGATCCGAATGTCGTCCTCCACATCTCCCGCCCCTTCGCCTATCTGATGGCGGGCCACCTGCACGGAAAACAGTTTAATGTGCCTGGGTTTTTCCGGGTGCGGCCGATGGGCCGGTTGCCGCAGGCCGGCATCTACCAGGGACTGCACCGGCTGCCGCACGGATGGTGTTACATTTCCAAAGGCATCGGGCAGGTCGGCATCAACGCCCGCTTTTTGGTTCGCAGCGAGGTCACGGTGCACCGGCTGTGACGAGACCTGCTTGCGTAATCCGTTCCCGTGCGACACAATAGAACTGGTATTCCCCAACATTCAACAACTGTGCGCGTTGGTGCTGTCGCCTGTTGTTTGATTGTGTTGGAGAAGGCGATGAAAAGTGTTCGCCACTGGCGGTTCGCGCTAGCATCGTTCGGCCGCAGAGGCGGGAGGTTGGGGTGTCAGGAGTTTGGCAATGAACGAGCAGGACATGGTGACACCGGCGTTCCGGGACCGCCTGGTTGACGAGTTGCGCGCCTCGCTGCAGCGCGTGGCGGAGGACGAGCTGGCAGCTTTGTTGGATCACCTCGTCTCGGCGAGGCGGGTGTTTGTGTACGGACTGGGGCGGGAACGGCTGATGCTGCAGGCTTTCGCCATGCGGCTGATGCATCTGGGCCTGACGGTGCACGTGGTTGGCGATGTGACGGCACCGCGCATCGGGCACGGTGACCTGTTTGTGACCAGTTCGGGCACCGGCTACTTGGCGACCGTCGAGGCGTTGATGAAGATTGCCAAGGGCGCCGGCGCGCGCGTCGCTTTTGTCACAGCGGCGGCAGACTCGCCGTTGCGTCCGATGGCCGACGTCCTCGTGCGCATCCCGGCGCGCACGATGCGGGACGGGCCGGATGCGGGTTCGTCGGCGCTGCCGATGGGAACGCTGTTCGAGCAGGTGCAGTTGGTGCTGTTCGATCTGCTGGCGCTGCGGCTGCAGGCCCGGTTGAACTGCACCGAAACGGAGATGGTGGAGCGGCACACGAACTTGGAGTGACCGGCGCATAAGCGCCGGACAACGATTTGGAGGGGGTTGCCGGATGAAGGCGTTGGTGGTCGAAGGGCCGCGCCGGGCGGTTGTCAAAGAGGTGCCATACCCGAAGCCGGATCGCCGGGAGGTCACCATCCAGGTGAAGCGCGTCGGCATCTGCGGCACGGATTTTCACATCTACTTGGGCGAGTTCTTGTCTCCGTACCCGCTCATTCCCGGGCATGAATTCGCGGGCGTGGTGCATGAGGTGGGGGAAGAGGTGAGCGAGTTTAAACCCGGAGACCGGGTTGCCGTCGATCCCTCGCTGTTTTGCGGGCGCTGTGAGTACTGCCTGACGCACCGCGGCAATCACTGTGAAAACTGGGGAGCCATCGGCGACACGACGGACGGCGCGTTGGCCGAATACGTCAAGGTGCCGGTGGAGAACGTGTTCCACCTCCCGGACAACATGTCGTTTGCGGACGGTGCGTTCATCGAGCCGGTGGCGTGCGTCGTACACGCCATGAACCAGTTGCAGTTGCGGCCAGGCACCAGCGTTCTCCTGTTCGGGGCCGGCAGCATGGGCCAGCTGTTGACACAGGCGCTCGCTCACGCCGGCGCCGGGGAACTGGTGGTGGTGGACGTCGACCCGGTGAAGCTGGAGCTGGCGATGCAGCACGGCGCGACCGGGGCGGTGCTCAGCCGGGAGTTGGAGGAGCGGCTCGGACAACGGAAGGGCCACCGGGGGTTTGGCTTGGTGGTGGATGTGACCGGAATCCCGTCGGTGATTGAGAGCGAGTTCCAGTTCCTCGCTCCGGCTGCCACCTACCTGCAGTTCGGCGTGGCGCCGGCGAATGCGACGGTCTCCATCAAGCCGTTTGATATTTACCACAAAGACCTTCGGCTGCTCGGTTCCATGGCCATCAACCGGACCTACAGGGCGGCCTTGGAGTGGATGAAAGCCGGCCGCTTCGACGTCAGCTACCTGGTGTCGTCGGTGATTCCCATCGACGACCTGCCGCAGCTGCTGGAATCGGGCAAGGCGTCGAACGTGATGAAGGTTCAGGTTTCGTTTGAGTGACAGGGACCAGGCCCGGCGAGAAGGCGCCAGGCGGTGCGGAATCTGCCGCGCCGCAACCCTCGCCGGGCTTTTTTTGGCTTCCGGAGGCTCTCCTGCCGGGTTCCGGGGGTGTGGAGGTCCCGCGCCGCGGCTGCCGCATGTTGATTGTTGTTGATGCATTCCGCCGGTGCGTGCTGGCCTGGCTTGGTTTCGCTGCCGCAGTGTTGCATATGGACAGTATGTTGTTGATTTGCTATAGTTTCTATCAGAAACCGTTTACTTATTTTCGATGATGTTGATTTGGGTGTTGCTGTGGAGGTGGTGGAGTATTCCAACCCGGGCCGGGGATGGCCGCGGACGGGGCAGGAATAAGCTAATGGAAGGCCGGGCAGGCACCAGCCTGGCACTACGCGCGGCCCCGTGGACGATGCGGGGGCCGGCAGAGGAGACATGCGCAGAGGAACATGCAAAGAGCACAGGGGGGAACACGTGTGAAAAAGCGCGCACTGAAAGCGGCTTCAGTCGGGGCGCTGGGTACGGTGATGGTGCTGGCGGGCTGCGGCACCGCCAACACGAACGGCGCGGGCGGCAGCAATGCCGACAACTCGTCGGGATCGGCCAAGACGGTCGCGGCCAGACAGGTGGCTGCCCCGTTCCCCGGCGCGGTGCCAGGGTTGCCGAAGATCACGGCGCCGGCGGGGTTCAACTGGAAGCAGTTCGCGGGCACACACCTGACGTTCATCTCGGAGAACACGCCGCCGTCGTCGGCGTTGGCCGAGAACATCAAGCAGTTTGAAAAGGTCACCGGAATCACCGTCACCATTGAACAGAGCGACCTCAGCACGGTGGCGCAAAAGGTGGCCTTGGACTTCGCCGCGAAGTCGGACAAATACCAGGTCATTTATCCGGATCCGTACCAGATGCTGGCCAAGTACTCGTACGACTACGTGGACCTGAACCGGTTCAACAACGATCCGACGTTGCCCCACATCCCGGGCGGCCTGAACGACTTTATCACGAGCCAGCTTCAGGTCGACGGCTACATGGGCAACAAGGACCACCTGTACGCGCTGCCGTACGACTGTCCGACGATGATTCTGTTCTACCGTAAGGACATCTTCGACAACCCCAAGTACAAGGCCATGTTCAAGAAGGAGGAGGGCTTCGACTGGACGCCCGGCCCGAACCTGACGTGGCAGCAGTATTACACGATTGAGAAGTGGATCAACCAGAAGGTCAAGCAGGGCGTCATCAAAGGCGTCAAGTATGGCGCGGGCGCACAGGCGAAGCAGTACGACTCGCTGATGTGCGACTTCAGCAACGTGTTGGCCGCGTACGGCGGCGACTACTTCAAGGCGCCGAACCTCGGCAGCATCGGCACGACCAACCCCGGCCCGTCGCTGATGAACTCGTCCAAGGCGATTGCGGCTGCGACGATGTACAAAAAGATTGTGCAGGCGGCAGCCCCGGGCAGCACGTCGTGGGATTGGAACGGCCTCGCCGAAGCGTTTGCGGCAGGCGACATCGCGATGGCGCCGGAGTGGCACGAGTTCGCTTCGATGATGGAGAACCCGGCGAAGTCGAAGGTCGTCGGCAAGGTCGGATTCGCGGTGTTGCCGCGCGGTCCGGTGCGCAGCGCCAACATCTTCGGCGGTACGGGTATCGGCATCAGCAAGTACGCGACGCCGAAGGAACAGAAGGCCGCTTGGCTGTTCATCGTGTGGGCGACGTCGCCGCAGGCCCAGTACATGATTTTGAAGTCCAAGAACGGCGGCGAAACCCCGACCCGTTACTCGGTGTACAACCTGCCCGAGATCAAGAAGGGGATGACGCCGGGTACGAAGGAGTCCAAGGAGATGCCCAACCTGCTGGCGATGAAGGCGACGCTGGAGGCGTGGAAGCCGCAAAACGTCTACATGCGTCCAAAGATCCCGCAGTGGCCGCAGGTGGACTCGATCGTGTTCACCGAACTGTCCAAAATGCTGGCCAACCAGGAGACACCTGCCCAGGCGATGAAAAACATCGCGCAGCAGAGCAACCAGTTGACCGGCAACTGATTTCGCATGATCCGGAGGCGGACGGGGTCTGGGCCAACGGTTGGACTGGACCCCGTTCTTTCCATGAAAGGGGCGTAGCCATACCGTGGAATCGAACGCCAGTCAAGTGCACAGCAAACACGTTGTTGCGGTTCCCGGGCCCGGCGCCAAAACAAAGAGGCGGCGTCACAACGCCACAGAGATGTGGATGCTCGCGCCGTCCGTCGTCATTCTCGCCATCATCAGCATTGTGCCGTTGTTTTACATGATCTATGCCAGTTTGATGAACTACACGCTCAACCCGGATCAGCCGGTGTTCTATCAACTGCACAACTGGTTGTCCGTGTTGCGCGATGCGACGTACTGGCATTCGTGGGGGCGCACGGTGGTCTTCGTCGTCGTCGGCCTGGCGGTGGAGCTGTTGCTCGGAACCGGTTTGGCGCTGGCTATCTACCATATTCCCAAGGGCCGCAACCTGGTGGCCACGCTGTGGATGCTGCCGCTGTTTGTGGCACCCATCGTGACAGGGCTGTTGGGCCGGTTCCTGCTCAACACCACGTACGGCATGTACGCGTGGTTGCTGCAGTGCATCGGCATGAACACGGACATTCTGGGCACCACCTCGACCGCCATGCCTGCCATCATTCTGATGGACGTCTGGGAGTGGACGCCCCTGATCACCATCATCGTCCTGGCCGGTCTGCAGGCGATGCCGGAAGAGCCGCTGGAGGCGGCTGACGTGGACGGCGCCTCGTATTGGATGAAGCTGCGCTACGTGATCCTGCCGCTGGTGAAGCGGGCGATTGTCGTCGCGCTGCTGATCCGGTCGATGGACATCCTGCGCTACGTGGACACGATTCTTATCACCACGCAGGGCGGGCCGGCCGACTCGACGAAAACGGTGGGCTACTACCTGGTGCAGGTTGCGTTCCAGTTCCAGGACTTCGGACGCGCGGCGGCCATTGGCTTAACGATGTTGGTGGTGACGATTTTCCTCGGCAAGTCGTTCATACGGATCTTCGCGAGGGGTGAAGAGTGATGGAGCAAACCCGCGCGGGACGCAAACGGGGAGCGCTCGGCACAGCCGTGTTGTACGTCATCGTCGTGATCGCCTTGATCTGGGCGCTGCTGCCGATTGTCTGGATGGTGCTGTCATCGTTGAAGACGCAAGCAGGGATGTTCTCGATGCCGCCGAAGTTTCTCTTCAAACCGACGTTTGACACGTACCGCCAGATGTTCTCGGCGAGCGGCGGCTTCGGTCACTACCTGTGGAACAGCGTCGTCGCCTCCGTGCTGTCCACCGCGATCTCGCTGGTGCTTGGCACGCTGGGCGGCTTTGCCTTGGCGCGCGGCCACTTCAAGCGCGGGAAAGACCTGTCGTTCTGGGTGATCAGCACGCGGATGGCGCCAATTCCGGCCGTCATGCTGCCGCTGTACCTGATGTTTTCGAAACTCGGCCTGATCGGCACCATGACCGGTCTGGTGTTCGCCTATACGACGTTCAACCTGCCGTTTGCGCTGTGGATCATGATGACGTTTTTCAAAGACATCCCGCCGGCGCTGGAGGAGGCGGGGATGGTGGACGGGTGCAGCAAATTCCAGGCGTTTTGGAAAATCACGCTGCCGATGGCGGCGCCGGGCCTGGTCGCGACCGGCATCCTTTGCCTGATGTTTGCCTGGAACGACTACTCGTTCGCGTCCGTGTTCACGAGCACCGCGACACAGACTGTGCCGGTTGCCGCGTCGCTGTTGGTGTCCCAGGAAGGCGTGCAGTGGGGGCAGGCGATGGCGACAGGCACCATCATCATCCTGCCGATGCTCATCGCGGGGATTTTCGTCCGCAAGTACCTGGTGCGCGGGCTGTCGATGGGCGCCGTGAAATGACCCGGACGCCGGGCCTCGCTGCGGCGCGCGGCGGATGGCCACGGCGTGGAGCACCGGCACGGGCGCTGCCGGGACAGCGCGGCGCACGCGTTCGGCGTGAAGTCTCGAAGGAGGGTACCCGATATGGCGGTGGAGTGGAAGTCCGAGATCAAGGCCGCGGTGCCGACCCGGATGCGGGCTGCCGTGCTTGAGCGGCCGTGGCAGGTGGAGATCCGGGAGATGGCGGTGCCGGAACTCGGCCCTTACGATGTCTTGATCAAGGTCATGGCGGTCGGCGTGTGTGGTTCCGACGTCCACTATTACGAGCATGGCCGCATCGGCGACTTTGTGGTGGAAAAGCCGATCATCCTCGGCCACGAGTGTGCCGGTGTGGTGGCGGCCGTCGGCAGCCAGGTCACGCGCGTCAAGGTGGGAGACCGCGTCGCGGTGGAGCCGGGGGTCACCTGCGGCCGTTGCGACGCCTGCAAGTCGGGCCGCTACAACCTATGCCCGGACGTTGCGTTTTTGGCGACGCCCCCGTACGACGGGGCGTTTGTCGAGTACTTCAAGCACCGCGAAGACTTTGTCTTTCCCATTCCGGACCACCTGTCGTTTGAGGAAGCGGCGCTGGTGGAGCCGTTCTCCGTGGGCATTCACGCGTGCAAGCGGGCAGGTGTGCAGGCGGGATCGCGCGTGGCCGTAATGGGTATGGGCCCGGTCGGCTTGTTGACGGTCGTGGCTGCGCGGGCGTTTGGCGCGGCCGAGGTATACGTCAGCGACCTTGAACCCATCCGCCTGGAGGCGGCGCGGCGCCTAGGCGCCACGGCCGCCATCAACGTCAAGGAGCAGGACGCGGCGGAGGCGGTGCGGGCGCTGACCGGCGGGGAAGGGGCCGACGTGGCGATTGAGACGGCGGGCAACCCGAAGGCGCTGCAGTCGGCGCTGATGTCGCTGCGCAGGGGGGGCCGCCTGGCCATCGTCGGGTTGCCGGCGCAGGATGAAATCGGCCTCAACGTTCCCTTCATCTCGAGCTATGAGGTGGACATTTTCGGGATCTTCCGGTACGCCAACACCTATCCGCAGGGGATTCGGTTTCTGGCGTCGGGCCGGTTTGACGTGAAGAGCCTGGTCACGGACCGGTATCCCTTGGAACAGGCGAAGGACGCGCTGGAACGGGCGCGGACCAACAAGAGCGGGAGCCTGAAGGTGATGGTCTACCCGAATGGGCTTCCGATGAGCGGGTGAGAAGCAGGATGGTTCCCATCACCGGCGGCGGGGAGCGGTCACAGTGCTGAGCATTGAGCGCCAAGCCCGAATCACAGAGTTGATTCGCGAAAAACACATGGTCACGGTCGCCGAGCTGATGGAGATGTTCTCCGTCTCCGACATGACAATCCGGCGCGACCTCGACGTCCTCGAGCGCAAGGGCATCGTCCGCAAGGTGTACGGCGGCGCTGTGCTGGCCGACTTCGTCTTGGCCGACTACGTGCTTGGCGCGCCCCAGGAAAACTCGCTGCTGGCGCGCGAGACGGCACACGTCGAGGCGAAGCGGGCTATCGCCCGGGAGGCGGCAGCGATGATCCATCCCGAAGACGTGGTGCTGCTCGACGCCGGGTCGACCACGCTGCAAATCGCCAAGCAACTGCAGCCATCGCCGAACCTGGTGGTCATCACCAACTCGATTCCGATCGCCCTGGAGCTGATGGGCAAGCCGGTGAGCCTGCACCTGATCGGCGGGGACCTGCGCAGGGCCACCCAGTCCACGGTCGGGCCGAAGGCGAAGGCGTTCCTGTCCGATCTGCGGGCGCGCAAGGTGTTTCTCGGGGCGTCGGCGCTGTCCGTGGAGACAGGGTTGATGAACTTCAACCTGTATGAGGCGGAAATCAAACAGCAGATGATGCAAAGTGCGGATCAGGTCGTTCTGGTAGCCGATTCCAGCAAGTTTGACGCCCAGTCGTATTACGCGTTTGCGCAGTGGAAAGACGTTCACGTATTCATCACGGACCCGGGAATCTCCTCCGACATCGTCCGCCAGCTGGAGGAGCGCGGGGTGCAGGTGGTCGTGGCGGGGGCGCCCGGCCTCCGGCAGCGCGCGTAGTAGCCGCAGGCGCACCGGGGATGACAGGGGTGTGACGAGAGATGAAGCAGGCTCGGCTGAACCGGCTGTTTGGCGTCGATGGCAAGTGTTTCGACGTCGCCATCGACCACGGCTTCTTTAATGAACACAGCTTTCTCCGCGGGATTGAAGATATTCACCGGGCGATTGCGACGATTGCCGACGCCGGTCCGGACGCGATTCAGCTGACCCCGGGGCAGGCACCGCTGTTGCAGGCCATCAAGGGGAAGCACAAGCCGGCCCTGGTCCTGCGCACGGACGTGGCGAACGTCTACAACTGGCAGCTTCCCGGACAACCGTTCAGCGTCCTGGTGGATGACGCGGTTGAACAGGCCGTGCGGTTGGACGCGGCTTGCGTCGTCGTGAACTTGCTGCTGCTGCCTGACCAGCCGGACCTGCACCGGCAGTGTGTTGCCAACGTCGCGAAGCTGAAGGCGGATTGCGAACGCTACGGGATGCCGCTGATGGTCGAGCCGCTCGTCATGCAGCCCAACGAGAGAGCCGGCGGATACATGGTTGGCGGGGATTTGGAGAAAATGGTGCCGCTGGTGCGCCAGGCGGTGGAACTGGGCGCCGACATCATCAAAGCGGACCCGTGCGACGACGTCGAGGAGTTCCGCTACGTGGTCGAGGCGGCCGGCGGCCGGCCGGTGCTGCCGCGCGGCGGCGGCAAGGCTTCCGAAGCGGAGATTCTGCAGCGCACGCACGCCCTCATGCGGCAAGGGGCGTCTGGCATCGTGTATGGACGGAACGTTCTGCAATGCGCGGATCCGCACGCCATGACCCGCGCCTTCATGGCGATTGTGCACGAAGGCGCCAGCGCCGAGCAGGCTCTGCGGATTGTGCGGAAAGAGCCGTGACCGGTTGAGCCGGCGGACCGGTTCACCGCGGCGCAGGCGTCGCACGCCACAAGAGAGATGATACGTCTTCCGTCCTGAGCGGGGAGGAAGCGGTGATGGGGGCAGACAGCCTACGGGTCCGGGATTTTCCAGAGGGACCGGTCGCGATGGTCGCGGGTCACGTGTGTCTCGACGTGATCCCGGACCTGACACAGAACCGAACGGGTTTCCGCGACTTGGCGCCGGGCCGCCTGGTGGAAGTGGGACCGGCGCAGTTCGCCACGGGAGGCGCGGTGGCGAACACCGGTATTGCGCTGCACCGCCTGGGGCTGCCGGTGCGCTTGGTGGCGAAGGTGGGGACGGACCCGTTTGCCGAACAGGTCCGGCAGATGCTGTGGCAGCAACTGGCGGCGCCGGGCCGCAGCCCGTCCGGCGGCGCCGGGCCGGCTTCGGACGTGTGCCTGGTGGTGGACGGCCAAGCGGCGACGTCGTATTCGGTCGTCGTCAACCCCCGCCACGCGGACCGGTTGCTGCTGCACTATCCGGGCACGAACGACACGTTTTCGGCGGCCGACGTGGCGCCCGCGAGGTGGCAGGGTATTGAGCTGTTTCACTTCGGATACCCGCCGTTGATGCGCCGTATGTACGAGGACGGCGGCCGGGAGTTGTCGGCTCTGTTTCAAGCGGCCCGGGCGGCGGGCGCGGTGACGTCGCTGGACATGGCGATGCCGGACCCGGAGCGTCCTTCCGGCGAGGCCGATTGGGTGCGGCTGCTGGAGTCCGTGCTGCCTTATGTCGACCTGTTTTTGCCCAGTGTGGAGGAACTGATGTACATGTTGGCGCGCGGCCGCTGGGAGGCCATCCGGAAACGGGGCGGACCGTTTGTCCGCCGGGTCGCGCCGGATGACCTCGCGGCGGTCGCCGATGCGGCACTGGCCATGGGCGCACGCATCGTGGCCGTCAAGTTGGGGGATCAAGGATTGTACCTGCGGACCCAAGGCCGCAGCGCCGCCGAAGAGGCCGGGCGGCCGCACTGGTGGGTACAAGCATGGCGGGACGGGGACTGGGCACAGCGGGAGCTGTATGCGCCCTGTTTCCGCGTCAATGAAATCGGCACGACCGGCGCGGGCGACTGCACCATCGCCGGGTTCCTGGTGGCGTTGGTGCGCGGTCTGAGTCCGGAACAGGCGGTCATCCGGGCACTGGCGGTGGGGGCGTGCAATGTCGAGCAAGCGGACGCCACCAGTGGCATAGTCCCTTGGGACGAGGTGGAACGGCGCTTGGCGGCCGGGTGGAAGCAGCATCCGCCGTCTCCGGCGTTTCGGGGCTGGGCACGGGGAGCCGGAGGGGTTCGGCGGAGTCCGCGCGACAGCAGCAGTGGCGAAGCACGCGGGAGAATGAGGGGTGGCAACCATGGGTGAGTCGGAACAGCTGGTGTTGGGCATCGACGTGGGCACGTCTGGCACGAAAGTGGTGGCCGTGTCGGCGGACGGCAAGGTGGTGGCCACCCGCACGGCGGGATACGGCATGTCGGTGCCTGCGGTAGGTTTCGCGGAGCAAGATCCGGATGACTGGTGGCGGGCGACCGTGGAGGCGGTTGCGGGCGTGATGGCTGACGTACGCCTGCAGGGCCGGGCGCAGGTCGCTGCGGTGGGTCTGTCCGGGCAAATGCACGGGCTGGTGCCGCTCGATCACGCCGGGCGCGTGATCCGTCCGGCCATCATCTGGTGTGACGTACGGACCGTGGCGCAGGTCGACTGGCTTGAACGCACGGTGGGCCGGGAGCGCGTGATTGAGTGGACGCAAAACCCGCCCTTGCCCAACTTCACTCTCACGAAGTTGCTGTGGTTGCGCGACTGCGAGCCGGAGTCGTACCGGCGGATCTGCCATGTCCTGTTGCCGAAAGACTACGTCCGCTACCGGATGACAGGAGAGCTGGCGATGGACGAGTCGGACGCATCGGGGACGTTGATGTTTGATGTCGCGAACCGCCGCTGGTCGGAGGAGATGTGCCACGCGGCGGGCACCCCCCGGGAGTGGCTGCCGCCGGTGCTCTCCTCGGCGGCGGTGGCCGGCAAGGTCACAGCAGCGGCGGCCCACCAGCTCGGCATCCCGGAAGGTACGCCGGTGGTGGCAGGAGCGGGCGACCAGGCCGCCGGTGCCGTCGGCCTCGCTGTCGCGGAACCCGGGTTGGTGTCGGTCTTGTTCGGGACGTCAGGCGTGGTGCTCGCGCCGACGGCGGAGCCGGTGCGCGACCCGCTGGGCCGGTTGCACACGTTTTGTCACGCCGTGCCCGGCCTTTGGTTTGCGATGGGGGTCACCCAGGCGGCCGGCGGATCGCTGCAGTGGTTCCGGCGCCGGTTTGGCGAGCAGGAGGAGTTGGCGGCTCGCAGCAGGGGCTTGGATGTCTATGAAGTCTTGCTGGATGAGGCGGAAGCGGTCGAACCGGGTGCAGAAGGGCTGGTGTTTCTGCCCTACTTGATGGGGGAGCGCACCCCGCACCTGGACCCGGCGGCGCGCGGGACGTGGATGGGCTTGCAGTGGCGGCACGAACGGGCGCACCTGGTCCGTGCCCTGCTGGAAGGGGTTGTGTTCAGCCTGAAGGACGGGTGGAGCGTGATTGCCGAGCTGGGTCTGCGCGCGGACCGCTGGCGGGTGTCCGGCGGTGGTGCGCAGGGCCGGTTGTGGATGGAGATATTCGCGAGCGCGGTCGGCGCGGAGGTAGAGGTCGTGCGGGCCGCTCAGGGTCCGGCGTACGGAGCGGCTGTGTTGGCCGCCCAGGGCGCGGGATTGCTCGCGCCCGGCCCGGCAGGTGTCGAGGCGTGGTATGAGCCGGGCCAGACCGTGGCGCCAAACCCGGATTGGCAGGAGCGGTACGAAAAACTGTACCCCCTCTACCGGCAAGCGTACCAGGCGGCCAGAGGCGTGATGCACGGCCTGCACGCGTTCCAGGAACGCCGGCAGCCGCTGGCCGCCGGGGCGTGACGTGCGCAAACACCGGGGGCGTTCCCAGGGGGAAGAGCACGCGCAGGCACGGGCGAGTGTCCTGCGCATCGTACACATGTGCGCATTCACTGGTGGTGTGAGGAGCACCATCATCCTCCAGAGGGGGTTGCGACGATGTACGGTGTGTTTGGCGGGTACACTCGTTGGGCAGTGGTATTCCTGATCATCTTCGTCCTGTTCTTCCTGTTGGTGCCTGTGTACACGACGACTTGCACCACGACGCCCGTGGCGTGAACCCGGGAGAAGGGGCTGCCGGAGCAGGTGCACGCTTGCCCGGCAGCCCTTGTTGCGGGCTGCTGCCGGGTCAGAAGAAGAACGGCCAACGGCTGAACCCGAATCCCGATGCCGCGCCGCCCGGCCCCGCACCACCCGGCCAACCG
>JADGIC010000184.1 GCA_019683615.1 Alicyclobacillaceae bacterium | reverse complement strand
GGGCCGTGGGAAGGGGGCGGGATCAACCGCGGAATGGCTTGGACTCGCCTGCCGATCCCACCACTCGGCCATCCGCTTGCGCACCGTCGCCAGTTGCTCCGCGGGCCACAGCCGCCGGGCGAAGTACACCAGCCAGCTGAGCGCCGCCCAGAGCAGGAACAGCCCGGACAACAGCCACTCTATGATGGTGCCGGGCGCGGGGTGCGCAAACTTCGCAAGCGCCGGCCAGGCTGGCCAGACCCCGTGCCACGCTCCGGTTGCGCGGAGGATGGCGAGGACAGCCTGCGCCAACCAATTGACGAGTTCAACCCCCCACAGGAGAAGCAGGAGTCCCGCGGCGCCGACGTATACCCAATCCACCAACCGCATGCGGTTGAAGATGTACTCCATCAGTTTGTCCACGGCGTAGCCCATGGGGCTGAAGTAGCGTATGAAATTGTACCACTCCCAGGCTCGGAAGAGCCGGCCAAGAGTCCGAAACACGGCGTGCCTCCTGTCGATGGGATCTGTTTCGCGGCGGCCCCGGGACTCGAACATCCGTTCCCCTGACAACCTGTGCCATCCCGGGTGGCTACAATGGTCAGTGTCGCCGTATGGCCTGACTTGGATACCCGAGGTGAATCACAGACTCCAGGCGCCGGACGGGCCGAGGCCATGCTCGGTTGAACGGCCCGGGGCGCGGCGGATCAGGAACGCGCGGCCTCCCGGCGGAGCTTCTCCTCGACGGCTGCCACTTTCTCTTCCATGGTATGGCCGCCGTCCCGGCGGTCATCAATCTTCACCACCGTGGAGAACCGCCGCAGGCCTTTGGCCGCCAGGGCGTCGTGCATGTCGGCGATGGCAGTGAAGATGTCGCGGAGGTCACCTTCGATGTTGGTGAACATCGGGTCCAGCCGGTACTTCAAGTGCGGGTGGCGCTCAAGCACCTTTTGCGCTTCCGCCACGTACTCGCTGACGCTGGTGGAACCCGTTCCCACCGGCACAATGCTGACAGCAACGATGGCCATCATCTTCAACTCCTTCGGCGGTTGGGATGGAGTGACCTGCCTTTTCCTGTGATCATACCCGCATGCTTTCCGGAAAGAAAGGAGGCGCATCGCGGCCGGAGACATGGCCAGGGGCGTGATCCTCAGGTAGAATCGATTTTGCAAGGTCAACCATGAAATGAAGGATACGATGCAACATCGCACCGTTGCGGCCCCTCTTGGCGGCCGAGTGAAGCGGTCGCGGTGTAGTCGCGGTGTATCAGTGGCCGGTGAGCGGGGAATCCTCCTGTTGATTTCCGTAGACGACACAATGCAGGAGGATTGCGAATGAGCAGAAAATCGCTTCAGCCTCGGCGGTTCTCTCTCTGGCGTACTGGCGGTTGCCTGGCCGTATTGGTTCTTTGCACATGCCTGCCGGGCCCGGCCCCGGCGCGGGCGGCAAACGCGCCCGGCCAGCTTTCCCGCGTTGAAACTCCCACAGCGTCTGCTGCGCATCCCGGTGGCCTGACAGACCTGAGGCACTCCGCGCCTGCCGACCGCGCGCTCACGTGGCCGCTTACAGTTGCCGCGCAACCGGTCCCGGGTCCCGCGACCGTCACTGCCACCGTCCAGTTTCGGGTCGTTTCCGCCACTGACTTTCGCGCCTTGGCCGGTGCGCGGGTGGCGTTGATTGGACCGGACGGACGCTTGTTGCAAACGGGATTGACCGACGCAGAAGGCATGTGGCGGGCACATGTGACGGTTGCGCGCGACCCGCGTTTTCAGGACCTCGGGTTTGTGACCGCCTTGTGTGTGGCGGGCGGGCACAATGAAACGGTGGTGTTCGCCGTGCCTGTTCGCCAGGGCACGGTGCAGCCGGTCACGCTCAACCCGATTCAACCCGGGCTGCGCAACGAACCTTCGGCGATGTTGGGGCAGATTCATCGGCTGGACGTTATCGACTTTGTCAACCGGTACGGGTCCGCGCTGGGTCTGCAGCGTCAGACACCGATTCCCGGCGAGCAGGGATATGCGCCGTTCGGGCCGCGGATACGGTGAAGTCTCCGGCGTCGACGGCCTGGCCAGCCGGGTGGTGCCAGGCCACGGGGTGGCCAGGTGCGTCGACCCTGGCCCTGAACGGGGGTCTGAACGGAGTCGAGTCTATCACACTCGACACCCCTCGCAGCCCGTTTCACTTCACGCCCGATCAGTCGGTTGACATTTTCTCCCCCATCGGCAACCTCTCGACCCCCCTGCAATGAA
This sequence comes from Alicyclobacillaceae bacterium, assembly GCA_019683615.1. Lineage (GTDB taxonomy): Bacteria > Bacillota > Bacilli > Alicyclobacillales > Alicyclobacillaceae > JADGIC01. The sequence goes on along the minus strand of JADGIC010000184.1, from coordinate 1,448 downwards.
TCCCACCTTGGCCGCCATTTGAACCCAAACCTCCCCGCTGCGGCGTATATACGGTAGACTTCGGTCGGCAGGAATGTGATGCAAGCGCCTGCCGGCCGACGCGTCCACTGGGGGGTGAAGCGAACGGATACGGCGCATTCATCGCGTAGAGCTGCGGCACTCGGAATGTCAGGCCCTGCACGGTCACCTGGTGACCGGGTGGCGCCAGGCAGGATGGGATGCCGCGACGACCTAACCACCGGATCGCAAGCCGGCGGGGGATGGGAGTTTGCACGAGATGGATGGGCTGCAACCGTCAGGGCGCAGAAGGTGGCGGCATTGGTGGAGCGGCACCAGAGCTGGCTGATTCACCTGGCTGCCGCCTATTTGGGCAGCCTGCACAGTGCGCAAGACTGCGTCCAGGACGTGTTTGTGATGGCCCTGACGAAGCTGGACCCAACCCTTCCAGAGGCGTCCATCCGTTCATGGCTCGCGACATGTACCGTCAATCGTGCGCGGAGCATGCTGAGGGCGGCCCGCCTCCGCCGGCTGGTCAGCGTCGACAGGCTGTACGCCAGGGAGTGCGCGCAGGCAGACGTCTACCCATCACTGGATGAAACCGGCGTGCTCGCGAAGGTCATGGAGTTGCCTGTCCGGAACAGGGAGGTCCTGGTGTTGCGGTATTACCATGACCTGGATATCGCCACGATCGCACAGGTGTTATCGATGTCAGAGAACACGGTGAAAACCCGGTTGCGGCGTGCCAAGGAACGGCTGCGGCGCTCCTTGGATGAGACTGCCGGCGGCTGAACAGCTGCACGGCCGGTGAGGGAGGTTTAAGCCATGGCAGACGACGTGACGCACTCCGGCGGATCGCAACATACGCAGGCTGACGATGAAGACGAGTTGGAACAGCTGTTGGCAGCGAGCCGGGCCAGTGTGATGAACCACTTGCTTACGCTGCCCGACGCAGGTGTGGGTTCGGGCTGCGGCGGGTTGGACAGTATTGACCGGCGGCCGTTCCGCCCGGGGTCGAGCAGGCGCGGCGCGGGCCCGAAGGAGCCTTTCCAGGCGCACCCTGCCGGCTGGTGAAGGCGGGCGCATCCGGTTGCGGCGGGCGCGGACGGCCGGCAGATGGTGGTGGACAGGTGCTTGCGTGGCAGCAGGTTTCGCGTTTGCCTCGGGGTTTGGTGTGCCCCATTGGCTCGACATGGGACGGGGAGACAACCTGCTGACCAGTTCCCTCAGTCCGCCGGAGGTTCGGGTGCCGGCGCTCGCCGGTTACGGGCAATCCGTGAATCAGAGTGTCACTCGGCACGGGATCACGCTGACCATCGGGCACGTCTATGCGGATCCACTGCGGTTCGAGTTCGACTTGATTGAGTCGTTCGACAAGTCGGCACCGTCCCGGCCCGTCATCGTTGACCGAGACATTGACATCACACTCGATGGGCAGCGGCGGTTGGTGG
>JADGIC010000183.1 GCA_019683615.1 Alicyclobacillaceae bacterium | reverse complement strand
AAACCGCCCTGACGGCGCTCCCGTCCACCGCCAAAACCGGCCCCCGGGCGATCCCCGGGACGGTCCCCGTAGCCAGCCCGGTCGCGGCTGGCAAACCCGCCCGGCCTGCCGTCCGACCGAGCTCCCGTCCCGCCGCCAGGGCGCCCCCGGCCGTTGTCGTACGGGCGGTCACTGCGACCCGGCCCCGCATGGCGCCTCTCCCGATCTTGTCCCCACGGTTGCCCTCGGTCCGGCCGATCCTGGCGGCGGGTGCCGCTGGCAGGGCTCGGCCCTTGCCGGTCGCGGAAGTCGGAGGACGTGTCCGCATCGGCGCGCCCTGACACCGCGGTCTCCTCCCCGGAGACCAGGCGGCGCCCGTCGCCGCGCCGTTCGCTGACTTCACCACCGCTGCTGCCGGCACCACCGTTGCGGTCAACCGCAACCGCTTCACCAGACGAGCGAGCCGGACCGTGATCCGCGCGGTCGCCGCCACCTGCCGCACCGTGGTCTGCAGACGCAGCAGATGCCTTGTCGACGGTGATGTCTTGGACGGCCTGCCCGCGAGTCGTGGCCGCTTCGGAAGAAGTCACCGTCGGCTGTCCGGCCGACGGGATGCCCTTTGTCGCCTGACCGGCCGCGTGGGCCGCCGCCGAACCAGAGGTCCCGGCCCTCGGCGGAGGAGACGCCTGTGCATACCGGGTTGCAGACCCACCCGCATCCCGAGCTGCCGCGGCAGACCCGGAGCCGGCCGCTGCCCCTGCCCGCCGGGCTTCGTCCGAGCGGCCCAAGCCCTCCTTCGCGGACGGTCTCGGCGAGGCTGAGCCAAACTCCGTCCGCGGAGCAGCTGCCGAGCGCGCGTCACCTAGCCGTTCCTGCATGTTACGACGTTCTTGCTCGACAAGCTGTTGTCGCGCCTTCTGCTCGCGCAGCCGCTGCTTCTCCCGAAGCTCCCGCTCCAGCTCATGCGCATGGCGTTCGGCCGCCCGCCGTTTCACATCGAGAAAAAATTGCTCCACTTTTTGCACCATACCTTCGTCCATGACGCTCATATGATTGGCGACCGGCACATCCAGGCGGTTGAGGATCGTCAGAATCTCTTTGCTGGACATGTTCAGCTGTTTCGCATACTCATACACCCGAAGTTTCGTCAAACGCTTCACCCCCGCGGTATTCCCCGACACAAGCCATGACACTCGCTGCAAACCCGGGGTCGGTCACAGCGACCACGGCCGCTTGCGAGCGGCCGCACGCCCGTCCCAAACTGTCCCGATCAAACGCCTCCAACAGCGGTATATGGTAAAACGCGCACTTGTCGCTGTATTTCTTGCGAGCGTTGCCCCCGGCGTCTGCAGCCAACACCACCAACTTCGCCTCCCTGCGGCGAATCGCTGCCAATGCGGCATCGCTGCCTACCGCCGCCCTCCTCGCTCGTACAGCCAGGCCGATGCGCTGCAGGCAACGCGCAGAGGCTGCTTCGCGCCCTACTTCCGGCGGGACATCCCTATCCAAGCCGATCCGCCCCTTCAGCGTGCATCGCCAACTGCTCGTACAAGCTCTCCGGCATGGGTGATTTCAGAGCACGCTCCAGCGACTTTCGCTTCCGAGCCGTCTTCAGGCAATCCGGCTTTCCGCAGAGGTACGCCCCCCGTCCGTTGCGCTTGCCGGTGGGATCCAGGCTGACCGTTCCGTCCGTACCTAAGACAATGCGAATCAGTTCACGTTTCGGAAACATCTGCTGACAACCCACACATTTGCGCATGGGAATTTTCTTGCGACGCTCCACAGAAACACCCCCCTTCGGACCGGCTGCGGCTCGCGGCAGCGGGACAGCCTGGTTACGGTTCGTTCAGCCAGTCCGGCGACAGGGTCATGCCCTCGTCTTCGACGTCGTCCGTCAACATGCCAAACATCCCCAGTTCGGCCGCCTGCGACTCGCTCTTAATATCGATCTTCCAACCCGTCAACTTCGCCGCCAACCGGGCATTTTGCCCTTCTTTGCCGATCGCCAGGGACAACTGATTGTCCGGTACAATCGTGCGAGCGACTTTGTCGTCTTCGTAAATCTGGACATCGACCACGCGGGCAGGTGAAAGCGCGTTGGCAACGAACGTCGCCGGGTCGTCGTCCCACTTCACAATATCCACTTTCTCTCCCCGAAGTTCGTTCACCACCGCCTGTACGCGCATGCCGCGGGTGCCCACGCAAGCCCCAATCGGGTCGACCTCGGGGTTGCGGGAGTGAACCGCGATTTTGGACCGGTATCCAGCCTCCCGTGCGACCGCCTTGATCTCCACCACCCCATCGAATATCTCTGGTACCTCAAGTTCAAACAGCCGCTTCAGAAGTCCCGGGTGGCTGCGCGACAACACAATCTGAGGCCCTTTCGTGGTGCGCTCCACGCGCACGATGTACGCCTTGATGCGGTCCCCCTGGCGGTAAGTGTCGGTCGGCATCTGTTCAGACGGGGGCAAGACGGCCTCGGTCTCGCCTAAATCCACGTACACGACGCGCCCGTCGTGGCGCTGCACGACGCCAGTGATGATGTCGTCCGTGCGATCAACATACTTGTGGTAGATGATGGAACGCTCCGCCTCGCGGATCCGCTGCGTCACCACCTGTTTGGCTGTCTGTGCGGCGATCCGCCCGAAGTCGCGCGGCGTCACCTCAATCTCAACAACATCGCCCACTTGGTAATTTGGGTTGATGTCCAGAGCCGCATCAAGGGAAATCTCCAGCCGCGTGTCGGTGGGCTCCTCCACCACTGTTTTGCGAGCAAATACGCGTACCTCTCCCGTGTCCCGGTGGATCTCGACCCGTACGTTCGGTGCAGAATTGAAGTTTCGCTTGTAGCCGGAAATCAAGGCTGCCTCGATAGCTTCCAACAGGGTGTCCTTATCGATGCCCTTTTCCCGCTCAAGCTGTTCCAGCGCGTCAATGAAATCCACGTTCATTCAACGCGGCCTCCCCTCACTTGCACGGTGCCATTTGCACGGTTCCGTTGCCTTCGCCCGCTTCGTCCTGCCCGTACCGGCCGCAGGCCCCTCATCCCGCCACAGCTTGTCACAGTTCCACGGCCCGACGGGCCTTGGCTACCTGCTGCAGCGGGACGGAAACTGTCTGTTTCCGGTTTTTCACCGTCTGTTCCAACTCCAGGGTGTCTCCATCGAAGCGCAGCAACACACCTTCCAACTGCCTCTGGCCTGACACCGGCTCATACAGGGACAGGTGCACGCGGCGGCCGACAGACCGCGCAAAATCGGCCGGTTTCTTCAACGGCCGCTCCGCACCCGGCGACGATACCTCCAAAAAGTACGACGTTGGAATCGGGTCCACCTCGTCGAGCCGTTCGGATAACCTCTCGCTGACCCGGCTGCAGTCGTCGATGTCGACGCCGCCTTCCGGACGGTCGATGAACACGCGGAGGTACCAATGGGTACCCTCCTTTTTGTACTCCACATCGACCAACTCCAACCCCGACTCCGCGACAATCGGCAGTGCGAGCTGTTCCACGATGTCGACCACGCGTTGCTTCGGCACACGACTTCCTCCTCGGCAGTAACCGCAAACGGCTTCGCTGCGGCCGGAACGGGCGAAATTGTCCGTCATAAATCAAAGAGTGGGAAATCCCACTCTTCGCGTCACGACCTATAGTGAGCCTAACGATGGTATTATACCACCGAAAGCTCGTCTTGGCAACACAAGGCCGCAGAGG
>JADGIC010000182.1 GCA_019683615.1 Alicyclobacillaceae bacterium | reverse complement strand
AGATGTGTATAAGAGTCACCCCCCACAGCGCCTCCGCACGGGCGGGGACCAGGGCAGACGCCATCAAGAGCCGGCGAATCCCGTCCAGTGCCGACAAGTCGCCCGCCAACACCACCGTCTCCCGGTGCAACGGCATCGGGCGCAGCTTGAAGGTCAGCTCGGTGATGACGCCCAGCGTTCCCCGTGACCCGATGAACAGCTTCGTCAAGTCGTAGCCGGCAACGTTTTTCACTACCTTCGCGCCTGTCCGGACCACACGCCCGTCCGGACATACCACGCGCAGCCCGATGGCCATGTCCCGCAGTGTTCCGTACAGGGCGCGCCGCGGACCGCTGACCCCTGTGGCGGCGATCCCGCCGATGGTGGCCGACAGCGGCAACCAGGGGTCGACCGGGAGCATGTTGCCACCAGCGGCCAACTGGGATTGCAGGGCGGACCAGCCGACACCCGCTTGCACCGACGCGACCAAGTCGGCGGGCGAGTGCTCCACCAAGCGGTTGAGCCGGCTTGTCGACAACACGATGTCAATCGGTCCGCCACAACGACCACCGGTCAACTGTGTGCCTGCACCCACCGGCAGCACCGTCCATCCCGAGGCGTGCGCCAACCGGAGAATGTCCGCCACCTGGTGTTCATCTTGCGGTTCGACCCAAGCGACGGGACTGTGTTGCCCGTTGTGAAGCACGCATCCAGCATCTTCCACGACGCGTATTTGGTCCGCGTCGCACACGTCGGCCAGCGCATCCACGACTGACCGGCGGCCGATGGCCGGACGTTCATCGCCGCGGTCGGCACCCACGCTCATCCCCCCGGGTCACAGGTATTCGTAGCCGGGAATCGTGAGAAAATCGACAAACTCCTCTGCGACAGTCAGCCGGTCGAAGAGGTCCGCCGCCTCCTCGTACCGGCCCTCCGCGTACGCCTCCGATCCGACGGACAGACGGATGTGATCCAACTCCTCGCGCACAATTTGCCGGAACAGCTCCACCGTCACCCGGCGACCGTCGTCCAATACACCTTTCGGATGGTGAATCCACTGCCATACCTGCGCGCGCGAGATCTCCGCGGTGGCTGCGTCTTCCATGAGGTTGAAAATCGGTACCGCCCCGGCGCCATTCAGCCACGCCGCGATGTACTGGATGCCAACGCTGACGTTGGTGCGCAGACCTCCCTCGGTGATGGTGCCAGCCGGAACCGCCAACAGGTCTGCTGCACTCACCTGGACATCTTCCCGTTTGCGGTGCAGTTGGTTTGGAGTGGGCATCAGGCGGTCAAAGACCTCCATCGCCACCGGAACCAGGCCAGGGTGCGCCACCCACGTCCCGTCGTGCCCGTCGCTCGCTTCGCGTTCCTTGTCCGCCCGCACCTTGGCAAGCGCCTCCTCGTTGGCCTCCGGATCGTTCTTGATGGGAATTTGCGCGGCCATCCCACCGATGGCGAACGCGTTGCGGCGGTGGCACGTGCGAATTGTCAACAGCGTGTACGCCCGCATGAACGGGACGGTCATCGTCACCTGAGCCCTGTCGGGCAACACCATGTCCGGATGATGGCGGAATTTTTTGATGTAGCTGAAGATGTAATCCCAACGGCCACAGTTCAGGCCAGCAGCGTGCTCGCGCAGCTCATACAAAATCTCGTCCATTTCGAACGTCGCCAGAATCGTCTCGATGAGGACCGTGGCCTTGATGGTCCCAATCGGGATGCCCAGCCGTCGCTGCGCCCACACAAACACGTCGTTCCACAGCCTGGCCTCCAGGTGGCTCTCCAGTTTGGGCAAATAAAAGTAAGGCCCCCTACCGCGCTGAAGCAGTGCCTGAGCGTTGTGGAAAAAGTACAGGCCAAAGTCAAACAGGCTGCCGGACACCGGTTCACCGTCAACGCGCATGTGTTTTTCAATCAAGTGCCAACCGCGGGGCCGGACGATGAGGGTGGCCACCTGCGGGTTCAACCGGTAGTGCTTGCCTTCCGGACTCGTGTATTCAATCGTCCGCAAAATCGCGTCTCGGAGGTTGATCTGCCCTTGGACGGAATTATCCCAGGTTGGTGAATTGGCGTCTTCGAAGTCAGCCATGTAACACCGCGCACCGGAATTCAAGGCATTGATCACCATTTTCCGGTCGCTGCTCGGCCCGGTGATCTCCACGCGCCGGTCCAACAAGTCCGACGGAATCGGACCGACCGTCCAGTCGGCTGACCGAATGTCGGCCGTCTCCGGCAGAAAGTCGGGCATGTGTCCCGCGCGGATGGCCTCATCACGCTCAACCCGCCGCTGCAGCAACTGCCGGCGGCGAGGACCGAACGTCCGCTCCAGGTCCGCGACGAAAGCCAAGGCTTCAGGCGTGAGAATTTCGGCAAACGCCGGCGTGTACCGGCCGGTAATCTCGACTCCTCTCGGACACCGGTATGCGTCGGTCACTCCCATTCCTCCTTTGACATGTGTAACTGACATCGGAAACCTCACAGGGACACGCACCGTTGCATGGTATTCGATGACGCGCCAACAGTGTACGATTTCCTGGAAACGCATGAGTTCTCACAATCATTATACCATTTCGTTTGTATGAAATTCAGAATCCAATCCTCGCGTCCAGCCACTGCGCCAACCAGGTCAACACGGATGCGGGGAGCGCGCCGGCTCCCCGAACGTCATGGTTGTTTGCCCGCGAGTGGCACGGTCACTTCCAAATCGGCGGCCGGATGATAGATTTCGATGCCCAACGCCAGCGGCCCATCCGGATTGGCGCCCGGAAACACCAGCGTCAGCTGCCCGGGATTTTCCGGATCGAACTGTACCTGCAGGGGCCGTGAGCTGTACGTCCCCGACGACTCCCTCCGCCCGAGGGTGAAGTCCGCCATCAGCTGTCCTCGGTAGCGGCGAAATGGGCCTTGAACGCGAACCACCGCACGTCCGTCCTGAAACACCGCCGGTTGCACCGTCACGCGGCCCGCCGGCGTCTCCACTTGCACCGGCTGCGAGGCGGGCAGCGGCACGGACCATGACCGCGTCTGCAGCGGGGTCAGGACCACAGATGCCAAATCCGGCGGCAATTTAGCGGCCACAACCGTGGCCAGCCGCGTGTCCCCCGTTGCGGCGCGTACCGGCGAAGCGGGTGCGGAGTTCGGCGCCGCACCGGCCGCGCCAGCACCGGCACCGCAGCCTCCGCGCAGACCAAGGGGAGAGCGGAACGGTGACCATCCCACGACGCGGCCAATGGCCGTGTAGCGGCCGTCTGGCGATGACAGCAGGAACGACGTCCACCCGTCCGGATTGAACCCGTCGCCAGCCATTTGGCCTTTAAACGCCGGGTCTGTCAGGGCAGCTTCGACAATCGTGTCGACAGGGGTCCAGTCGACCGTTCGAACGGAAAACCGCACGGACCCGGACGACGCCGTCACGTCGGTGTGGATGGTCCGCGTGCTGCCACCCGGCGTTTGACGTGAGACAGGGATTGTGAAATCCCATGGACCTGTCACATCGCCGATGCGAGCCACGTGCACGCGGAGGGTAAACCGCTCCGGCAGCGGCTCAAACGGTTGCATATTGGCCATCGGCATGAACACGACGCCGGCGTAGCGATCTTCGTCGACCGCCTGGAACTCCCCGCCCGACCACCCCACCAACCGCCGCTGCCCATCGAGTGTGATGTCAATGTCTCGGTCAACGATGACGGGCCGGGACG
>JADGIC010000181.1 GCA_019683615.1 Alicyclobacillaceae bacterium | reverse complement strand
CCCCTGTTCCGTTCTCGTGTCATAGCATGGCACCCCGGGGTGAACCCTAACCCTGAGGTGATGGCTCATGTCAGCAAAGACCCCCAAAGACCCCTCCGGGCCGGCGTCTGCTGCCCACGCAGACACCCGGAGCCGGCCGGCCGAGGCCCGTCCGGGCGCCACCAACCGCGACGCTGGCCGGGACAGCCCTTCCGGCGCCTACCGGCCCGGTCCTGTCAACGAAACCGGTATGCCGACGAGCGAACTGGCTATCGTCCAGGCCAACCGCAACGACCTCGCCCTGGAGGAGTTCACGGAAGGACCGTACGGTGCGGCGACGGACGCTCCCCGCCTCGGCAAGACCAGTCCCTGGCGGCCCGGGCAAATGTATTCGCCAAGGTTCCGCGACGCCAACCCGATTGACTCCGACCGCACGGTGCCGCTGCAAGAACCGCCGGCCGACGCCCGTGAAGGCACCATCGAGGCTGAGAACTGACCGCATACAGACCGGCGCAGTGCCAACCGGCCGCGGCAGGCCCTGGCCGCCAGCAGCTACTGTCCTTCGGATAATTGGCGGCGCACGGCCTCGAGCCGCGCCTCGATGTCGCTGTCAGGCGGCTCCGCCACCTCCGGTCCGAAGCCTGCGACCTCCCGGTGAGCCTGCGCCTGCAATTCCCGTTGAAGAACCAACGCTTCCAGCCGCTCCAAGGCCTGTGCCCGTTCGTCGATACCGCTTTGTACATCGGCGAGGTGGCGCTCCCATTCCGCCAAATCCGCCCGAGCCACGAGTTCATCCCGGCGCCGCTGCAAATCGAGGTACTCCAGGCGCAATCGTTCCAGCCTGTCGGCAAGCTGGCGTTGCACGTCTTCCGCTTGGCGCCACAACTGTTCGGCCGCGGCCGCCCGCCGCTCCAGGACCTCGCCGTCGCGGACGGCTCGCCTCGCCGCCTCGTCGTCACCCTGCTGCAAGGCGGCCAACGCCTGCTCCTGCCGGCGGTCCGCCAAGCGGCGGTCGGACTCCCACCGTTCCCGCAGCTGCTCTGCCGTCCGCCGCTGTTCCGCCAGCGCCACCTGCAACCGGTCCATCTCGTCCCGGAGCGCCTCGAGCAGGTCGTCCGCCTGACGGCGCGCACTGGCCGCGGCATCCTCCGCGGCGCCCGCCTTGGCGCGAGCCGCCTGCAGCTGGCGGCGCAGCTTTCGGAACCAAACCACGCTCATCCCTCCAGGTGTCCGTTGCTCATTGTAGCACATCCGCCCTGCAAATCCGCCCGGCCCGCCAAACCGGCCCGCGACAATACCTCGACCGCAGCGGCGGCCGGGCGGCGATTCCCTCGGAAATGGCTCCCCGGGAAAGCAGTGATATAATGGCGGATGACGCGTGAAGGAGGACGTTCAGCCCATGCACCAATACTGGTTTTGGATTGGCTCATTCCCCGTCCGAGCCTACAGCACGATTTTCGCCGCCGCGTTCCTGCTCGGCCTGGGAGCCACCCTGTACTTCGCCCGGGCGGACAACAAACAGGAGTACATCGTTCACCTGTGGAACATGGCACCGCTGCTGCTGCTCGCCGGATTGGCCGGTGCACGCTTTTGGCAGGTGTTCTTTTTCGACTGGAACTACTACCGGCAGCACCCGGACGAGATCATCGCCGTCTGGCACGGAGGTCTGTCCATCCAAGGCGGTTTTGCCGGCGCCTTGCTGGCCGGCGCGTGGTACATGTGGCGCCACCGGTTAGACTTCTGGTCGTTCGCAGACGTGTTCGCACCAGGGCTTTTGCTCGGGCAGAGCATCGGCCGCGACGCCAATCTGATGAACGGGGATGCCTTTGGCGATCCAACCCATCGCGGCTTCGGCATCCTCTATCCGCCCGGTACCTTAGCCGCGCAAACGTACCCGGGCGAACCGCTGTGGCCGGCCGAGGTGTGGGAAGGCCAGGCCGACGTCATCCTGTTCGCCCTGCTGCTGATTCTGAAGCAGCGCCGCTGGCCGCCGGGCACGCTGTTCCTATACTACATTATCAGCTACAACCTGGTCCGCTTCCTGTTGGAAATGCTGCGTGGCGACTCGCCCCGCTTTCTGTTCGGCTGGGACGCCGCCCAGTGGACGGCCGCACCGCTGGTGGTGCTGGGCGTCATCGCGCTGATCTGGGTGTTCATCCGTGACCGCCGCCACGCAGCGGCTGCAAGACAGCACCGCCCCCGCGAGCCTCGCTGAGCGCCCCGCCAGGCGCGGGAGGTTCAACGACGGCAGACTTGCTTCAACGCCTCCACGCACAGCTCGTTTTCGTCAGGCAGCCCGAACGTAATCCGCACGTAGGCGTCAAGCCCTGCGAAGCCCGCGCGCACCATGATCCCCCGCTCCATCAAAGCCTGCGTGGTCGCCCGGCCATCACCCGTTCGCACCAAGATGAAATTCCCCTCCGGCGGCGTAAACGGGATGCCCGTTTCCACCAAAGCGCGCTCGTAAAAAGCGCGGCTGTCCGCGGCATGTCGGCGGGATCGGTCCCGGTGTTCCTCGTCGCCGAGAGCGGCTGCAGCGGCGCGCTGCCCGACCCGGTTTACGTTGAACGGCTCGCGCACCCGGTTCACGTAACCCCAAAGGTCCGGGTGCGCAATGCCGTAGCCCACCCGCAGACCGGCGAGTCCGTACAGCTTCGAAAACGTGTGCAGGCACACCACTCGCGGGTCGGCCAAAAGCCGCGCGTTCTCCATGACCCGGTGCGGGTTTTGCGAGTAGTCGTTGTACGCCAAATCCATGACCAAAATGACCCGTTCCGGCAGGCGTGACAGCAGCCACTCCGCTTGCGTCTGGGTGAGGACATTCCCGGTCGGATTGTTTGGCGAACAGACGTACACCAGCTTCGTGCGCGGCGACACGGCAGCCGCCATCGCCTCAACGTCGTAGGAAAAATCAGGACGAAGCGGCACCGACACGACTTTTGCGCGCATCACCTGGGCGCCAAACGCGTACTGAGAAAACGAGGGAAACGGTACGACAATCTCATCCTCTTCCTCCAGAAAGGTCTCCGACAACAGTTTGATCAGATCGTCCGATCCGTTCCCGGCCAATACGTTTTCCGGCTCCACGCCGTGGAACTCTGCGATGGCCCGGCGCAGCAGATCGCTCCCGCCGTCGGGGTAGTGGTGGAGCGTGGCCAACTCCTGCCGGATGGCTTCGAGCGCACGAGGGGACGGGCCGAGAGCGTTTTCGTTCGCGTTCAGTTTCACCACCCGGCTCAACCCGTACTTGTGCTTCAGTTCATCGTCCGTCAAACCTGGCGTGTACGGCTGAATATCCGCCACGCCGCGGCGCACCCGCTCGGCGAGCTGAATCATCGGCAGTTCCTCCCCGTATCCATGGCTCCGTGGCTTTGTTACAATATACCGTGCATTGTATCACACGGACGGGCCCCGGCGACAGTGGCACCCGAGCGGAGGGAATCTGCCTGTGTCCGCGCGTCCATCCCGACCAGCCGAGGCGAAGGCCGGCTTCTCCGGCCGCCCGGCGCTGTCCGACGTGCGCCGCGCACAACGCCGGCTGCGGGGGATAGTGCAAACCACCCCCCGTCGACTTTTCCCGCACGTTTTCGGAGCTGTCCGGCAACCGCGTGCACCTCAAACTCGAAAACTTGCAGAAAACGGGGTCGTTTAAAAGGCCGGTGAAAAAGTCTGTCTACCAGGGCAGGGCGGCGTTGTTGTCGAAATAGACGGTAACGACGCCTAAAGAGAGGAATCCGACGTGAAAC
>JADGIC010000029.1 GCA_019683615.1 Alicyclobacillaceae bacterium | reverse complement strand
CAGCTGCACAGCGGCCCAGGCGGCCGGTGGCCCGCACCGCCCGAAGAGGGCAGGAAACAGGCTGTACCCCACGCTGTATACCAGTCCGGTCGCCCACCCGAGGAACAACAGGTGCATGGCGACCAGCGACAGCGGGTTCAAGCCAAGCGCGAGAGCCAATCCGAGGGCGGTGGCGAACAGCCATCCAACAACCCACCCCGCCGCCGCGGCCGGCGGCACTTGCCAGTGGCCGCTGCGCCCCGAATGGCGAACCGTCCATAGAAAGACGCCCGCAACCGCCAACAACGCGAACCCCAGCAGCCGTCCGCCGACCACTGCTATCCATCGGGTACCCCCCGACCACCCGGACCAGCGCCAAGCGGCGGACGTCACAGCCACGCCTGTCCACCAGACGGCCTGCGCCAGGCTCATCCACCCCGGCCGCGCGATGGCACGGCCGGTGAAGCGAGGGTGCAGGTGCAGCCCCACCGACAGAACCGTTCCTGCAATCCACCCGTAATCTACCCACACGTCGGTCCACGGCTGCGCTCCGGATATACCCGCTGCGAGCACGCCGGCTCCGGGTGCACCTCGCCAGGCCGACACCGCATTCCACCACCCGGCCGCCAGCAGCCACATCAGGGCGGCGTCCGTGCCCCGCTGGGCGATGCGGTCAGTGGGGCGGAAGCGGGCGGATCGTCGCAAAAGTTGCCACGCCGCGGGCCGCGCGCCCGCCCCGGCGCCGGTAGCGCCAGCTTCCGCCTCGCTGCCGCGGTGGACACGTTCACCGTCGCGGTGGCCGTCACCCGCCCGCCGCTTCGCACGCACAGCCGACAGAATGTTCGCTAAAAACAGCGTCGGCGCCACGGCCAGCAGAGTCCGCCCCGCCAGCGCCAACGAGTGCGGCCCGGACTCGCCTAGCGCGGTACACAAGGCGCCAGCCTCCGCGGCCAGCCAGTGCAGCCAACCCAGCCACGGCCAGGGCGGCGTCAGCCCGGCGGAAATCCTCAGGACGGCGTACGTCATGCCGTAAATGGCGAGGGTCAACCAGCCAAACCGGTTCAGGTCTCCGTGCACCGGGCCAAAGGAACCCCAGGTCACCCAACGGGCGGCCATCAGGCCGCCCAGCGACGCACCCGTGATAAAATTGAACGCCGCCGCTCCCAGAAACGCGGCCGGCAGCCGCCCCAGCCGCCCGCCGGCTAGGGCCGGCAGACGTACGTTGTGCACGCGCCCCACCTCCCTTACGCCACCACCGACCGCGAGTTTGCCTGCGGCACGCGGCGGCTCGGCCGCATGACCATCATGCCCAGGTAGCACAGCACGGCAAACAAGAAGGAGACAATTGTCACGTGCAGTACGAACGCCCACACCGCCAAGTGGGACACCACCAAGGCGGCTCCGCTGAACGCTTGGGCCAACACCAGCCCCAGCGCCCACAGGCTGCCTCGGTAAAGGTCGGGCCGCCAATCCCGCTGCCGGCGGCCGAAGCGCACCAACAGCACCATCAGGGTGACGAAGCCGAGCGCCACCGTGCGGTGCAGAACATCGATCACCAACGCCCAGTGCGCCTGGTGCCACGATTCCCGTGGCAGCGGCCAACCCTGGATCATTCCGCCGGCGCCGGTGCTGGCAACATATGCGCCCAGGTACATCGCCCCGTACGCGTAAGCGACGGCAAACCACACCCACCGCTCGAAGTGATGCCGGGGAAGCACGGCGCGCAGCGCCAAGCCGTTCGCAGACCGCCCGCCGGCTTGCTCCTGATCCAGGTGCCCAATCACCACGGTCAGCAGGAACACGCCCACGAACGACCACAGCGCCACACCGAGGTGAGCAGCCAGCAAGGCGGGCGGATTCACGAACTTCACCGTGAGCGCCCCCAGCGTGCTCTCACCCACCACGCCGCCCAGTGCCAAGCCGACCAGCCAGCGTACCTCCCGCCAGCCGCCGTGGCGCAAGAGCGCCCACACCGCCAACGCCATCAACATCACACCCGCCACCATCACGCTCAGGCGGTGCGTGTACTCAATCGCCACGGCCTCCGTCCAATGGTCAGGGATCAACATTCCGTTGCATAGCGGCCAGTCCGGGCCGCAGCCCATCGCGGATCCCGTGACGGTGTCAGTGAACCCCATGGTGTTGGCGACAAACAAGCTGATGAACGTCGCCAATGACCACCAGTGGAGCAGCGACCGCGGCCGCCATCCGCCCGTGAAGCGAGTGCCCGCAGGCCGAATCCGACGCCCCCGGCGGCCGCCGGTACCAGCCTGCGAAGACACCGGACGGCGTACTGCCGGGTGCACGTCTGCCATGGCCGCTCACATCCTTTCTCGTCCGTTTGCGCCAGTCTCCGCAAACACCCGAAACACGGTGGCATTCACCGGAAACAGGGCGGTGTTGACCTAAAACACCGCGCAGCCGGCCAGCCAGATGAACACCAAGGGCAGGTACATCAGCGACGCGAAAAACGTCCGCCGGGCCCAGGTGAACTGGTCATCCGGCTCGCGCAACAAGCGGACGGAGCCCAGGAGAAACCAGGCGCCGAGCACCAGGGCGCCGCCACAGTACAACCAGCTCAGCCGTTCGGTGAGCGCGGGCACCAGAGAAACGGCCAGGAGCAGTGCGTTGTATGCGACCATCTGCCGCTTGGTTGCACGCGCCCCGCGCACCACCGGCATCATCGGGACTCCCGCCCGCACGTAGTCCTCATTCTTGTACAACGCCAACGCCCAGAAGTGGGCCGGCGTCCACAGGAAGATAATCAAAAACATCATCCATGCTGCCAGGCTCAGGTGACCGGTGACGGCCGCCCAGCCCACCAACGGCGGAAACGCGCCCGCGCCGCCGCCGATGACGATATTCTGCGGCGTCCGGCGCTTGAGGCCCATGGTGTAAATCACTGCGTAGTAAGCCGTGCCCGCCAATGTCAACAGGGCGGCCAACGGGTTGGACCATCCCCACAGGATCAGGATGCCCAACACCACCAACACCAGGCCGTACGACAACGCCTGCCACGGCTTGACGAGCCCGGCTGGCAGAGGCCGGCGGGCCGTCCGGCGCATGAGGCCGTCGATGTCCCGGTCGTACCACATGTTGATGGCCGCCGCCCCGCCCGCAGCGAGGCCAAGGCCGGCCAACGCCGGCCACGTCACCCGCCAAGCAGGGACACCCTGTTGGGCGACCATCATTGCAGCGTACTCGGTGAACAGCAACAGCAGGGCTATGCCCGGCTTGGCCAGTTCCACATACGCCCTGGCCATGGCCAGCCACCGGCCAGCCCACGTCGCCGCGGCCAATTCCGCCGGCTTCGCCACGCCCGCCTCCGCACTCGTCCGAACAAACGCCACCCGACCCATCCCCTTTCGCGCCCTTCGGACCCGTTCGGCCGGCGCCCGGCCGGCGACCGCCGAAGTCACCGTCCGTCACGCCACCGCCGTTCATCACGCCACCATCGAGTGGAAACTCATGATCCAGATCGACATGAGCGCGATGGCGAACGTAAAGATCAAGCCGAGCACCAGTGCCACGGAGTGGAATGGCGGGCCGTCGCCTTCCGTCACGTGCATGAAAAAGTACAGCTGGACGATAATCTGCAGGCCCGCCAAGATCATCAACACCCACATCAGCGGACCGATCGCCATCGCGTGCGTCAGTGCCAGCCAGAACGCCACCGCTGTCAGCACCAACGACAACACGTAGCCGACGATGTACATCGCGGGCGAATGGCGGTGCTCTCCCGCTTCAGCATGACCGTTGCCGTGTGACATCTTACATCACCACCCCGGAGAGATACACCACCGTGAAGATGAACACCCACACCACGTCGAGGAAGTGCCAGTACAAGTTGACGATGAACACCTTGCGCGCGGTGATCTCGGTAATACCGCGGCGGGCAACCTGCAGCAAGGTCAGGAACATCCACACAATACCGACCGACACGTGGCTGCCGTGCGTGCCTACAAGTGTGAAGAACGCTGACAGGAAGGCACTGCGCTGCATGTTGGCGCCCTCCGCCACGTCGGCGGCGAACTCCTTGGCCTCCAATCCGACGAACGAGAGCCCAAGCAGCATCGTCACTGCGAGCCACGCCATCAGCCACTTTTTGTTGCCGTTGCGCATGCACAGGGTTGCCAGGCCACCGGTGAAGCTGCTCGTCAAAAGGATGAACGTCTCCGCCGTGAAGCCCGGGATGTCAAACAGCTCGCGCGCCGTCGGACCGCCGTCGGTGTGCGTCCGCAGCACCAGGTATGTCGCGAACAGACAGGCAAACAACAGCATGTCGGTCGCGAGGAACAGCCAGAAACCAAGAATTTTCACGGACTGGTGCGGATCGCGGTACTCCAGCGGCCGGCCGTCCGCCGGCCCGGCCCCGTGCGCGTGCGCGGCGCCGGCCGGCGCGTGAGCAGCATGTTCTGCGACAGCCATCGTCACAACCTCCCCAGCGCAGCCTCGGTGTACTCAATCTCTTCCACCGGGATCTGGTACTCGTCGTCGTACTCAAAAGACCGCGCAATCATGCAGGCGACGACGCCCAACAGGCCCAATGCCGCGAGCACGTGCCAGTTGAACACGAACCCCAGCCCTGCGACGAAAAACGCGAATCCCATGAGGAACGGACGGCCCGAGTTTTTCGGCATGTGGATTGGCTGAATCTCCTCCGGCTTCGGCCGCAGTTCCTCGGTGCGGCCTTCCTGCTTCAGCACCCACCACATGTCGCGGTCGGTCACCGTCGGGATGACCGCGAAGTTGTAGTGCGGCACCGGTGAGGGCAGCGACCACTCGAGCGTACGGCCGTCCCAAGGATCTCCTGTCAGGTCGCGTTCGCCGTATTTGATGCTGTACAGCACCTGCAGCACGATGAACAAGAATCCGATGCCCATCAGGTAGGCACCGATGGTCGAGACGAAGTTCAGCGTGCCCCAACCGGTGTCGGCGGGGTACGTGTACATGCGCCGCTGCATGCCCATGAACCCGAGCGCATACTGCGGCATGAAACAGACGTAAAAGCCGATGTTGAAGAACCAGAACGCCCACCGGCCCAGCCGCTCATCCAGCTTGAAGCCGAACATCTTCGGCCACCAGTAGTACATGCCGGCCAGCATCCCGAACACCACGCCGCCAATCAGCACCTGGTGAAAGTGGGCAATCAGGAAGTAGCTGTTGTGGTACTGGTAGTCGGCCGGCGCCACCGCCAGCATCACGCCCGTCGCACCGCCGATGGCGAAGCACGGCACGAATGCCAGTGTCCACAGCATCGGCAACTGCATGCGGATGCGGCCACGGAACAACGTGAACAGCCAGTTGAACACCTTCACGCCGGTCGGGATACCGACGGCCATGGTTGCCACTGCGAAAAACGTGTTCACGTCGGCTCCTGCGCCCATCGTAAAGAAGTGGTGCGCCCACACGAAGTAACTGATAATGCTGATGGCCATGAGCGCTGCCACCATCGACGAGTATCCGAAGATCCGCTTGCGCGCGAACGTCGCCACAACTTCGGAGAACACGCCAAATGCGGGCAGGATGACGATGTACACCTCCGGGTGGCCCCAGATCCAGAACAGGTTGATGAACATCATCGGGTTCCCGCCGTGCAGCATCGTGAAAAAGTGCGTCCCGACGATACGGTCGAGCATCAACAGTGCGAGCGCAATGGTCAGCGCCGGGAAGGCGAAGATGATGACCACGCACGCGGCCAGCACGGACCAAGTGAACAGCGGCATGCGCATCAGCGTCATGCCTGGCGCGCGCATCTTGAGGATGGTCGCCAGGAAGTTGATGCCCGTCGCGATGCTGCCGATACCGGAGATCTGCAGTCCGAGCAGGTAGAAGTTTTCACCCGGCCCCTTGTCAAACCCGAGTTCGGTGAGCGGCGGATAGCTGGTCCAACCGGCGTCCGGCGATCCGCCGAACACAAACGAGATGTTGAACAGCATTGCACCGAAGAAGAACAGCCAGAACGAGATGGCGTTCAGGTACGGGAACGCCACATCCCGAGCGCCAATCTGCAGCGGCACCACGATGTTGAACAGGGCGAAGATGAACGGCATCGCCATGAACAGGATCATGATGGTGCCGTGTGTCGTGAAAATCTGGTCGTAGTGCTCGGCGTCCAGAAAGTGCACCCCCGGCAGCGCGAGCTGCGTGCGCATCAGCTCCGCGTCGACGCCGCCGCGAAACAACATCAGTAGCGCCGCAATCAGGTACATGATGCCAATTTTCTTGTGATCAACCGTGGTCAACCACTCACGCCACAGCCACTTCCAGCGTTTGAAGTACGTCAACGCCCCCACGATACCCAGCGACGTGAGCACGATGAGCGCGTCTGACATCCAGATCAGCGGCCCCTCGTTCCACATCAGGTACGTGTCCGCGAAATGCTGAAACCCTGCTGGCACAACGGTTCACCCCTTGCCGTTCATGTCCATGCCGCTCATGTCTGTCCCGTTCATTTCCGATCCGCCCGCATGGGAACCCGCCGAGGCCCTCCCGGTCACGTCCGCCATCATGCCGGGCATGTAGCGCCCGCCGTTGATCCACACGGTGTCGTCAAACAGCCCCGGCGGGAACGAACTGTACTCCGCCGTTCCGATGACGCTCGGCTGCTTCAGCTTGGCGTAACCTGCCTTCGTCAACGCCGGCGCGGTCGAGCGGACCTGTTTGACCCACCGGTCAAAGTCGCTCTGCGACTTGGCGACGACCCAGAAGTTGTCGTGGGCAAACCCTTCCCCGGTGAAGTTCGCACCGTGACCGTAATACCGGCCGGGTTCGTCTGCCTGCAGCCACAACCGCATCGCCATGCCCGGCATCGTGTACTCCTGCCCGCCGAGCTGGGGCACCCAGAACGAGTTCATCGGCGCATCGGCCGTCAGTTCAAACTGCACCGGTACACCGGTCGGGATCTCGGCGTAGTTAACGGTCGCCACCTTCTGATCCGGGTACAGGAACAGCCACTTCCAGTTGAGCGAGACGACCTGGATGGTCAACGGCTTCACGTCCGCCTCCGGCGGGCGCGTCAGCGCGAACGTCGTCTTCGCCGTGTACACGCTGAGGATGCCGATGATGAGGATGGGAATGCCCCACCACACCACCTCCAGCACCTTGCTCTCCGACCAATTCGGCATGTAGCGCGCCTTGTTGCCCGGTTTGTCCCGGTAGCGCACGACGATGAATGCAAGCAGCGCCAACACGGGAATGATGACGATGAGAACAAGCACCGTCGACAGCTCAATCAGATGTAGTTCCTCACGGCCGACCGGCCCTTTCGGGTTGAGCACGATGTACTCAGGCCCGCACCCTGTCGCCAACAGCAGCGCGGCTGCTGCCATCAGGGACACGCCCTTCCAGCGCGTAAGCCATCCGCGCCCCACGCGGATCATCTCCTTCCGAAGTCGTTCAGTCCTGCCCTGCCGCTTGCGGGCCGATTTCTCCGATACAACCGTACACCCGGACCGTTTGCGCCCGGCAGACACAGATCACGCATTGTGAGATAGTCCAGCCGGACTATTGACGCATAGTCCGTTCGGCAGTGCCGCCCCGAGTGCACAGGTGCGTGCCCTGCGGCGGCACAGTTCCCGGTGGGCGAACAGGCGAGAACGGCCCCGCCGGTCGTCAAGAAAATAGTCCGTTTGTGTCTGCGCGGACACCGCTGCAAGGGTTAAGATGGGAAGGAGAACGCGGTGAGCCCGGCGTTGCCCAAGCGACATGTTTCGGGCGTCGGAACCGCAGGCCGCGGGTGACCGCCTGTCATTCGCGGCGAAAGAAGGTGTGACCAATGAACGGGCGGCAGGCGCAGGAGACATTCCGGCAGAAACGCAGGGCCTTCGACCGGCGCGTCGCGGAGTCGATACGCGTCCACTCCACGCTGATCACGGCTGTTGCGGTGTTTCTGATCCTCCTGTGGGGGTTGTTCGCCGGATACGTCTGGTTTGTTCTGATGATGATTGTCCTCGGCGCGGTCAGCTACTTTTTGGGACTGACGCTGGCGCTCGTTTGTGCCGGGGCATTCACGGTGGTTGACGGATACGAAAAATTGGCCATTGGCTACCCGGTGTCCGCCTTATTGCTGGAGAGCGCCGGTTTTGCCTTCATCGCGTGGCTGGGCTTTCGTCACCGGGAAGAGAAGGAACAGGAGGCGGAACGCATGGCAGCCCAGCGAAAGGGCGAAAAAGCTCCCCAGGTGTTGCCCTGGGCGGCTGTGAACGAAATCCGCACCTCGCTGGCCGCCGTTCGCTTCCTGCTGTTCCCGTTGAACGAGGAGGACCAAAACTTGAAGAAGGCGGCGGACGAAATCTCCCGCCTGGAAACGTTGTTTCAGGAGATGGAGAAGCAGGATCAGACCGGGACACAACGGTAATGGTCGGCGGTCGGACGCCCCGGTCCGCGGCGACCGGCCGAGCCCCTCGATACGTCAGGCGACCGGCAACAACACCTGTACGGTGGTTCCCTTGTCAACTTCGCTCTGGATGGTCAGCTTGCCTTTGTGGTCTTGGATGATCTTGTAACAGACCATCAAACCCAGGCCGGTGCCTTTCTCTTTCGTCGTGAAAAACGGCTCCCCGAGCTTCGGCAGCTGTTCGGGCGGAATGCCGCAACCCTCGTCTTGCACTTCAATCAGGACGTGGTCCTCTCCGTGCCGCTGCGCCCGCACGAAGATACGGCCACCGTTCGGCATGGCTTCCATCGCGTTTTTGATCAGATTGATGAACACCTGTTTGAGGTGGTTCTGTTCGCATCGGATTTCCGGCAGGTCAGCTGCGATGTCGGCCACAATCTGGACACCGTGCTTCCGAGCCTGGATGTTCATCAGCGTCACAACCATGTCCAGCAGGCGGCGCACATCCTGTTGGCCAAACTTGGCATCACGCGGGCGCGACAACAAGAGAAGCTCGCCGACCGTCTGGTCGAGGCGCTCCAGCTCGGACAAAATCAAGTCGACCTGGCGACGGCGTTCGTCCGGGTCGTCCGACAGCGACCGCAACGACCATTGGATGGCTGCCAACGGGTTGCGGATCTCGTGGGCGATGCTGGACGCCAGCTGCCCCGCCACCTCAATGCGGTCCATCCGGCGCAGGTGCTCCTCGGCCAACTTGCGCTGGGTGATGTCAATGCGGAACGACACGTACTGGTACGGCCTGCCGTTCTCGTCCAAACACGGCACGATGGTCGTGTCCACCCAGTAGTATGAGCCGTCCTTGGCACGATTCCGGATCTCCCCCCGCCACACCTTGCCGCTGCCGATGGTCCGCCACATATCCGAAAAGAACTCCTTCGGATGGTAGCCGGAGTTGATGATGCGGTGTGTTTGTCCCAGCAACTCATCCCGGGAGTACTTGGAAATCTCGCAGAACTTCTGGTTCACGAACGTGATCACGCCACGCCGGTCCGTGACCGCCACGATGAGCGTCTCGTCAAGCGCCTTGTTGATGTCCGCCAGTTGCTTCATCGAGACCTCAATGTTTTGCAAAATCTCCTTAATCATATCTCTCTCTCCCCGGCAGACCATTCTCCAACGGCCATTATACGACGCCCGGGATCGCTCGCGGGGCGCAGCGCACGGTGAATTTCTGTACATTTTCCTACATCTTGGCGAATGGATTCCAGCGGTTTTGAATCGACCGAATCATCTCAGCCGCTGGGAGGTCGGCTCGACGCAGAGAAACATGCGGTGACAGTCCTTAATCGCGGCTGCCGGGTCCGCCCTCCGGCATGGTCAGTCCCTGTTGAACGGCATACGCCGCCGCTTGCACGCGGTTGCTGAGGTGCAGTTTTTCGAGGATGTTGCGGACATGGTTGCGCACCGTGTTCTCGCTGATGAACAGCGCCTGGGCAATGTCGCGGTTGGTGGCACCCGCACTCAGGTAGCGCAACACCTCAATCTCCCGCTCGGTCAGCTCTTCCACTTCAGCTGGCTGCGACGTCCGTTCCGCCGGCTTCGAAAACTCGCTGATGATCTGCATGGCCAAATTTCCTGGAATGACCGGCTCCCCCATGCTGACCCTGCGCACGCTGTCAATGACCATCGCCGGGTTGGCGTTCTTCAAGACATACCCGGACGCGCCGCTCTTGACCGCTTCAAACAGCATCTCCTCGGTGTCGGAAACGGTCAGGATGAGAATCTTCACGTTTGGCTGCTCCCGTTTGATCTGACGGGTCGCTTCAAGCCCGTCGCACACCGGCATATTGATGTCCATCAGGACGATATCCGGGGTGAGCTGACGGCACAGTTCAACGGCCATCTTCCCGTGTTCCGCCTCGCCAACCACCTCGATGTCGTCCGTCTTCGACAAAATGGCGGCGACGCCTTGGCGGAACAAGGCGTGATCGTCCACCAACAGCACGCGTATGCGCTGCATGTTACTGCTTTCGCCGGCGCCAGCCCCCTCCGGACTGTGGAACGGCCCGCCCACGCGATCACAATCGCGCACGCCCTTCACCCCTCTGCTGCAGGTGTTCAACGACCAACCAACACATCCGAACGTCCAGCCCCGCAAAGGAATGCGAAGCCGCCCCCACATGCACCCGGACAGCCCGGCCGGACGGGGCGGACCCGCTGCGGTTTACACCCATCATACCAGATTGGCGCAAAGGTGCGAGCGGTGCAAAACCCGCCCTTTCAGCGAACGACCAGCACCGGCACGTGCGCCCGGTTCAGAACCCCGTGGCTGACGCTGCCGAGCAACAGCCGGTCCACCGCGCCGCGGCCGTGACTACCCATGACAATCAGGTCAGCCTTTTCCTCATCAGCTAACCCGGAGATAGCCACCGCCGGCGTCCCTGTGATTGCCAGGAACCTGACTCTGCCTTGCCAGCGATCAAACAATTGCAGCGTCTGTTCTTCAATCTGCTTCGCCACATCTTCACCCTGGTCGAAGCCGGCGGCGTCGGCGAACCCCAACGCATCTCCGACGAACAGCGGTCGAATCACATACACCGCCAACAGCTCCGCCTCCGGGAAGGCATCGAGCAGCTTTCCCGCCATCGCGCCCGCTTTCTTGGCTGAATCTGAACCGTCCGTCGCGTAGATAATGGTTTTCATTCGTACCATCTCCCTTCACAGGTTCCCGTTTCACATCTGATGGTTGCCATTCGGGTAAAAATCACTCTCACGTGCTCGCCCGTCATCTCCCCTGAGTGTTGAATACCACTGCCTGATTTCATCGTAGAGAAACAGGAAAGCGGATACATCGGCCATTCGGGTGGAATCGGGTCGCCGATTCGCCTAGTCCGATTGGACTAGCGCGCAACCACAGGTGATCCGCATCACATCCGGTGCCCCTGGCCGGGGTTATGCTGTGGTCGATAGGGCCGGCGGTCCCAGCGGCGCAAATTCGAGGAGGTGCGGCGATGTTTTCTCCGAACGACACACTCGGTGACATTGTGGCGCGTTTTCCCAAGGCGGCGGAGGTGTTCCGGAAGCACGGGATGGACTACTGCTGCGGCGGACAACGGCCGTTATCGGAAGCCGCGGCACAACAACGGGTGGATGCAGACGAACTGCTGCAGGAGATTCAGCGGCTGCACCGGAGTGTACAGCAGTCTGCAACGAGTGAACCTGACTGGTCACAGCGGCCCCTGGCCGATTTAATCGACCACGTCGTTCAGGTGCATCATGCGTATCTGAACACCACGCTGCCCGTGATGGGTGAACTGGTGACGAAGGTCCTGCGCGTACACGGGGCCAACCACCCGGCGTTGCAAGCGGTGCACCGGCTGTACCACCAATTGCAAGCAGACTTCGAAGCACACCTCATCAAGGAAGAGACGCAGGTCTTTCCGTTGATTGCGCGTTGGGAAGGGGCTCCGGATGCGGTAGACGTCGGCATGGTCACAGCGGCCATCCGTGAGTTGGAGGGGGAACACGACGCCACGGGCAGACTCCTGCGCGCACTGCGCAGCGTCACGCACGACTACGCCATCCCGGACGACGCGTGCGGGACATACTACTACGTGTACACAAAGCTGAAGGAACTTGAGGAAAAAACGTTCACGCACGTCCATCTGGAAAACAACATCCTGTTCCCGCGGGTGTATGCATACGAACCGCAGCGCTGACAAGCCGGCGCCGGATGTCCTGCGTGTCGGCGGTGTGCGAACCGCCGGCACACAGGATGCAAGACCGGATCCGTCGCAGTTGCGCATATCTGTCCCTGCCGAGCTGATCAAGCGGTCAGCTTGTGCCGCCGCGTTCCAGCCGCCGGCCCGCCGGCCTGGGGACCTGCCCCGCGTCCCAACCGCCGCCGCAAGTACGGAATTACCCAGTGATCCATGCCCACGTACGCCGCGTTGAACCCGGCGAATGCGATGATCATCTCCAGCACCAGCAGGATCGGGTTTGTGCTGGTCGTGCCCGCCAACAGATAGCACAGGTTCATGACCGCACCCGCCACCGCTGCCGCCGTGGTCAGGCATCCAAGCACCAACCCTATGCCGACCAACAGTTCACCGTAGCTCACCAGGTAGCTGAACACCTTCGCGTGCGGCAATGCGACATCCCTGATGAATGCGCCGTACCAACCTTGTACACTTGGATGAGGCCCTCCTGTCAACGCCAGCGCGTGCTGCAGAAACCGGGAGACCGCGACGCCGGCTTGCGCACCCGTCCATACCGGAGACCCAACCTTTTCGACCGCGGCCTCTGTCCACTGCACACCGACCCAGATTCTTACGACCGCCAGGATCCAACGCGCATACTCGTTGTTTCTCAACCACGCCGCCATGATGCCCGCCTCCCCCGAGGGGCCTTTGTGATTCGGGAGATTCAGCCCCTCGCTTCAACTTCATTGTCTGCCTGAAAGCCAACCTGTATCAGCCCCAATACGACCAACTTTCGCCAGTCTGAAGGGACTACTCCATCTGCCATCCGTTTGGCCCCCCTGATGCAGCACACAAGCGGGGTACCGGCCGCCGACAACGGCGAGCCTCGCTTGCAACCCCTGACCTGAGACCGGATTCTCGCAACATTTCAGCACCACTGGACATTCGATGGTGTACAATATACACCAGATGTGACGGAAGCGAACCATGGCGGCTCACACTTGCGACTGCCCGGTTCGTCGGACACCGTCGATGATCCGAATTCGTCAGACGTCTGAGGGATTCGTCTCCCCCGGGAGCCGAGTACAGCCGGGCCAATGCCGTCAGAAGCCGTAAGGTCCGTCGGGACACCGCGTGGGGAGGCCGATTCCCGGAGGTGAGATTTGTGCTGACATCGCTGCATGAGTATCAATCGTCTTTTGATCCCATCAGCGACCGGATCCGCCAGCTCATCCGCCAGCGCATCCTTGACGGCACGTACAAAGCCGGCCAGCGGCTGCTGGAGACGGATCTGGCGAAAGAGTTTCGGGTAAGCCGGACGCCCATCCGCGACGCCCTGCGCAGATTGGACGGAGAAGGGCTGGTCGAAATCATCCCGCGCAAAGGCGTGGTGGTGACCGGCATGTCACCGGATGAAGTGTTGGACATGTTTGAACTGCGCATGGTGTTGGAAACGTTGGCGGTGCGCAGGGCCTGTCAACGGATTACGCCGGACATGGTGCGAACTTTGCAAGAGATCCTGGACCAAATGGACCGGGCCCGCAGGGATAACCTGGAGGACGAACTGTCCAACCTGCATATTCAATTTCACCAGATGATTCACCAGGCTGCGGGAAGCCCGCGGCTGTACGACATGCTCTCATCGCTCACGGACGCCATCCGGCGTTTCTCCAAGAACACGTACCGGGTATCCGGGCGGGATCAACAAGCCATGTTGGAACACAGGCAGATCCTGAAGGCCATCGTGGACAAGGACGAGGAGCGGGCGGCCGAGCTGACCAGGCAGCACATTGCGGCAGCGAAGTCGGCCTACCTGCGCTTGGTCGGGGACGCAGTCGACCGGCAAGCGGCAGAATAAGTGCTTTGGGCCGGACACACCGCCGCGTACGGACCTTGTCCGTCAGTGCGCCGGGGTATCCTGGGCTTCCGGGAGGTGCGGTTCGTCGAGCAGCGACCAGCCGGTCTTGAGGCCGACGATGAACCATCCCAGCACCAGGGCACCAATGGCGAAGATGCTGTCACCGATGATGCGCAGCCACACGAACCAATGGATCACCGGGCGCTGCATGAACTCGGCGGATCGGGCAAACCAGGTCCCGGGCTCCACGCTCGCCCATGTCTGCAGGATCCCCACCGGAAGCAGGCTGAGCAGGATCATCAGGGCGAGACCCACATTCATGGCCCAAAACGAAAACCACAGTGCCCCGGTTCGCCATCGCCTCTGTGCCGTCAGCCCGCGCAGGCAGAACAGCATCAGCCCGATGCCCAGCATCCCGTACACGCCGAACAGGGCCGCGTGTCCGTGCACCGGGGTGGTGTTCAACCCCTGCGAAACAGACAGAGGGTATGCCTCTAATATCCACGTTTGGTTTTCATGACCTCTGCCGGCACCTACAGCCGCTCTGCCCGCGCATCTGAGACGACGGTTCCTCGGCACGGTCAGAGGCCGTGCCCACGCAACCGTGAACCTGCATCCGGACGATGATTTCCGCATTGTCTACACCCGTTCCCGGACTCGCGGCGAGAACGCGTCCAGGCCGGCCCTTGCAAAGACAACTCAAACACAACTTCCGGGGTCTCGCGCTGGCAGGTCGACCTCCGGTAACCGCTGTGCGCCAACAGTTCAATCATCCGCCGGTTTTCCCAAAGAACGCGTGCGACCAAGCGGTGAAACCCGTGGCGCCTAGCGGTGTCAGCCAGCTGCTCCAAAAGGAGTGTGCCAACCCCGCAACCGTGCAGCGAGTCGTCCACCAACAGCGCAACCTCGGCCGTCGCCTCATCCGCCCGGGCGTACGATCCCACCCCCACGACGTGTCCGCCGGTGACGCAGATCCACGTGAAACGATTCTCACCGTCCACCTGGAGCATCGCATCCAACATATCCGGTTCGATGTCCCGCACCGTATGAAAGAACCGAAAGTACAGGCTTTCCGGCGATACCCGCCGGAACAGTTCAGCCAGGCCGCGCCGGTCGCCCGGGCCGTGCGGCACGCGGCATACCGCCAGCCTTCCGTCGCGAAGAACAACCCTGCCCACGTCGTTCACGCTCCCATCCCATGGTCACGGTTTGGTCACGTCAAACAAGGTGATCATCCCGCTCATGTCAGTCCCGCTCGTGACATGGGGCAGGATGTGGCAGTGGAACAGCCACTTGCCTGCTTGGTCGGCAGTGAACGAGAGATCGTAGGTGGTGCCCGGCGCGGTGTCGATGGTGTCCATGGTCTGCGGTGCCGGCAGCGGAGACCCGTCTTGCGCCAACACCTGGAAATGGAACCCGTGCAGATGCATCGGGTGGTTCATGTCACCAATGTTGATCAGGTGAACGAGCACCTTGTCG
Source organism: Alicyclobacillaceae bacterium (assembly GCA_019683615.1). Classification (GTDB taxonomy): domain Bacteria; phylum Bacillota; class Bacilli; order Alicyclobacillales; family Alicyclobacillaceae; genus JADGIC01. The sequence continues at coordinate 4,586 of JADGIC010000029.1, read as the reverse complement.
CCAACCTTCGCCGTCAGCACCGGTGTCGCCGGGAACGAGCGGCCGTTGATGGTCTAACCGAACTGAGAGGAGTCGTTGAGCATCAACGTGTACTCCTCCTGGTACCCGAGGCGCACCTGCCGCCAACCGGTGCCCCTCGGCTCAACAATCACAGGGCCGAACAGGCCCATCTGTTACTGCTTCATCATGTCGTTCATCGGATGGGCGTGGTACATGTAGCTACCCGGCGGCACCTTGACCGTGAACGTGTACGTCCAGCTGTGGCCGGGTTGGATGTCCGGTTGGCTCAGCCCGCCCACGCCGTCCTGGTCAAACGGAAGGTCAAGCCCGTGCCAGTGGACCGACGTCCCTTCCGGCAACCGGTTGGTCACCTCGACCTTCACCTTGTCACCCTGGTTGACCCGGATCTCCGGCCCCGGCACGGTGCCGTTGAACGCCCACGCCTCCGCCTTCGACCCTGGTTTCACCTGCCACCACACCGGTTGGAGGGTGAGATGGAACACCTTGTACCCGTTTTCGACCTTGTACGGGAGAAGGCGAAGGCCGTCAGGCAGTTTCGGCTCCCCCGCGGTGCCCGTGCCGAGCGGCGCCACCTTTTCCTCGCCCGCAACGCCCCCTGCCGGCGCGGCGGTGGACATCATGCCCACCGAGCGCATGTCCCCGCCGCTCGCCGCCGTCTCCGCGGTGCGCCGGGACCCAGACGAAGCCCGGGCTGTCGCGACCGCACTGGCAGGGCGGACCACCACCGTGCCGTTCATGGTCGGGTGGTAGACGCAGTAGTACGGGTAGACGCCGGGCTTGGTGAACGTGTACGAAAACGTGCGCCCCGGCTGCAGGTCGCCGGAGTCAAACTTGCCGTCCGCTGTCCGGTTCGCCCCGCTGGTGACCGTGTGCGGCATCGTGTCGTCGTTGTCCCAGACAACCGTGGTCCCGGCTGTCACCTGCAGGGTCACCGGCTGGAACGCGAAGTCCCCCATGTGCACCGTCACCGTCTGATGCGCTCCCGATTCGGCCGCCGGACCTCCCGCACTCGCCGCTCCGGCGCCGGTACCCGTGCCGGCAGACCCCGCGTCCGTCGGCAGCGTGCGGGTTGTGCCGCGGCACCCCCGTTGCCCGACCCGGCTCCGCACCCAGCGACGCCTGCCAGGGTCAAACCCGTCGCCGCCATCGCCGCCATCCATTTCCGCGTCGGCTTTTGTTCCATGGCTGTTCCCTCCGCGTTCTCCCCGACCCGGTCGCCCGTTGCCGGCTCGCTTCCGCCGGCAAGTCCCGGCAGGCGGTTCATGGTTTCCCTCTTCACAGGTTCAGTGTAAGAAACCGGCGGCGGCGTCCGGCAGACCCGGATGGATGAACTTCGCTGCCTGTATCGGACCCCCTCAGACCCGCACCCACAGACCAGCCGGCGTAGTGCAGACGGAGTACCGGGAGCAAGGCCGTCTATGGTCCAAGCGGACCAAAGGGGGCCGGTATGGACTAGTTCGAACAAACCAGGCAGGACTATAATCAAATCAGCCGGCACGTGAGTTGGGAGGGGAGCGCTGTGAGGGTGTGGCTGGCTCTGACCGCATGCACCATGGTTTGGGTCAGCGGCGCGCTGTCGTCGTGGAGCGAGGCGCTGCCAGGGGTGTTGGGCGGCGCAGTCCGTTCCGTACAAGCCGGCCCCGTAACGGTTCAAGCGGGCGACAACGGCGTCAGCACCGACACGCTGCGCCGCATCGCCGAGAGCGCTCAGTCCATCAGCGCCGTCTTGTTGCCACCCGGCTTGGGCGCGGCTGTGCGCGTTCCATCCGCCCGACCCCGGCTGGTTCTGTACAGTGATCCGAAAGGGTATGCCGCTGCCGCGCAGGTGGCGTTTCCACGCAGCGAGCTGACCACGGTCATGTCCCAAACGGCGGGCTTCACGGACGGTTTGACGGTGGTCATCCCGTTGTACAAGTACACTGATCCGTCATATCTCACGAACACCCTGGCCCACGAGCTGACTCATGCCGCTTTGAACGCCGCAGGCATCGGCCCGCGTCTCCCCGCCTGGGTGAACGAAGGATACGCCTGGTACAACGGCCTGGCCGCCCAATCCCGCGTCAACCCGGCGAGCGCGGCCAAGTTGCAATCCGAGTTGTGGCACGAAGTTTCCACGGCTGTTGCCGACGGCGCGTTTCAACCAGTTGCAGCCAATCCGGACGCGTCGTTGACGGCCCGGGAATACAACGTGGAATTTGCCGATTTCCTCGCTGTCCGCGACGTCATCCGCGCCGGCGGCATGGCCAGGTTTGACCGTTTCCTGGCCGGCGTGCCACAACTGGGTGCGAATGGCAGCTTTCAAAGAGAGTACGGCGAAACACTCGAACAGTTTGCGGAACGTTGGCAGCCGGCCGGCAGGCCCGCCGAAACCGGATGACCCGCGCCATCGCCGCGGCCTGCAACCCTGCACCTCCGGGGCAGCGAGCAACCCGCCCCTGAAACCCCCAGGCGTGGTTCTAATGGCGCGCCAGACGATCCAAGTGGACAATCCACTCATCGCGCTCGCCGCTGAGTACCCCTTCCCGGCGCAGCTGATTCCAGATGCGGTTGACAGATTCCCTCGTCATCCCAATCATCTGTGCCATCTCACCGTGAGTGACGGGCAGCTTGAGGTGAACGCCGTCCGGTTGGCGCGTGCCGTGCTCCTCGACGAAGTGGCGGATCAACGCCTCGACCCGTTGCCGTGAGTCGTACACCGCCAGTTCCTGCAGCTTCGCTTGCAGCTGCAGGATTTTTTGCCCCATGACGCGCATCACCTTGCGGGCAATGTCGGGATGCTCGGTCAACAGCGTATCAAACTGGGAGGTGCGGATAGACAGAAGGATGCTGCTCTCCATCGCCTGCGCAGTGGCCGGATACGGTCCCTCCTGGAAAAACCCCACGTGCGGAAACATCTGGCCCGCGCCGAGGATGCTCACGATGTGTTCCCTCCCCTCTTCATCCACCTTCAGCACCTTGATGAGGCCGCGACGGATGAAGAACACCGCCTCCCGGTCGTCTCCTTCCATGAACACGTACTCCCCGCGATGATACCGCCGTTCAACAGCCAAGGCGTGAATCTGCCGCAGTTCGCTGTCGGTGAGATCGCGAAACAACTCAATTTCTCGCAGTGTTTCCAGACCGCCGAGGGTCATTATGCCCCCTCCCGCAGGGTTGGCGGTTGGCCGAAACGCCAACCGGCCTTCCCCGTTTGGTGATCCTTTTCATAGTGCAGCCGGCATCCGTCACACAGTGTGACCTGTATCACGCCGCCTGGCGGCTAATCCGGTACAGTGAAATGTGTTCAATCCCGTTCCAACACAGGAGGTTCATCGACATGTCCGACACGTTTGCGTATACCGTAAACGCTCCCGATTTCCCGCCACACCAGAAGCACCGGGTGATTTTTGAGACCTTTGACAAGTTGGAACCAGGGCAGGCGATGCTGTTGGTCAACGACCACGACCCGGTGCCCCTCCGCTACCAGTTTGAACTGGAGAGACCGGGCATCTTCACCTGGGACTACATTGAACGCGGCCCTGAGACGTTTCGCGTGCGAATTGGGCGTGTGAACGGATGACGGCCGTCAGCTGGTTGCTACTGGGCGAAGCAATACCAACAAAGCTGACTGCTGACACAACGTGAACGCAGTGAACGCTGAAAGCCGAACGCCCCCCGCACGGGTGCGCGTTCGGCTTCAGAGCGGGCGACCGCTTGCACGACAGTTCGGGCCTGCGGACCAAGGATCCTGTGGCAGACCCTGTGCGGTACCTGAAGCAGCCCCCGAACGTCGGTGCATGAACGTTCACATCCCGACCCATACCCGGAGCGCGTTCAACACCCACCGGACATTCTCCTTGTTGCGCGCCCGCGCTGTCATCTGGTTCGCCTCCCGGAGGGGCTTCAGATTGCCAGTCGACAGATCCCCTCATTGCGATTTCATTGTGCGCCGGGCCGGGCACCGCGGTCAGACCCGAAACGACCAAATTGAGAGAGTCCGGACGAACTAGTCCGGCCGTAGTCCGATCTGACCCCCCATTTTTTGTGACAGAACGCATAGCGCGATGAGGCCAAGATGTTATACATTGTGATTGTGAACGGCAACGGCGCTCGCGCGCCGGCTCAACAGAGAGGAGATGAGAAACCGATGGCGTTCGTCATTACTTCTGCGTGCATTGGCACGAAAGACGCTTCCTGCGTGGAGGCATGCCCCGTCGACGCGATTCACGACGCGGGCGAGACGTACCTCATCGATCCGGACACCTGCATCGACTGCGGGGCCTGCGAGCCTGTGTGCCCGGTGTCAGCCATCTACCAAGAGGACTTTGTGCCGGAGGAAGAAAAGGAGTGGATTGCGAAGAACCGGGACTTCTACCGCAAGTAACGGTTCGGCGCTCAACCCCTGTCCGCGGACCACAGGTCTCCTGCGGACCCCTTGCGGCAGAGCCGGCTGTGGCGGACACAGTCGGCTCTGTTCGCTGTTGGGACCCACATTTCGCGCCCAGTTCTTTCCGGCGAACTGGAAACTAGTCGACTTCGTGGGACATGTCCGCGGAGGTGCGGTCAGAAGGAAATGAATAGTGAAA
>JADGIC010000028.1 GCA_019683615.1 Alicyclobacillaceae bacterium | reverse complement strand
GTAGAGAGCGGCGTCGTGGAACAGGTACTTCTCCAGCCCGTACCCGTTCAGCGGCGTGTTGAAGAATCCCCCGATGGTGGCGAGCACCGCGAGCGCAAGCAGCGGCAGCGTCATCACCCAAGAGCCCTCGTGCGCGTGCTGGTGCTTTTCCGGCAGGTGCGGCTCCCCCGTGAACGCGAGGAAGAACGCGCGGAAGATGTAGAACGCGGTGCAGAAGGCGGCGACCAGCCCGAACACGTAGAGGGCTGTGTGCCCGCCCTCCAGCGCGGCCGTCAGGATGTCGTCTTTCGACCAGAACCCGGCGAACGGCACAATGCCCGCCAGCGCCAGCGCCCCGACGAAAAACGTCCACATCGTCACCGGCATCTTTCTCGCCAAGCCGCCCATCTCGAACAGGTCCTGCGTGCCCAGCGCGTGGATCACGGAACCGGCGGCAAGGAACAACAGCGCCTTGAAGAAGGCGTGCGTCATCAGGTGGAAGACGCCGTACGCGTACGCGCCGACGCCAAGCGCCATCATCATGTACCCGAGCTGGGAGATGGTGGAGTACGCGATCACCCGCTTGATGTCCCGCTGGGTCAAGGCGATGAGCGCAGCCAACAGCGCCGTGACACCGCCAATCCAGGCGACCGTCTCCAACGCGGCGGGACTGAGCTGGAACAGCGGATACGCCCGCGCCACCAGGTAGACGCCGGCCGCCACCATCGTCGCCGCGTGGATCAACGCCGACACCGGCGTCGGGCCTTCCATGGCATCCGGCAACCAGACGTGCAGCGGGAACTGCGCCGACTTGCCGATGGCGCCGACAAACACGAGGATGGCGAGCAAGGTGACCAGCCCGCTGCCGGAAATCCAGCCGAGCGACAGATGCCCGGACGCCGCCGCCTGGAAGACCGTCGTGAAGTCGAACGACCCGGTCGCGAGGAACATCAGGATAATGCCCGTAAACAACCCGGCGTCGCCGATGCGCGTGACGATGAACGACTTTTTCGCTGCCAGCGCCGCTTCCGGTTTGTAGTACCAGAACCCGACCAACAGGTACGAACACAGGCCGACCATTTCCCAGAATATGTACAACTGCAGGAAGTTCGGCGAGATGACGAGGGCCAGCATCGAAAACACAAACAGGTTCAAGTACTGGTAGAACACGCAGAACCGCTCGTCACCATGCATGTACCCTTTCGAGAACAGGAGCACGAAGGTGCTGACCAGCGACACCACCAGCAGCATCAGCGCGTTCAGGTGGGTCACCTGGAAGCCGAAGTCGATGCTGCGCGTCCCGACGCTCAGCCAGTGGTACGTGTAGGTGACCGCGCCCGGGTTGGCGCCGAGCGCCCGGAACACGGCGATGCTCAACAAGAATGAGGCAAACGTGAGCAGGCCCGAGACCGCGGTCACGAGTGCTTCGGGCGCACGCCGGCCCAACAGGAACAAAAACACGTACGCGGCCAGCGGCAGCAGCGGAACCAGCCATGCGTATGCCGCCATACCCTCACTCCCTTACCATTTGTGCAGGTCCAGGTCCTTCACTTCGCTGGTCTTCCGCAGTCGGAACACCGCCAACAGCAGAGCCAGCCCCACCGCAATCTCGGCGGCGGCCACGGTGATGGTGAACAGCGCGAACACCTGGCCGTTCAGATTGGGGGCCACGCCCAGCCTGGAGAAGGCGACCAGGTTGATGTTCACCGCGTTCAGCATCAGCTCGATGGAGACCAGGACGATAATCAGGTTGCGCTTCGTCAGCGCGCCGTACAGGCCCACGCAGAACAGGATGGCCGCGAGGGCGAGCAGCGACTGCGCCGGAATGGCCACGGACCCCGCCCCGCCCATGTCACTCGTCCTCCTTTCGCTCTTGGGCCAGAATGACCGCACCGACCAGTGCGACGATGAGCAGCAGCGAAACCAGTTCAAAGGGCACTGTGTAGTGTTGGAACAGCGCCAATCCAACGGCAACCGGATTCGACTGGCCTTGGTTGACGTCCGCCCCGGCGGCACCATGTGGCCAGCTTTGCGACCGGATCACCGCGTACAGCGTAACGCCGAGCAGCACACAGCCGACAGCAGCGGCGATGTTACGGACGCTCCACGCAGCAGGCGGCTCCTCGGCCTCGTGGTTCGTGAGCATGATGGCGAACATGATGAGAATCGTGATCGCCCCTGCGTAAATCAGAATCTGCGCGGCGCCGACAAACTCCGCGCCGAGCAGGATGTACACCGCCGCACAGCCGAGAAACACGCCGCCGATGGCGAGCGCCATGTAAATCACCTTGCGGAAGCTGATGGCCATGATGGCGCAGACGAGAATCAGCAGCGAAATGACCAAAAAGGCGATCATCGGCGGCGTCCAGGCCAGGCCGAGCATCACGCCTCACCCGCCTTTTCCAGCTGCGCCGGCGCCACGCGATCCGGGTGCGCCCGCTCGTAGCGCAATTCGTTTTCATACAGCCAGTGCATGTCCAGGTACAGGTCGTCGCGCGAGTAACTGGCCAGCTCGAACGTATCCGACATCAGGATGGACTCGGTCGGACACACCTCCGTGCACAGGTCGCAGAGGATGCAGATGTCAAAGTTGATGTCATACGTATCAATCCGCAGTTTCTTGTTTTCGTCGCGCGTCCCGGACAGGGAGATGCAGCTGGTCGGACAGATGCGCGCACACTGGTTGCATACGATGCACAGCTCCGGGATGAAGCGGTGCACGCCGCGGAACCGCTCCGGCCACTCCGGCATCACGTCGGGGTACTGAAGCGTGACTTTTTTTCTCGGCAGTTGGCTCAGCGTCACGCCGAGACCTTTGAGAAACCCGAACATCGTCTCACCCCAATCCGCTGTGAGAATGACCTCAGGAAAGGAACGCCTTGAGCACCGCCGTCACGACCAGGTTCAGCAGCGCCAGCGGCAACAGCACCTTCCAACTGAACGACATCAGCTGGTCGACGCGGATGCGCGGCATCGTCGCGCGCAGCCAGAACTGGAAGAAGATAAACGCGAACACCTTGATGGCGAACCACAGCCAGCCCGGCAGCCACGGCCCCGTCCAGCCGCCGAGGAACAGGGTGGCCATCAGCCCGCCCATCGCAAACAAGTACAGGTATTCGGTGAGCATGAAGAACGCGAAGCGGAAACCGGTGTACTCCACGTGGTAACCGGCCACCAGCTCGGACTCCGCCTCCGGCAGGTCGAACGGGGTGCGGTTCAACTCGGCGGTGGCAGCCACCAAAAACACACAGAAACCGAGGAACTGCGGGACGATGTACCACCAGCCGGACCTCGCCTGCGCTTCCACGATGTCGTTCAGGTTGAGCGATCCCGCCATCAGGATCACGCCGACCAGCGACAGCCCCAGCGGCACCTCGTAGCTGAGCATCTGCGCCGCGCTGCGCATCCCGCCGATCAGCGCGTACTTGTTGTTGGACGCCCAGCCGCCGAGCATCACCCCGTGAATCGTGATCGCCGACAGCGCGATGTAGTACAGGGCGCCGACCGCCAGGTTGGCGGTGAACGGGTGGCGGGCCGAGAACGGGATGACCGCCAGCACCATGAACGAAGGGATGAATGCAATCACCGGCGCCAGCAGAAAGAGGACGCGGTCGGCCCGCTCCGGGACGACGTCTTCCTTAATCAGCAGCTTGACGATGTCGGCGATGGACTGCAGCAGCCCGAACGGTCCCACCCGGTTCGGCCCGATGCGGCCTTGCATCCAGCCGATGACCTTGCGCTCGGCATAGATGGTGTAGGTGACGACCCCCAGCCCGATGGCCAGCACGACCACCGCCCCCACCACCATCGCGACGAAGTTCAGTCCGGTCAGCGGAGAGGCGTTCTGCCAGTCCCACATCAAGCGTCCACCTCCCCGAGGACGATGTCAACCGCGCCGAGGATGGCGATCAGGTTGGCGATATTCTGGCCCCGCAGCAACTCCGGCAACAGCTGCAGGTTGACGAACGACGGCTTGCGGATCTTCAGCCGGTACGGTTTGTCTTTGCCGTCGCTGACAATGTAAAAGCCCAGTTCCCCGCGCGCCCCTTCGATGCCGCTGTAGTACTCGCCCTTCGGCACGCGGATGAGCTTCGGCACCTTGCCCAGCACCGGCCCGCTGTCGGGGATCTGGTCGAGCGCCTGTTCCACGATGCGCAGGGATTGCTGCATCTCCAAAAGGTGCAGGTAGTAGCGGTCGAAACAGTCGCCGCGGGTGCCCACCGGGATGTCGAACTCGAACCGGTCGTAAATGCTGTACGGCTTCTTTCGCCGCAGGTCCCAGGCAAAGCCGGTGCAGCGCAGGTTGATGCCGCTCAAGCCGTACTTCAGCGCGGTTTCGGTGTCGTACTGGCCGATGCCGCGCGTCCGGTTCAGGAAGATCTCGTTGCCGGTGATGAGGTCGTCGTACATCTTGATGCGTTCCTTCATGAAGGGGACGAACGCCCGCACCTCGTCCAGCCAGCCGGGCGGCGCGTCCCATTTGACGCCGCCGATGCGCATGTAGTTGTACGTCAGACGGGCGCCGCAGATCTTGTTGAACATCTGCACGATGCGCTCCCGCTCCTGGAACACGTACAGGAACGGACTCATGGCGCCCAGGTCGAGCAGGTACGTGCCGATGAACAGCAGGTGCGACGCGATCCGCTGCAGCTCCATCACGATGACGCGCAAGTACTCGGCGCGCTCCGGGATCTCCAATCCCAGAGCCTCCTCCACCGTGTGGCACAAGGCGTAGTTGTTCAACATCGCCGCCAGGTAATCGAGCCGGTCGGTGTACGGGATGATCTGCGTGTACTGGAGGTCTTCGGCCAGCTTTTCCGTGCCCCGGTGCAGGTACCCAATCACCGGCTCGGCGTCGAGTATCGTTTCGCCGCGGATCTTGACCAAGAGTCGGAACACGCCGTGCGTGCTCGGGTGCTGCGGGCCGACGTTGAGCAGCATTTCCTCCGTGCGCACGTCCGGATCGTCGTCCAGGCGCAGGCGGTGGTGCTCAAGCTTGTCCGCCGGCACGCCCAGCCGCTCCAGGGTTTCTTCGGTTTGCGCCATCTGCCTCCCCCCTCAGTCCCACTCCCGGTAATCTTTACGGAGCGGATGGCCTTTGAACCCTTCCCACATCATGATTCGGCGGAGGTCCGGGTGGCCGGTGAAGCGCACGCCCAACAGGTCGTAGATCTCCCGCTCCTCCCAGTTGAGTCCGGGGTGGCTGGCGACCAGTGAGGGGACTTCTGCCGGGTCCCGGTCCGTACGCGTCTTCAAACAGACGAAGTGGCCGAGTTCGGTTGATTGAACGTACAGGACGATTTCAATGTAATCCGGGTAGTCGGTGCCGGCCATGCATTCCGCGTAATTCAGCTTCCAGTCCGGATGGGTCCGCAGGAACTCGACCGCCTTCGGCCAGTCCTGCTTGCGGACGCGAACCATCGGTGTCCGGTGCGCGACGCCGGTCTCCTCGACCGCCGCCTCCCCGAACTCCCGTACCAGCACCTGTTTGATCTGTTCAGCGACCGCCTTGGCGGCCTCCACGCGAGGGTCCGGGGGTGCCGCTTTCGCAGCCTGCGCCTTGGCAGCCGCCGGCTTCGCCTCCGCCTTCGCGCCGGATTCGCCGGCGCCCGCCGCGCGGTTGGCCGCACTTGCCGCGCTCGGCGCCTGCGGGGCGGTCGTCTCAGCTTTGCGCTCCTCTTCGCTCACGCCTCCATCACCCGCCTCCCCCGCGCCTCCCGGCGGATCTTCTGCTGCAGCAGGTTGAGGCCGTAGATGAGCGCAGGCGGCGACGGCGGGCAGCCGGGAATGTAGACGTCGACCGGGACGATTTGGTCGACTCCTTTCACCACCGAGTAGCTGCGGACGTACGGGCCGCCGGCGGTGGCGCACACCCCCATGGCAATCACCCATTTCGGTTCCGCCATCTGCTCGTACAGCCGACGCAGCAGCGGGCCCATCTTCTTCGTGACTGTGCCTGCGACAATCATCACGTCCGCCTGGCGCGGTGAGGCCCGGAAGATGATGCCGAACCGGTCAAGGTCGTAGTGGGACGCCCCGGTTGCCATCATTTCGATGGCGCAGCAGGCGAGTCCGAACGTCAGCGGCCACAGGCTGTTGCTGCGCGCCCACGCCTTCAGCTCCTCCAACGGCGCCAATACCAGGCCGGCCTTTCTCAACTCCGCGTTTTCTTCAGGGGTGAACCCCTCGTACTCGATGACGGGCAGCTGACGAGCGCGGCTCAGGTCCATTCCAGCACCTTCTTTCGCCATGCGTAAATCAGCCCGATGGCCAGCATCACAATGAACAACAGCATCTCCGCCAGCGCGAACAAGCCCAGCTGGTGGAAACTGGCGGCCCACGGGTACAGGAACAGCGTCTCCACGTCGAACACGACGAACAACAGCGCAAACAGGTAGTATCGCGCGTGGTAGCGGACGTGGGCGTCTCCGAACGGTTCCAAGCCGCTTTCGTAGGTGGTCAGTTTTCCCTTCGCGGGTTTGTTCGGGCGAAGAATGGGGCCGATGATCCAAAGCGCGGCGAACGGCAACAGGAGTCCGAAGAGAGTGAACAAAACAACGTACAAGTACGCGTTCCAATATGGGGACATGGGTTTCCCTCCACTAAATAGAGGAAGCTTCGCCGACCTTCATAATTATAACAGACGCCTTTTACGGGTGTACAACAAAGCAGCCACGGCTGTGGCTGCTTTGCAACACAGGGCCTCGCCCACGCCTGAAACAGTTGTCGGCATGCGATCCCGCGGTACGCAGGCACGCGCAGACACCAATTTGCCGCTGGCGGCGAAGCCGCCGCCAGGGCCGCCTCCACTACCCGCGCAGGCGCGAGAGCGGCGCCCCGGACCGCGTCGACAGCTCCGCCGCCTCGAGGCGCACCATCGCCCGCCGCAGCGCGAGTTCGGCACGCGCCACGTCGACATCCTCCGTCCGCTGCGACAGTCGCGCCTGCGCCCGCTCCTTGGCGCGCTGCGCCCGCTCCACGTCGATCTCGTGCGCCAGTTCGGCGGTGTCCGCGAGCAGTGTCACCCGCTCCGGCAGCACCTCGAGAAACCCGCCCGAGACCGCGATGTAGTCCTCCGCCCCGTCCGGGAGGCGGACCTTCACCACGCCCGGCTTCACCGTCGCCGCCAGCGGCGCGTGCTTCGGGAGGATCCCCAGTTCGCCGCCGCCCGTCCAGACGAACACCATTCGAACTTCTTCTGACAACACCACCCGCTCCGGGGTCACCACTTCAAACAGGACCGTGCTCATCAGGTCATCCCTTCCCTGCCCGCGCTGGCCCGGCCGTCAGGGCTGGGGCTCAAACGGCGATGCCATCTCTCTCCGCGGCCTCGTACACTTCTTCGATGGCTCCCCTGTACCGGAAATAGCTCTCCGGAATCTCGTCGCACTTGCCATCCAGGATCTCCTTGAAGCTGCGCACGGTGTCCTTCACCGGCACGTACTTCCCGGGGATGCCCGTGAACTGCTCCGCCACGAAGTTCGGCTGCGAGAGGAAGTTTTGGATTTTGCGCGCCCGCGACACCGTCAGCTTGTCCTCGTCGCTCAACTCGTCCATGCCGAGGATGGCGATGATGTCCTGCAGCTCGCGGTAGCGCTGCAGCACCTGCTGGACGCGGCGGGCCACTTGGTAGTGCTCCTCGCCGACAATCTCCGGGCTGAGCGCGCGCGACGTGGACGCCAGCGGATCGACGGCCGGATACAGGCCCATCTCGGCAATCCGCCGCTCCAGGTTGGTCGTCGCGTCCAGGTGCGTGAACGTGTTCGCCGGCGCCGGGTCGGTGTAGTCGTCAGCCGGGACGTAGATGGCCTGAATCGACGTGATGGACCCTTTCACCGTCGAGGCAATCCGCTCCTGCAACTGGCCCATTTCCGTCGCCAGCGTCGGCTGGTAGCCCACGGCGGACGGCATTCGCCCGAGCAGCGCCGACACCTCGGAGCCGGCCTGCGTGAAGCGGAAGATGTTGTCGATGAAGAGCAGAACGTCGCGCCCTTCGACGTCGCGGAAGTACTCGGCAATCGTCAGTCCCGTCAAAGCCACGCGCAGACGCGCCCCCGGCGGCTCGTTCATCTGACCGAACACCATGCTCGTTTTGTCGATGACGCCGGACTCCTTCATCTCGTGGTACAGGTCGTTTCCTTCGCGCGTGCGCTCGCCGACGCCGGCAAACACCGAGAAGCCGCCGTGCTCCTTCGCGACGTTGTGGATCAGCTCCTGAATCAGCACCGTCTTACCGACACCCGCGCCGCCGAACAGGCCGATCTTGCCGCCTTTGATGTAAGGAGCCAGCAGGTCGATGACCTTGATGCCGGTCTCGAACACCTCGACCTTCGTGGACAGATCCGCGAAGGCCGGCGCGTCCCGGTGAATCGACCAGGTTTCCGCCGCCTGCACCGGCCCCGCCTCGTCAATCGGCTCGCCGAGCACGTTGAAGATGCGGCCGAGCGTGCCCTGTCCGACAGGCACCGCGATTGGCCGGCCGGTGTCAATCACCTCGACGCCGCGCACGAGGCCGTCTGTGGACGACATCGCCACCGTGCGGACGACGTTATCGCCCAGGTGCAGCGCCACCTCGAGCGTCAGGTGCACGGGCACCTCGCCTTCGTGGTCAATTCGCAAGGCGTTGTTGATAGCAGGCAGCTTCCCGTCCGGAAAGCGGACGTCGACGACGGGACCCATCACCTGCAGCACATATCCCTTGTTCACCGCGTTCCCTCCTTTGCGCAGCCAGCGCGCATCCACCGGGTTACTTCAGCGCCTCGGCGCCGCTGACAACCTCCACAATCTGCGTCGTGATGGCCGCCTGGCGCGCCCGGTTGAGTGCCAACGTCAGTTGTTCAATCATCTCGTTGGCTGCGTCCGTCGCGTTGCCCATCGCCGTCATGCGGGCGCCGTGTTCACTCGCCTTGGCGTCCAGCACCGCCTGGTAAACGAGCGTTTCCGCGTACTTCGGCAACAGCCGCGCGAACACCGTTTCCGCGTCCGGCTCGTACAGGTACTGGACCGGCTTGAGGGCTTCGTCCCCGCCGACGCCCGACAGCGGCAACACCTTTTTCACAACCGGCCGCTGCGTGACCGGGTTGATGAACTCGTTGTAGATGAAGTACAGTTCATCGAATTCCTCGTTGCCGTACGCGCGCACAATCTGCTCGGCCAGCGCGCCCACGCTCTGGTAGGTCGGCGAGTCCGGCAAGCCGGTCACCTCGCCGCCGAGCGGGTACCCGTGGCGCTGGAAAAAGTCCCGCCCGCGCCGGCCGATGGCGTAGATCACGTAGGTCGACCGGTCCTTTTTCCGGAACTCCTGCAGCGCCGTGCGGATCACCTGGGCGTTGTAGGGGCCGGCCAGACCGCGGTCCGCCGTGATCACCAGGTAGCCCGTCCGCCGCACCGGCCGCTCGGCGAGCAGCGGATGCTTGATGTAGCGCGTGGTCTTCGAGATGCCCGCCAGCATCGCCTGCATCTTGGCCAGGTAGGGCTTTGACAGCTGCACCGCCTCTTGGACCCGGCGCAGCTTCGCCGCCGCCACCATCTCCATCGCCTTCGTGATCTTGGCCGTGTTGGCGACGCTCTTCACGCGCCGGCGGATGTCTCTGGCACTTTGCGGCACTTTGTTTCACCACCTTCTCGGCCCGCCGTCCGGATCAGGCGACGAACGTCGCCTTGAACTTCGCGACCGCTTCCTTCAACAACGCCTGGGTCTCGTCGGTCAGGTCCTTCGTCGTCCGGATGGACTCGTAGATCTGCCCGTAGTTCGAACCGACAAACGCCAACCACTCTTCCTCGAACCGCTGCACGGCGGCAACCGGGATGTCATCCAGGTGGCCGTTGACGGCCGCCCAGATGGAGACGACCTGCTGTTCCACGGGCATCGGCTTGTACTGCGCCTGCTTGAGGACCTCCACCGTCCGCTCGCCGCGGGCCAAGCGCGCCTGGGTGGCCTTGTCCAGGTCGGATCCGAACTGGGCAAACGCCTGCAGTTCCCGGTACTGGGCAAGGTCGAGGCGGAGCGTGCCGGCGACCTTGCGCATCGCGCGAATCTGCGCGTTGCCGCCGACGCGGGACACTGAGATACCGACGTTTACGGCCGGCCGGATACCGGCGTAGAACAGGTCGGACTCCAGGTAGATCTGGCCGTCGGTGATGGAGATCACGTTCGTCGGGATGTAGGCTGACACGTCGCCGGCCTGCGTCTCGATGAAGGGCAGCGCCGTCAGCGAGCCGCCGCCGCGCGCATCCGACAGCTTGGCCGCCCGCTCCAGCAGGCGCGAGTGCAGGTAGAACACGTCGCCCGGGTATGCCTCGCGGCCCGGCGGACGCCGCAGCAGCAGCGACATCTCACGGTAAGCCGCCGCCTGTTTGCTGAGGTCGTCGTATATGACAAGCGCGTGCTCGCCTTTGTACATGAAGTACTCGCCCATCGCGCAGCCGGCGTACGGCGCAAGGAACAGCAGCGGCGCCGGGTCGGACGCGCTCGCCGAGACGACGGTCGTGTACTCCATCGCCCCGTAGCGGCGCAGCGTCTCGACCACGCGGGCGACGGTCGATTGCTTTTGGCCGATGGCGACGTAGATGCACTTCACGCCTTGGCCCTTTTGGTTGATGATGGTGTCAATCGCGATCGCCGTCTTGCCGGTCTGGCGGTCGCCGATGATCAGCTCGCGCTGACCGCGGCCGATGGGGATCATCGAGTCAATCGCCTTGATGCCGGTCTGCAGCGGCTCATACACGGAACGGCGGTCGATCACGCCCGGCGCCCGCGACTCCACGGGGCGGAAGTCGGTCGCCTCAATCGGCCCGCGGTTGTCGAGCGGCTGCCCGAGCGGGTTGACAACGCGGCCGAGCAGCGCCTCGCCAACCGGCACCTGGGCGATGCGGCCGGTACGCTTGACCTGATCTCCTTCCTGGATCCCGGTGACGGGGCCCAGAACGATGACGCCGACGTTGTCCTCCTCCAGGTTGAACGCCATGCCCAGCACGCCGTTCGGAAACTCGACCAGCTCCCCGGCCATCACGTTCTCCAACCCGTGCAGGCGGGCGATACCGTCGCCGACCTGCAGCACGACGCCGGTGTCGTACAACTTGACCTGGGCTTCAAACTGCTCTATCTGCTGACGAATCATCGTGCTGATTTCGTCCGGTCGTATGCTCACATCCATCCCCCTCGCTTTCGCCACCCGTTCGCTCTCGCCGGGCCCGTCAGCTCGCGCCCTTGGCCAACAGGCGCGCACGGAACTGGTCAAGGGCGCCGCGGACAGTGGCGTCCATCACGCGATCCCCCATGCGAATCCGGCACCCGGCGATCAGATCCGGGACCACCTGCACAGTCGCTTTCACCTGCTTGCGCAGCGCCCGGCTCAACTCCTGCTCGACCCGCGCGACGTCATCTTCGGGCATCGGCTGGGCACTCTCCACCTGCACCTCGACGTACCCTTTGGCGTCTTGGGCAAGTTGATGGAAGCGCTCGTAGACGGCGGCGATGTACCCGCCCCGCTTGCGCGCGAACAACAGGTGCAGGAAGTTTCGCAACGCCGGGTCCAGGTTGCCGCCGAACGCCTGCTGCAACAACTCGACCTTCTGCTCTGGGGAGATCAGCGGGTGTTCCAGGAACTCTTGCAGTCCCGGGTTGTCGGCGAGCGCCCGGGCGAGGGCCGCGAGCCCTTCGTCCACCGCATCGACGATGCCGTGCGCCGACGCGTACTCGAACAACCCTCGCGTGTAGCGGTTGGTCACGGCGCCGCTCAGCATACCAGTTCACCGAGGTGCTTCTGCGCCTCTTCCACCATCTCTTTGTGGGTCGCCTCGGAGACGCGGCTGCGCAGCAGCTTTTCTGTCAGTTCCACGGACAGCTCGGCCACGCGGTTGAGGGCGGCGTTCAGCGCCTCTGTCCGCTCGCGCTCAATCAGCTGGCGCGCCTCTTCCAGCAACCGCTGCGCCTCCGCCTGTGCGGCCGCGAGGATTTCCCGCGACTGCTCGTCTGCGCGCGCCCGCGCCGCGTCCAGCAGCTGGCGCGCCTCCTGGCGGGACTGCTCAAGCAGCTGCCGGTGTTCGGCGAGCAGCTTTTCCGCCTCAGCCCGGTTCTGTTCCGCCTCAGTGATCTGCCGCTCGACGTGCAGGCGGCGCTGTTCCAGCATCTTCGCGAGCGGTTTGAAGCCAAAGCGTTGAATCAGGAAGAAAAGGATGAGAAACGTCACGATGGAGACTATAAACGTTCCCGTCTCAAACACCTTCGCACCCTCCCTTTCCGGTCTTGTTCACCGACGCGGCGGTGCGAATCTTACAGGCGCCCGACCGTGAACAGCATGATGATGCCGAAGGCGAGCGCAATCACGGGGAACGCCTCGACGAGAGCGACGCCCAGCAGCGCGCTGGCGAAGATGGAGCCGCGGGCTTCTGGCTGGCGGGCGACGCCTTCCACGTACTTGCTCATGACGAGACCGTCGCCGACGCCGGAACCGACAGCGGCAAGACCCAACAGCAGGGCAACGGCAATGTTGGACAGTGCGGTGACCATGGTCATGGACAGGAATCCTCCTTTAAAGAATTGACATTGACGAGTAATGTATTCCAGGGTTTGTGGACCTTGGATCCTTGGCCAGGGCCCCGCCTCAATGTCCGGCGTGGCCTTCGTCAAACGACTTGTTGCCGATGTACAGGCACATCAGGATGGAGAACACGTATGCCTGGATGGTGCTCACAAAGGCGCTGTAGAACAGCCACACCAGCAAAAGCGGCAGGCTGATGGGTATCCAGCCGAACAACAGCGGCACGCCCAACAGAATGCCAAGCAGCGCCTCGCCGGCGAAGATGTTCCCGTACAGACGCATGCCGTGCGTCAACGGGTTGGTGATTTCTTCGATAATGGCCAGCGGTGACGGTGAGATGAAGTGCCGGAAGTACTGCCTGGGATGGCGCAGCCCGCGCGCGTGGCTGATCACCCAGACCATGATGGCCAAGCCGAGCGTCATGCTCATGTTGGCAGTGGGCGAGTCGAACAGCGACACCTCCCCGTGGGCTGCCTCCAGCCGCTCCGCCGTGATGCCCAGCCACGGAATCGGCTTGTCCAGGTGGATGGCGATGGTGCAGATGAGGCCCAGCCAGTTGGCGACGAACAGGTAGATCAGCATGGTGAACGCAAGCGGCAACACCCACTGCACCGCCTTCTCACCAGGCATCGTGTCCCTCGCCATCCCCGTCGCGAAGTCGACCACCCATTCCATCAGATTCTGCATGCCCCGCGGACTGCGCATGTCCAGTTTGCGCAGGGCAAGCCGGAGCATGACCAGCACAATCAATCCCGTCAGAATCATCATGCCGATGGTGGTCAGGTTGATGGGGAAGCTGTTCGGAAACAAGTACGGGAACGCTGGCACTTTCTCACCTACTTTGCTCCGGAAGTCTCATTCTGGTTTCTGGCAAATCCGTAGAATCCGGCGAAAATCAGAACAAACCCGAGCATGTAGCCAATCAGTGCGGTGTACACGTTGATGTTCGGGACCTTCAGAGCAATCACGATGATCGCCGCCAACACAAGCCAGCGGGTGACCATACCGAGCATGCCTGACGCGAACAAGGCCGTGCCCTGCAGGTTATCGTTGACATGTCCCTGCCGGATCATACTGAAGACCACGTAGGCGCCGCCCAGCTCGCCGAGCACCAGGCCGTTCATGGCCGCCCGCCACCCCGGCACGGCCAGCCAAACCAACAGGGTGAGCACAAAAAAAGCCAACCCAGCTCGTTTGATAGCGCGAATCCGTGCATTCACCTTGGCCAGATCATTCATGGCTTGTCTCCCAAGACCTGTTTTGCGAGGAACGCGAGCCCCGACGAACCCACGACAACCCCGGCGGCGACTCCCGCCGCAGTGACCCAAGCGTGATGCCAGCGCAGGGCGAGCAGGTGACCCAGGTAGCCGAACACGACGATACAGGTGGCGAGTTGCAGCGTAGCCCCGGAAAAGAGGGCAAATGTTTTCCACGGCCGGAATTCGCTGCGGGGCTCTTTGTCTTTGTCGGCGATGGTCTGCACCACCTCAGCGGCACATGGCACGGATTCGGGGCACACCAAGGCCCGGGCGGCCGTACGCACCGCCCTAGACCAGCAGGAAAGCGCTGTCCCGCCGCAGCCTGTGGAACCGTGTTGAAGGGCACGCCCAGGTCCGAGGCAGCCGCGCTCGTTCGCCGCGCTCACCGGCGCTGCGGGCGGACACCCCGGTGCTGCAACCGGACACCCTGTTCAGGGTTTCGCACCGTGAAACCTGTGTACCTCACCGTGAAATGCCAGAACCCTCGCCTATAGTACAATACCGCCAAAATCGTTGTCAACGAACGGGGCTTGCCAGGGCCGGCCGGATCGGCAGGCGCGGCGATTTGTTCGGATTTCCGACACCATTGCACACAGCTGGCGGCACCGTTCAGGGCGGGGCGGTCACTGCGCAGGCGCCAGCGGCGAAGGTTGGTAGACGAACGGCTGCGGGGGCGCCCCGCGCCCGAAGTGGTGAAGGATGGCCTGCACGATGCGCTCCGACGCCCGCCCGTCTCCGTACGGGTTTTTCCGCCCCGCCATGTCCCGGTACGCCTGGGCGTCCGTGAGCAGCCGTGAAGCCTCCTCGAAAATCGCCTGTTCATCCGTCCCTACCAGCTTCAACGTGCCAGCCGCCACGCCTTCCGGCCGTTCGGTGGTTTCGCGCAGGACCAGGACCGGCACGCCGAGGCTCGGCGCCTCCTCCTGGATGCCGCCGGAGTCGGTCAGGATGAGGTAGGCGCGGGCCATGAAGTTGTGGTTGTCGATCACGCCCAGCGGGTCAATCAGGTGGATGCGCGGGTGCGTCCCCAGCGCCGACCACACCGTGTCGCGTACGTTCGGGTTGAGGTGCACCGGGTACACCAGGTGCACGTCGGGAAACGACTCCACCAAGCGCAGGACGGCGCGGCAGATGTTTCGCAGCGGTTCGCCGAAGTTTTCCCGCCGGTGCGCCGTCATATAGACCAACCGCCCGCCGGGCGGCAAGCGGTCAAGCACCGGATGGTGGTACGCCGGGCGGACCGTCGTCTGCATGGCGTCGATGGCCGTGTTGCCGGTCACAAAGATCCGCTCCGGCGGCCGCCCTTCACGGCGGAGGTTGTCGGCCGCCCAGTCGGTCGGCGCGAAATACAGGTCCGACAACACATCCGCCAGCTGCCGGTTCATCTCCTCCGGGAAGGGGCTGTACTTGTCATACGTGCGCAGGCCCGCCTCGACGTGACCGATGGCCACCTGGTGGTAAAACGCCGCCAGGGCTGCCGCGAACGTCGTCGTGGTGTCGCCGTGGACCAAAACGATGTCCGGCTGCCGGGATTCGATGACCTGCTCCAGCCCGGACAGCGCCTTGCGCGTAATGGTGCCGAGCGTCTGCGACGGCTCCATGATGTTCAGGTCGTCGTCCGGCACGATGCCGAACACATCCAGCACCTGGTCCAGCATCTCCCGGTGCTGGGCCGTCACGCAGACCAGCGACCGAATCCCCGCCGTTTGCTCCAACGCTTTCACCAGCGGCGCCATCTTCACCGCCTCCGGCCGCGTCCCGAACACCGTCATCACCCGCAGCGGCTGCATGCTCACCCCGCTCACTCCCTTCCGCCGGCGTCCGCTCAACGCGTGCCAAACAGCTTCCCGCGCCGTGTGACACGGACAGACGTTCGCCAGCCATTATAGCAGAATCCGTGCCGGTGCCGCTTCAGCCAGCCGCCTGCAAGCACCCGCTCAGCGGCCCCGTGCCTGGCCGCCCCGGCTCTGCGGTTTGCCCCTGCGACCGGCCCCTGCGGCCAACCCCCGGGGCCACACTGTCCACCTCGGGGAGTATGGTATAATGTGGACTACTGGTGAAGTTCCCCTTCAAAAGTGAGGTGCTCCAGCGTGTCGCCTTTGTCCCGGCTGCTAGTGCTCTCAGCGTCCTACGGAGAAGGGCACCAGCAAGCGGCGTACGCGGTGCGGGACGCGTTAGCCATCCAAAGTCCGCAGACCCAGGTGGAAGTCATGGATTACATGCGGACCGTGCACCCTGTCCTCGACTCGGTGGCGAAGTACTGTTACCTGAAGAGCGTTCGCTTCGCCCCCGCCTTGTACGGGTGGTTTTACAGGGGGACCAGTCAGATCCCGCCGTCTTCGTTGATCCAAAGGCAACTGAATTCATTGGGCATCGACGAGCTGGCCGGCATGCTCCAACGGTTCCAGCCGGACGTCGTTCTCTCGACGTTCCCGACACCGGCCGGCGTCGTTTCCTTTTTGAAACAACAGCGGCGCACAGACGTGCCGTTGGCCACCGTGATCACCGATCACGCCGTGCACAGCCAATGGATTCACCCGCTGACGGACATCTACTTCGTCGGCTCCCAATACGTGCGCCGCGGGTTGCTGGCGCGCGGGATCCCGGACGACCACATCCGCGTCAGCGGCATTCCCATCCGGCCCGCCTTCGAACGCCCGTTTGACCGGTCGGCCCTGCAACAAAAACACGGCTTGGACCCGGGGCGGCCGACGGTGTTGGTGATGGGCGGCGCGTACGGGGTCATGGGCGACATCGTCCAGATCTGCGAAGAGCTGTTCCAGTATCCGCACCCGGTGCAGGTGCTCGTGGTCACCGGCCGCAACGAGCGGCTGTACGCCCAACTGACCGCCAGCCAACGCCACGCCGCCAATCCGGTGCGGGTATACGGGTTCGTCTCGGAGGTGTGGGAACTGATGGCCGTCTCCGACCTGATCCTCACGAAAGCAGGCGGACTCACCATCTCCGAAGCGCTGGCCATGCAACTGCCGATGCTCCTGTACCGTCCGATTCCCGGGCAGGAGGTGCAGAACGCCAAGTTCCTGGTGGCTTCCGGCGTCGCCGTGCTCGCCCGCAACCGGCGGCAGGTCAGTGAACACCTGTACGAACTGTTGGTCCGGCGCCCCGAGAAGCGCCTGTTGATGCGCAGCCGGACGCAGCGCGTGCGCAAACTGAACGCCGCGCAAGAAATCGCGGCGGGGCTGATTGAAATCGCTAATCGATGCCAAGCCCGGGCACACTATTCATATCAGTCGTGAGTGGTGTCAGTTGTGAGCGGGCGGACTGCGGCGGTTCCGGCACCGGCTGCCCGTGCAGCCTTCCGCTTCGAAATGGAGTGTGACGACGTTGCCAGGTGAGGGTGGCTTGCGCGGACGCATCGGCCGGTGGGTGGAGCCGGAGCTGTTTCACCCGTTCGTGTTCGGCGTCCTGACGTCCATCACGTGCTCCGAGTTTGTGCGCGGAGCGCTTGTCTATTCGCTGCTGCCGACGTACGGCCGCACGGTGCTCGGGTTTGCCGTGGAGTGGACGGGCCTTGCCATTTCCGTTCACTACATCGTCGACAACGTGTTGCGCGTGCCCGTCGGTTGGCTGATTGACCGCCTCGGGCACCGGCGCGTACTGTTGGCCGGCTTCGCCCTGGCTGTCCTCTCCGTGTTCCTGATGAGCCGCGTGCACACGGTCTGGGCGATGTTGTTGGCGGCTGGCCTGTACGGGCTTGGCGTCACCCCGATGTGGCCAGCGGCGATGGCGGCCATCGGCATTGCCACGCCGGAGCAGAAGCGGGCCTCCTTCATGGGCTACCTGTACATCTTCTGGCTGATCGGCGTGGGTCTTGGCACGGTGCTGGTCAACTTCCTCATCGACCGGACCTACCAACTCGCCTTCTGGGTGTTGATTGCCGTCGACGTCATCGGCTTCGCCCAGGCGTGGTGGCTGGTTCGACAGCCCCAGGCCGTCCGCCGGCCGGCCCGCACGCGCATCGCCCGTGTGCGCTACTGGCACGGGCTGTGGCGTAACGTGCGCGAGGTCGCCTTGCTGTTTCCCGGCATGTTCGCACAGACGTTCGCCGTCGCGTCGCTGGTGCCCATCCTGACGCTGTACACGCGCGTCGTCCTGCGCATGGCGCCGGCCGTGTACAGCACGGTCATGGTGGCGGGCGGCATCGTCGCCGTCGCGCTGCTCTTGCCTGCTGGCCGCTTGGTCGACCGCTTCGGCCCACGCCGCTTTCTCGTGCCGGCGTTCCTCGTCGCCGGTGCCGGTCTGGCCGTGTACCCGTTTTACCACTCATTGCTGTTCACGTACGCGTTCGTGGGCGTGGTCGGGATCTGCTACGCGTTCATTTTGCCGGCTTGGAATACCGTGCTCGATCACGCCATCGACCCGGACAAAAAGGGCACCCTGTGGGGCGTGTTCCAGACGGTCGACGGCCTCGGCTCGGCCGCCGGCCCGTACCTGGGCGGCCTGCTGTGGGATGCAGCCGGGCCGTCCGCGCCCTTCTGGCTGTCGGCCGGCGTGATTCTGACCATGGGCGTGATCTACATGTTCTTGCCCATCGAGTCGGTCAGCCGCCGCCACGCTGCGCGCCGGCGGCGGGTGGCGGCGAAACGGCGGCGGGCCGCCGCCCAGTGAGTGCGCCCCAACGGATCGCCCGCCGTCCCGCCGGACGCAGGCTGCGCTCGGCTGCGGCCGGACGCGCAGGCGGCCGCCGGCTGCACTCCGTTCGTTGTCTCCAAGCCGGCGGGCTGGTACGATGGAAGCGGACGCAAACACGACGCCGTCCATGGCGCCCGCAGCAAGGGGCGCAGGGCATGGGCGCCGGGAAAGCGGTGCATACCAACCGCCGCCCACGGATTTACGCAGGGGGTGTCCGCGATGCCGGCATGGGTGTGGTGGATTTGCGGAGGGCTGGGGCTGGCCGCTTTGTACACCGTCGTCCCGGAAGCCGTGTTCCACCTGTTGCACGCGGGCACGCTCGCCCGTGGCACTCCGCACCAGCGCGCCGTCGCCTTGACCTTCGACGACGGGCCGGATCCCCGCTACACGCCTGAATGTCTCGACATCCTCCGCGAGGCGGGCGTGTCGGCGACGTTTTTTGTTGTCGCCGAACGCGCCGCGAAACACCCCGAACTGATTGCCCGCATGATTCAGGAAGGCCACGAAGTGGCCTCCCACTCTGCCCGGCACCGGCATCACTGGACGCGCGGACCGGTCTCCACCTGGCTTGACATCGCCGGCTCTAAACGGCTCCTTGAGGAACTGACGGGACGACCCGTGCGCTTTTACCGGCCACCGTGGGGCGCGTTCAACCTGTGCACGCGCATAGCCTGCAGTTGTTTGCGGCTGAAGCCGGTGCTGTGGTCCGTGCGCGCGATCGACTGGCGCCCCGACAGCCGCGCCGCGGACATTGCCCGGCGCATCGTCACCGGCGCCGCGCCCGGCGCCATTGTCCTGTGCCACGACGCCGGCGGCAGCCCCGGCGCCGCGCGGGAGATGTTGGCGGCGCTGCGCGAGGTTGTCAAGCAGTTGCGCGACCTCGGGTTCACGCTGACCACCGTCGGCGAAATCGAGCGGATGCGACAGGAGCAGCGGGCCCGCCAACAGGCGCGCCGGCGCGGGTATCCGGTGCCGCGGCGGTGGGTCGTCGACTTTTGGGCGTTGATTGAATGGGGATTCACCGTGGTGCTGCGGATTCGGCCGGTCGATGCGATGTTCCGCGTCTGCCCGGCTGTGTGGCGGCACGGCCGGCGCCGCGACGCCCGCACCGGCCAACTGTTGGTCGACGACGGCAACGCCGCCCTCGACCTGCACATCCAAAACGACACGGTGACAGCGCTCAGCACGGAAACCGACCACCGCGCCCTCGTCACAGTGCTGCGCTACACCCGCGACGGCCTGCGCAACCTGGCGAGGTTGCTTGCCAACCACCCGGACTACGGCCATGTCCGGGTGATCATGGCGAAGACGCTGATGAACCGGGGACTGGAGTTGCTGGGGTTTCATGTGGAAGACGTCCCGCGCACGTGGGGCACGCGCATCGACGAGGCATACCTGCGCTTTCTGCTCGGCCTCTACCACCCGGCGGGATTCCGGCGGCTCCGCCAAGGCCTGCAGCCGACAAAGCTAAAGCTGGTGTGGATCACCCGCGAAGAGCTGCTCGCGCTGTACGGGCCCGGGCAGGACGCAGGCCTGCCAGCGAAAATCGCCGCTAATGCGGCCCACCCGCCGGCCGGCCGACGGGACGTGACACGGCCGGCGGA
>JADGIC010000180.1 GCA_019683615.1 Alicyclobacillaceae bacterium | reverse complement strand
GCAACGCGGGTTTTGTTTGGTTCTGTCGTGAGGTCTCTTCTACTTTTGTCCTCCCCCTTCCTCCCAGGGAAGAACCCCTACTGAAACATTACACGCTCTGCGCTACCTGGAAACAGGCCGTCGAAATACCGCTCCAGGCGGCCGCGTTAGGTGTGGCATTCCCCGTCCGGCGTCTCACCCCGCGCGACGTGTCTGCGGTTTCGTTCGCGAAGCAGGAGCTCGGCCAGCCACAGGTCAAATTCGGTGTCAATGTCTATGGACCGTTCCCTGGGCATGACCGATGCCACGGTGTCACTGGACAAGAAGGAACGAACTGCTCGCAAGCGTTTGATTTCCGCTGCATAGACGGCCCCGTTCAGGACGTATACGGCCTCCGACTCTTGTCGGCGCAAAGGGGGTTTCGCAGAAGGGAGAAGTGGTGACAAGCGCATCCGTTCGTCCAGCCGATACATCCAAAAGGGACTCTTATCGACTTGTGTGACCGTTACGCCGGCCCAGCTTCCACACCCTAAACAGGTTTCTAAACACCGGTCGATATCCTCCGCGAGCCTGAGAGGAGAAGTGGGCTGAAGCAGCACGACGTAGTCGAATCCCTCGATCTCGTTCAACGCGTGGAGCACAGTGTCCATCGCGGATGTCTCGTCCCGTGCCAAGGCCTCCGGCCGGACGAACGGCACCTCACACCCCCAGCGCTTAGCGACATCAATGATTTCCGGGTCTTCGGAAGAAAGAACCAAACGGTCGATGTACCTGGAAGCTCTCCCTGCTTCGATGGTCCAAGCCAGCAGAGGCTTCCCGGCGACCTCCCTCAGATTTTTCCGAGGAACCCCTTTCGATCCCCCTCGTGCCGGAATGACCGCCAACACGCTGCTTCCCTCTATCATCCAAACACCTCGTGATAATCACCATTCGCACGCTCGAAATCCGCTCGCATACCCACATCTAACCAATATTCACGAATCGGAAACACCGTGGTGGTGCAACCTAGTTCGATGAGCCTGGCAAACAAGTCTGGCATATCGTAGAACGTGTTGCGCGGTATCAGATCGAGGACAGCCGGATCCAATACGTAGATTCCCGCGTTCACAAAACAACTCTTTTGCGGCTTCTCCTGGATTCCTTTCAACCGTTCTTCTTCAATTTCCACAACCCCGTAAGGGATCTGATAATGGTATTCGCGCACACACATCGTCGCTTGAGCACGGCGCGCGTTGTGGAAATCCAAGAGCTGTTGAAAGTTCACCTTGGTCAGCAAATCGCCGTTCATCACAATCAATGGTCGTTCGGAGGGGTCTTGAATCAAACTGAGCGCTCCCGCCGTCCCCATGCGCTGCTGTTCATGCAAGTAACGGATCTCGATTCCGAAGCGGGATCCGTCGCCAAAGTACTGCTTGATCATTTCCGCTTTATAGTTCACGGACAAATAGAATTTGCGGAATCCATGTTCCACAAAGCTGCCAAGGATGGTCTCCAAAATCGGCTTGTTCCCCACTCTCAGGAGCGGCTTCGGTACGTGATCCGTGAGAGGACGCAGCCGCGTCCCCATGCCCCCTGCCATGATGACGACCCAGTTGTCCCTCTCCTTCGCTTGGATTAACTCGTCAAGCGTCTCAATATGAACCACCCGGCCCTCGTCATCCAGCACGGGTACATGGTGAATTCTCTTCAGCTTCATGATAGCGAGCACAGTCTCCCGAGCTTCGTTCAGCCGGGCCGTGGTCGGTTCGGCGTTCATAATCACGGAAACGGGATCGTGCAATTGGACTCCGCGCAACAGGCCGCGCCGCACATCCCCATCCGTCACGGTGCCTAGCAGCCTTTGTTGCTCATCGACCACGAGCGCAATTTGCAGTGCCCCCCGATCAATGATGCCAATCACGTCGAGCACTGCCGTATCCGGACTCACCAGAACCTGTTCATGGCGGCTCACCGTAACACCCTCCTCCCCGGTACGCCGACGACCAAACTACCGTCGGGCACGTCCTTCAATACGACTGCACCGGCTCCGATGACACACCCGCGGCCAATCGTAACCCCTTGTACCACCGTTGCCCCGGCGCCAATGTGCGTCGCCTCACCAATTTGAACACCCCCGCAAATGGTCGCCCCTGGGGCAATGTGCACGTGATCTCCGACTGAACAATCGTGATCGACACTGGCCCGGGTATTGACAATGACGTTTTGGCCCAACACCGCTCCGGCCTGAATCACGGCGCCAGCGAGCACCTGCGCTCCCTCTCCGAGAAGGACGGTAGGGGACACCGTCGCTGAAGGATGGACCAGGGAGACAAACCGGTAACCCTTGCGCTTGAAGGCCAAGTACAGATTCGTTCGCCCCTCCGGTCTCCCCGTGGAACCGAGCGCGTTTACGAGCTCCACTTCGGAGGGCGCGAATGCCGTGACCGCTTCGTCCGTCCCCAGCCACCGAACGTTTGGCAGAGTGCGCTTTGGAGGTTCTGAATCGTCCGTCGCGTAGCCAAGGACGTCAAGCGAACGATACACCAGGATTTCCAACAAAACCTTCGCGTGCCCGCCCCCGCCCAACAGGATGACTGGCAAAGCCATCACTCCATCACCGGGTCGTCCGCCGTGTAATTGCGGGATGCCGGCCGCCCAAGGTAGTCCCAATAGTGCATCGGAGACACTCCGTCGCCGGGACGCTTTGCTGTCAGGTTCCGCTCCGTGAACAACTCTCCCGTGCTGATGTCGGAACGGGCGACTAGACTTTTTCTTACATGCAACTTGTTCTTGCTCTCCGCCGGAGTGGGAGCTTTCAGGGGGCTGCCCAAAGCCTGCTCCACTTGCCGGATGCACTCAATCATCTGCTTCAATTCACCGGGTTCGAGCGATGCTTGGTGATCGGGCCCCGGCAACCGCTTGTCCAACGTAAAGTGCTTTTCAATCACGACGGCCCCCAGGGCCACAGCCGCCAAAGGGATGGCAATGCCAGGCGTATGGTCCGACAAACCGACTGGCAGCTGAAAGGCTTGCCGCATCGTCTGCATAGCTCGCAAGTTGACCTCATTGAACGGACTTGGGTACTCACTTGTGCAGTGCAGCAGGATCACTTTCTCCTGAAGGGCCCGTTGCCCCGGCCCGGATGCGTACGCCTCGAGAAAGGCGGACACAGACGGAGTAGAGTGTGGCCGGGTGTATCCGAACGCCAAAACGCCCAGCGCCTGCTCAATCTCTCCCAACGTGCTCATACCGGTGGATAAAATGATTCTCTTGCCCAATGCCGCCGCCTTCAACAACAAGGGCGCGTTAGTGATGTCACCGGATGAAATCTTGAGGACAGGCAACGCAAACCGTTCAGCCAACAGACTCAGGCTCGTCAAATCGAACGGCGTCGAGATGAAATCGATGCCTCGGGACTTGCAGTGGTCGATTAACCGTTCGTGTGCTCCGCCGTCTAGTTCCAGGGGCTTGAGAAGGGTCCACTGACCTTCCCCGGCGTCTGTTGAAGACGACTGATACTTCGCCTTTTTGGCCCTCTTTGTCACCAACTCGTCCGTACGGAACGTTTGAAACTTCACGGCGTCCGCCCCCGCTTCAGCCGCTGCTTCTACCAACTGCAGC
Source organism: Alicyclobacillaceae bacterium (assembly GCA_019683615.1). GTDB lineage: Bacteria > Bacillota > Bacilli > Alicyclobacillales > Alicyclobacillaceae > JADGIC01. Next base: position 214 of record JADGIC010000180.1, on the reverse strand, counting down.
GCCATGTCAAGGGAACCGTCGTGATTGACCCCAGCTTCGGCGATGATATACGTTCCTTGCACTCGTTCCACCCGCATCTCCCCCGCGCCAACAACGTTCGCGCCAGTCACTGGTCCGACTCCAGGTCGAAAAAGCGCTTCGCCACGACACCTTCGAACGGCACCGTCTTCAGGTACTCTTTGATTTTCAGCGAGGCGTCACCACAGCCGTAAGG
>JADGIC010000179.1 GCA_019683615.1 Alicyclobacillaceae bacterium | reverse complement strand
GAAGGCGCTTGGGAACGTAGGACGCTGCCAGGCGGAAGGAGCAACGTGAACAAAGTCCGGCGCCGGGTGCGAGCGAGCGGGGGTATCCCTGCCGTCGCCCTGGCGCCGGGCTTTTTTTCGTCTTCACGATGTAACGCGCTCATGTTGACGCGCTTCTGAACGCTGCTGGTTTCCGTTTCACGGCGGAGGCGGTCCAGTTCGACGGGCAGACGTCTTCCCGCCTGGCGACGGACTGCCCGACGGGTGACGCAAGACGGCCTGGTGCGCTAAGATAAAAGCAATATCCGCACGGCACGACGCAATAAGCGGTCAGACGACAGACGTGGCGGGAGGGGTTGTGGTGCGCATCCGCAAAGTGGTGATGCGTTTGCTCCGAATTCCGCTGCGGGAGCCGTTCGTGACGTCCTACGGCGCGCACGAGTACAAAGAGGCGGTCATCGTCGAACTGCAAACCTGCTCCGGGGCCGCGGGGTTCGCCGAGTGCACAGCTTTGGCACATCCGCTGTACACAGAAGAAACCACCACCACCGCGTGGCACGTGATTCGGGATTTCCTGTTGCCGAGGGTGTGGAACACCGTGATCGAACAAGCGGCCGACCTTCACCAGCTGCGCGACAAGTTGGCGGCGGTCAGAGGCAACCGCATGGCCAAGGCGGCGGTGGAAATGGCTTGTTGGGACGCCTTTGCCCAGGAGCAAGGGATTCCCCTGCACGTGCTGCTTGGCGGTACTCGCCAGGAGGTGGAAACCGGCGTCAGCCTCGGCATTCAACCCGACCAGCGCACGCTGTTGGAGAAGGTGGAGCGGTCGTTCGAGCAGGGGTACAAGCGGGTGAAGCTGAAAATTGCGCCGGGTTGTGACGTCGAGCCCATCCGCGCCATCCGCGAGGCGCTGGGACCCGTGCCGCTGATGGCCGACGCCAACAGCGCATACGCGTTGGCCGATGTGGAGCGGCTGCGCGAACTGGACCCGTTCGGGCTGCTGATGGTCGAACAACCGCTCGCCTGGGACGACCTGATTGACCATGCGGTGTTGCAGCGCTCGTTGTCGACGCCGGTTTGCCTTGACGAGAGCATCGTCAGTGCGGCGGCGGCGCGCCAGGCGCTGGACATCGGGGCGTGCCGGATCGTCAATTTGAAGGTGGGGCGCGTGGGGGGATTCAGTGAGGCGGTGGCCGTACATGATATCTGTGTACGGCGTCCCTCCCCGGTACCCTTGTGGTGCGGCGGGATGCTGGAAACCGGCATCGGACGGCTGCACAACATCGCCTTGGCGTCCTTGCCGGGGTTTACGCTGCCGGGCGATACCTCTCCGAGTGACCGGTACTTCGCGGAGGACTTGGTGGATCCGCCTGTCACGTTCAGCCGTCCCGGCGTGATCCCCGTCGAACCGGTGTGTGGCGTCGCGGAGCGGGTGCGGCGGGATCGGCTGGAACGATGGACGGTGCGCGAGGAAGCGGTGGGCCCGGCGGAGTGATGCCTGACCTCGCCGGATTTCCCCGCGGCCGCGGTCGGCGACGCGGGGAGTCGGCGCCGCGCGCGTGATGTTTCTGCGGGAAGCGGGGGGATTCGCATGGCCTGGTGGATCTGGTGGCTGTTGGCGTTTGCGCTTGGCGCCATCGAGTTGTTGACGTTGACATTCGTACTCCTGTGGATTGCGATTGCGGCGTGGCTGACCGGGCTGTTCGCATTGGCGGTACCCAACCTTCTCTATCAAACCATAGTGTTCGTCGTCGCAGGCGTGGGGCTGTTCGTGGCGACTCGCCGCTGGAGCCGCGCGCGGCGCCGTGCGCGGTCGGACCTGCACGCATCCGATCCGCTGGTGGGCCAGCGTGCCGTCGTCATCTCGGGCACGCAAGCCGCGGGCGGGTTGGCGACCGTCCGCGTGCGCGGCGAGGTGTGGAGCGCGGTGTCCGACGAGCCGCTTGTGGCGGGCGACGAAGTGGTCGTGGAGCGGGCGGATTCCCCCGTGTTGCGAGTGCGGCCGGCCACGGCGGCGGGCGCCGCGAGGAACGCGTCGGACGGGTCGGCTACAGGCGGAGACGCCCGCGAGAGCGGGTGAATGTGTGGGGGTGAGCTGATGGGGGCGGTTGTGTCTGTGATTGTGTTGTTGGTCGTCATCGCGCTGGTGGTGTTGATCCTGGTGCGGGGCATTCGCATCATCCCGCAGCAGCGAGTGGCCATTGTGGAGCGGCTCGGCAAGTACCACGCCACTTTGCATCCCGGGGTGAACCTGATCATCCCGTTCATCGACCGCGTTGTCCGCGTGTTGGATTTGCGCACACAGCAGGTGGTGATCCCGCCCCAGATGGTCATCACCAAGGACAACGTCCAAATCGAGATAGACGCTGTCTTTTTCTACACCATCGTCGAGCCGAAAATGGCCACTTACAATATCGCCAACGTGGTGCAAGGCATCCAAAACATCACGGCGGCCAACATCCGCCAGGTGGTCGGCCACATGGAACTCGACGAGACGCTGTCCGGCCGCGACAAAATCAGCTTGGCGTTGCGCACGGCGCTGGACGAGGCGACAGAGCGCTGGGGTGTGCGCATCGACCGGGTGGAAATCGTCGACATCAAACCTCCGCGCGAAATCCAGGATGCGATGGAGAAACAGATGAAGGCCGAGCGGGAGAAGCGCGCCAACATCCTGCAGGCGGAAGGGGAACGGCAGGCTGCCATCCTGCAGGCGGAAGGCGAAAAGGCGAGCCTGATCTTGCGCGCGGAGGGCGAGCGGGAGTCGAAAATCCGGCAGGCAGAAGGGTTGCGGCAGGCGCAGCAGTTGGAAGCGGAAGGGCGAGCGCAGGCAATCCGCCTGATTGCTGAAGCGGAGCGCCAGCGCATTGAGATGTTGCGAGCCGCAGGCCTGGATGCCAATGTTTTGACCTACCAGTCGTTTCAAGCCCTCAAGGACCTGGCAGACGGGCAGGCGACGACGGTATTCGTGCCATCCGAAGCCGTGGCGGTGCTTGGCGCCCTCGGCGGCTTGCGCACGGTGTGGCAACCGGCGTCGTCCGACAAGGGCGCTGACACAGCCGCAGACGCGTAGGCGGGTATTGCCCGCAGACCGGCCAGGGCGGGGCGTCCGCCCGCAAAACCGGGGCACCCCTGCGGAGGACCGCACGGGCGCATGGGGGCCTGACGGTCGCATGTCCGCCCCATGCGCGTAACTCGCAAGTACAGCAAAACAGGCCGGTGGCGGGCCGGCCTGTTCGTCGACGACAAGGGCAAGATACCGCGTTGAGCTCGCTGCGCGGACCATGCGCAGCCATGAGTCCGTTCACAGGATGAACGGGTGAAGCCTGACGGTGTTCAAACTTCGGCGAGATTCTGGCGGATGATGTGGCTTCATCAAGGCACGGTGGGCGGCCCAATGGGACCGCTTGTCTGCTTGACAACGCCCGGCGACGTCTTCGCGTAGGCGGCGACGGGAGCCGCGGCGGACAAGCCGAGCGTGGTGAGTACCGTAAACAACAGCAGTACGCGCTTCATCAGGTATCACCTCACAGCACTATGGTCTGGAGGCTGTTCGGCAGCCTGGCAGTCATCGTCCTGCGGACCTTAGACCCATGGCTTTGCGCCCTTTGGTTTCCCAAAGTTTGCCTTTGTCGCAAGTACAGTATATACGGAATGGGAAGGGCTTGTCAATACCCGTTCTCCGCGAATTCGATGTTTTCAGACAACCGCTGTGCCAAGCGGCCCGGCGCGTCCGGCGCGATGGGTCCGGTGAGGGCGTGTAAAGTTTCAGTAGGGGGTTTTTCCCCGGAAGGAAGGGGGAGGACAAAAGTAGAAGAGACCTCACAACAGAACCAAACAAAACCCGCGTT
>JADGIC010000178.1 GCA_019683615.1 Alicyclobacillaceae bacterium | reverse complement strand
TTGCCAGACCTGTCCACCGTGTTGGACCATGTACAGCCAAGTGTCATACAGCAGATGCAAAGGTCCTCCCCCCTATGCCTGCAAGGCTTTCAACGTGGCGCCCGAGCGGTTTTGTCCGCCCAAGACGCCGGCCAGCGCACTGCGCGTGACGACGCCGACCACCGACCGCTGGTCGTCCACAACCGGAATGGCGTCCAGATGAAACCGGAGCATGCGCCAAATCGCCGCACTGACGTCCGCATCAGGGTCAACACAGGCCTCCCGGCGGTTGGCGAGCTTCCCCACCGGGACTGCCTCTCCCGCCTGGACGACCGCTTGCAGTTCGGACAACAGCACAATCCCGGCAAATCGCTGCGCATGGTCGATGACCATCAGCGAATTCACCCGGCGCCGCCGCATCCGGTCAAGAGCCTGCCAGGCGTGTTCGTCCCATGGCACGGTGGCCGCCTCGGCCAGCATCACGTCGCGCACACGTAGCTTGCCCGGCGACCGAATCAGGCGACCGGGACCGATGAAGCGGCTTACGAAGGAATCGGCAGGGTTGGTCAACAGCTGCTCCGGCGTCCCCGTCTGGACAATGCAGCCGTCTTTCATGACGACAATCCGGTCAGCCAGCTTCAACGCCTCATCCATGTCGTGCGTGACAAACAGGATGGTCTTTTGCACACTCCGCTGCAGCCGCTTCAATTCGTCCTGTAGTTGCTCCCGGGTCAGCGGGTCGAGCGCGCCGAACGGTTCATCCATCAGGATCACGTCCGGATCGTGGGCGAGCGCCCGCAGCACGCCGATGCGCTGCTGTTGGCCGCCGCTCAACTCACGCGGATAGCGGTCCAAAACATCCGCATCCATGCGCGCCAACGCAAGCAGTTCCTCAGCCCGTTGCCGCCTCACCGCCTTAGGCTTTCCCATCAAGCGCAGTACGAAAGCGATGTTGTCGGCAATCGTCAAATGCGGCAGCAGCCCCACCTGTTGAATCACGTAGCCGAAGCGGCGCCTCAGCTCGACGGCAGGGACGGTCCGGATGTCCTGACCGTCCAGCCAAATCGTGCCGCTGGTTGGCTCCACCAACCGGTTGGTCATGCGCAAGGTCGTCGACTTCCCACACCCGGACGGACCGATGAGGACCACGAACTCGCCCCTCTGGACTTCCAGTGAGAACGACTTGACGGCCTCCGTTCCGTCCGGGTATCGCTTGCTGACCTGGTCGTACAGCAACACATCTTGTCACCTCCGTGTTCGGCGCAGCAGCCCACCTGTTGTGCCGCACAGACACAAAAATCCCCGCAGGGCAAAGCCTACGGGGACTGTATCGGTCAAGTGCATCACAGGCAGGCCGTCTGCCGCTCTCTTAAACGCCTACGAAGTTAGCTGTCGGGTTCGGGCTTAAGAGATTGCCCTACGCCTGCCAAGCAGGCGATTCACCCCAAGGATGGGTCCCCCGTTTCCCTTGCGGGAATTCGGCGATGCATCAGCATATGCAGTTGTCGCCAAGGATGCTGTGCGTACCATCATGGTACCGAAGATTGTTTCAGCAGACAAAACATCAATCGCAACGAATCCCGGAGCATGTACCCGGAATCCGGCGAATGCAAGCTCAGACAGCCCCTCCCAGCCCGACAACCCGGTGTTTTGCCACCAAAGCTCGAAAACCGGTGTCACGCCTCCATGATGATGGGCAGAATCATCGGCCGACGGCGCGTCTGGTCGTACAAAAACCGGCCCAGGGCGTCGCGGACCGCCGTCTTAAGAGACGACCACTCGTTGATGTTGTCAGACACCATGCGCAGCAGCGTCTGCTCCACCAACTTGTTCGCCTCGTCAAGCAGCGCCTCTGATTCCCGTACGTATACGAAGCCGCGCGAGATGATGTCGGGACCTGACAGAATCTGACCGGTCGACTTTGACAGCGTGACGACCACCACCAGGATGCCGTCTTGGGACAACAGTTTGCGATCCCGCAGCACGATGTTGCCGACGTCACCCACGCCAAGCCCGTCAATCATTACGGTGCCCGACGGCACCTTCGCGCCGAGGCGGGCGTTGCCGTTCTCAAACTCCACCACGTCGCCGATGTCGAGGATGAAGATGTGTTCCGGATCGACGCCTGTGGCGACGGCGAGATCGGCATGCTGGCGCTGCATGCGGAACTCGCCGTGAACCGGCAGGAAGTAACGCGGCCGCACCAGGTTGAGCATCAGTTTCAGCTCCTCCTGGCTGCCGTGGCCGGACACGTGCACCCCTTGGTAGATCACATTGGCGCCGACGCGGAACAGTTGGTCAATCGTGCGCGACACGTACTTCTCGTTGCCTGGGATGGGCGAAGAGGCGAGCACAACCGTGTCACCGGGGATGATCTCCACCTTGCGGTGCGCCGCCCGAGCCATGCGGGTCAGAGCCGACATCGGCTCCCCTTGGCTGCCGGTGCAAAGGATGACCAGCTTTTCCACCGGAATCTTGCCGATGTCGCTGTCGTCCACCAACGTCCCTGGCCGCACATCCAGGTAGCCCAGCTGCATTGCGATCTGCACGTTGTTGACCATGCTCCGCCCGACGATGGCCACCTTGCGGCCGGCGTGCTCTGCCGCATGGATCACCTGCTGGATGCGATGGATGTTGGACGCGAACGTCGCCAGGATCACGCGGCCGGGTGCGTGCATGACGATTTCGCTGATGGCCCGCCCCACGGTCCGCTCCGACGGGGTGTAGCCGGGCCGCTCGGCGTTTGTGCTGTCCGCCACAAGCGCCAGTACTCCCCGCATACCGTAGGAGGCGAGTTTGTAGTAATCGGCCTTACGCCCGTCCACCGGCGTTTGGTCAAACTTGAAATCGCCCGTATGGATGACCAGCCCCTCCGGCGTGTCAATGGCGAACCCGCCTGTGTCCGGAATGCTGTGGTTGACGTAAAAGAAAGAAACCTTGAAGGCGCCCGCCTTGATCTCGCTGTTGCCGTCGATGCGTACCAGCTTGGCCGTATCCAGCAGTCCGTGTTCCTTCAGCTTGTTTTCAACGAGTCCGAGCGTCAGCCGCGTGCCGTAGATTGGCGCGTTGATTTCCTTCAACAGATATGGGAGGCCGCCGATATGGTCCTCGTGGCCGTGGGTGACAAAAATGCCTCTGACCTTGTCCCGATTTTCGATCAAGTACGTGACATCCGGAATGACCGCATCGATACCGAGCATTTCTTCTTCGGGAAACTTCAACCCGGCATCCACCACAATCAGGTCGGTCCCGTACCCGTACACCGTCATGTTCTTGCCGATCTCGCCGACACCGCCGAGCGGAATGATCGACAATCTGGGCTTGCTTCTGGCCAAATTCACACCTCCGCTGGCAACTCGCATCCGCTCCTGCGTGACGATGCAGAAACAAATGCCATACAATGTAATTTATTCAAAAATTGTGCAGACTATGGCAAACGACAAAGAACCCTGTCGTCTCTCCCGCTCGCTGAAAGCCGTGATTGGACGATACACGAAACAACCGAAAGACGAAATGCTCACGGAGAAACGCAAAAGAGAACCGTGCTGGCACTGCCCGTCCGCACGGCCCACCGTATCGCTGCTCGTGCATCCGGCTGCAACATCCCGGTTACGCGGTCCCGCCTCGGCCTCGGCACCCTGCACAACCCCGTCCGCCGTTCGTCCAACCGCCGGGTGAGAGGACGCTTGTTCTTTGTGGTTGTAAGCCGCACCAGTGACCTTAACTATAATTATACTGTGCGATAGCGTACGGATTCAACAGCACAACGCGGAAGGTCCGTGTCAAGCTTCGGTAGGGGAGACCTCACCGAGTACAGTGCCTATGCAACCGTATGTGGCGATCTCGCCAGCTCCCGTAATACGTGCTTCACCC
>JADGIC010000177.1 GCA_019683615.1 Alicyclobacillaceae bacterium | reverse complement strand
GTTGTTGTACCGCTGCGTACTGGTTCTGGCGGCAAAGAATCCACAGTTTCGGGCGCTGCACCAGTATTACACCACGCGTGTGGATAACCCGCTGCGGCCCATGTCGTCGCTGGTTGCACTGTGTTGTAAGCTGATTCGCATCTTGTTCACGCTCGGGCGTAAGCAAGTCCCATACGACCCTGAAAAGGCACTGGGACCCGTTCGCTCCGCTCAGCTGCTTGCCGCGTAAAGGAATCGAAGCTCGCTCAACCGTACGCAAGGGCTGCAATAGACAAACGAAGCACGGAGAAGCCGGTACGATATATCCCATTCGGGCCATGACCCTGCATAGGAGCTTAACTGGCCTCCACCCTTCGACAGGCTGAACGATGGAATGCAAAGGGCCGCAGTCAGGACCCAGTGAGACATGGGAGGGTACGCCGCGAAGGTAACTGTGGAGATCCACTGTGCGACCAAATTTTTGAAAAAGGGGAGTTATCCCCTTTTGGGGGCGCACAAACCATGTCCCGAAGATTCCCACTACGGGGAGTCTGACATCATTCGCCTGCTGAGTCAAATGCAAAATGCTACGAGTGAGCGAGAAAGCGAGAGATAACAAAAGAACATTGAGGGAGGGGTATGTGTGACCACCACGTCCGACGGCGTCCGTTCCGGCAACTCCGTGCTGGCGGATGACCGCTTGACCATCGCCGGGCGCACCTTCCGTTCCCGCCTGATGGTGGGCACGGGCAAATACGATACCTTGGAACAGATGAGGGACGCGTTGGCTGCCAGCGGCGCCGAAATTGTGACGGTGGCGGTGCGGCGCGTCAACCTCGACCAGCGGGAACCTTCGTTGCTCGATTACATCGACCTGGACCGCTACTTCCTGCTTCCGAACACAGCCGGTTGCCACACCGCGGAAGAGGCCGTGCGCACAGCCAGGCTCGCCCGCGCCGCCGGCCTGTCGAACTGGGTGAAGTTAGAGGTCATCCCGGACGACGGCACCCTGCTCCCGGATCCCGTCGCCACCGTGCAGGCGGCCGAGCAGCTGGTGCGGGAAGGATTCGTGGTGCTCCCGTACACGACGGACGACCACGTTGTCGCCCGCCGCCTCATCGAAGTGGGCTGCGCAGCCGTCATGCCCTACGGAGCGGCCATCGGCACCGGCTTGGGGCTGGAAGCGCCGGAGCGGCTGCAACGCATCGTCGAATTGGCCAAAGGGCGCGTCCCCGTCGTCGTCGACGCGGGAATTGGCGCGCCGTCGGACGCGGCGTTGGCGATGGAACTGGGCGCGGACGCGGTGCTGGTCAACACCGCCATCGCCCGCGCGAACAATCCCGTGCTGATGGCGACAGCCATGGCGCAGGCAGTTGCGGCCGGCCGGCTCGCCTACCACGCCGGCCGCATCCCGAAGAGCCGGGTCGCTGCACCGAGCAGCCCGGTCACCGGCTTGGTGGGCCGGCCCGAGTGACCGGAGCGGTCCGCCTCCGGCGCCAACACGGCTGATCCACCGGTTGCCACACCGCGAGCCTTGCCGTATAATAATTTTATAACTGCATATCACACCGCTGAATTCCGCAAGGAAGCGGGGGACCCACTTGGTTGGGGTGAATCCGGATGCCTCCGGTAGGGCTACCTCTTCGGCCCGAACCCGTCAGCTAACCTCGTAAGCGTTGAGAGGAGAGATGGCCATGGACGCGCATGGACATGGGCTGGCTTGACGCTTCCCCGCAGGATTCAAACCTGCGGGGATTTTTGTTCTCCGGCCGCCGAGGCTCGGCGGTATGCAAGAGTCCATATCCATTTTGGGGAGGAATGACCGTGTCCATCGAAGCTGTGATGCAGGAAGCGCGCCAACACCTGTCAATGATGATGGCGAAGGAAAAGCGAAACGGCGAGTTTTTGCTCGCCTCCGTCGTGCAAGACTCGTTGATCTACCAATTGCAACACCATGCGCACAGCCCCAACCTGATGAACATCGCCCACCGCGCCGCGCGTGTCGCCGTCGAGTCGGCCGCGGAGCACCTGCACCCGCACGAGTTCACCATCCGCGAGTCGGTGCGCGGTGTGGTGCACAGCATGGTTAACCTCGGGGGCGATCCCGCAGCCATTGCGGTGGCGGTCACCACCGGCGGCATTGCTGGGCTGGCAGAGGTTGCGCAAACCGAGGACGGCTTCAAGGAGGCTGTGGTCGAAGGCGTGTGCGATGCAGCCAGCGACTTGGGGCTGGACCCGGAGCGAGTTCGGCAAATCGCCCGCCACGTGGCGGACAACTGGGTGCCGTGGGACGAAACCGCAACAGCCACCCATTCGTGAGCACTGCAGACCGTGGGCGGACCGGGGTGTCCCGGCCCGCCCACGGTCTGTTTCGTGTCGGCAGCCGTGACGCCTGTGGCCGTCTGCAACGTGAGAACACGTCCATGACGCCCAAGCAGGCCGTCGCGATTGCATGCTCAACACCAAGCGCCCGTCACAGCGGGTCTGTCCGGTAGTCGAGGATGCGCAGCGACACCGGTGCGCCCGGGGACACCTGGAGCGCGACCTCGCGCGGCACCACCGCCCGCAGCACAACGCCTCCCGCCAGCTCCACGTACAGGACGTCAGCGGCACCCTTCCAGACGCGTCGGCGGACGCGCGCATCCACCACGTCCGGCACGTCCGGCGCGCCCGACACAGGCGGCGCTTGGCCGGCAGCGCCCTGCGGATGCGGTGAAACGGAGATGTCGGTCGTGCGGATCAACACTTTCACCCGCTGCCCGTCGCGGGCCGGGTGGCGCAACGGCAAGCGCAGCGTCCCCAGCTTGGCGAACCCGCCCGCCGCCTCCGCCTCCACCTCGTTGACATCACCGACAAACGACGCCACGAACGACGTCGCCGGCGCTTGCCACAGCTGTTGCGGCGGCCCGAACTGCTCAATCTGGCCGTCGTGGAACACCATCACGCGATCCGCCAGTTCGAATGCCTCCTCCTGGTCGTGGGTGACGAAGATGCTGGTGATACCCACCTCTTCGTGGACCCGCCGCACCCACTCGCGCAGCTCCTTGCGGATCTTCGTGTCCACGGCCGCAAACGGTTCGTCCAACAGCAGCACGCCGGGCTCCGGCGCCAACGCCCGCGCCAGCGCCACCCGTTGCGCCTGTCCGCCGGACAGCTCGGCGGGGTGGCGGTGCTCAAACCCGGTCAGGCGGACGAGAGCCAACAGTTCCGCCACGCGCTCGCGCACGCGCGACTTCGGCCAGCGCTTTACCTTCAATCCGAACGCGATGTTGTCGAACACGGTCATGTGTTGAAACAACGCGTAGTGCTGAAACACCACGCCGACGCCGCGGCGCTGCGGCGGCGTACGGGTGACGTCGCGGCCGCCGATGAAGATGACCCCGGACGTCGGTGCCTCCAACCCGGCGATCATGCGCAGAAGCGTCGTCTTGCCGCTGCCGCTGGGGCCGAGCAACCCGACCATCTCGCCCGCCTCGACGCGGAACGTGACGCCGCGCACGGCGGCCAAGCCGGGGGTGAATTGCTTCACCAGATTGCGCACCTCAATGCTCATCGCCCAGTCCTCCCGTCCACCTCCGCGGATGTGTGTGAAAAGCGGATACCCGCCCGCACCCACTCGAGCAGCAACAGGATGCACAAGGAGACGCCCGCCAGCGCCAACGACACCGCAGCTGCGGAGGTCATGTCGTTGTCCACCGTCGCCTGGTAAATGTACAGCGTGGCGGTCTGCGTGACGCCCGCCACGTTGCCGGAGACCACCAGCACCGCTCCGAATTCGCCAAGCGCCCGCGCCACCGCCAGCACCAATGCGTACAGCACACCCCGCCGCACCGCCGGGAACGTCACACGCCAGAACGTGCGCAGCCGCCCCCCCCCCAGCGTCCAAGCCGCCTCCTCC
>JADGIC010000176.1 GCA_019683615.1 Alicyclobacillaceae bacterium | reverse complement strand
GCATCCGGTAATTGTACCCAATTTGATCATGGATGAACTTCCATGGATGCGGTAACTTCGCGACCGTGGTGAGATGCCTCGCCATGCGCGCCAAATCGCCGTCGTTTGTGAGAATCGCTCCCCCTCCACCCGTCGTCACGATCTTGTTTCCGTTGAAGCTCAAGGCAGAAAGTTTTCCCCAATTTCCAGTGTGGCGGCCTTTATAAAAGCAACCCAACGCCTCTGCGGCATCTTCGATGAGTTCCAATTTGTACCGGCGGCACAATTCTGCGAGCGGATCCAAATCGACCGGATGCCCGAACGTGTGCATCGGCACCACGGCCTTCATGCGGCGGCCACTCATGCGGTTCCAACAGCCTTCCGGCCGAATCTCAGCGATGTCCTTGAGGTGAGATTCCAGCTTCGCAGGATCCATGCCCAGTGTTTCTTCCGAGCAATCGACCAGGTGAGGGATGCCACCGCAATACGAGACCGCGTTGGCTGTCGCCACGAATGTCAGCGCCGGCACCAACACCTCATCGCCTGGTTCGACACCCGCAACGAGCAAGCAGATGTGCAACGCGGCTGTGCCATTCACCGTGGCGATGACATGCCGGACACCCGTGTACGACGCCAGGTCAGCCTCAAAACGCTCGACAAACCCACCGACGGAAGACACCCAACGTCGATCGAGGCACTCTTGGATGAATACCCACTCACTTCCATCGAAATCAGGCTCGTGCAGGGCTATCGGCGTATCCGTGTTCCGAAGAACACTCCTCAACCGGCGCAAGATGTCGTTGATCATTTGCGTTTTCATCATAGGTGGTACAGATACGGCTTATAGCCGCGAAGATTTTCTGGATCCGCAAACCATGCCACCGTTTCCCGCAAGCCACGCTTCAATCCTTCGCGCCCGTTGTATTCAGGCCTCCAGCCGAGGAGTTGGCAGGCTTTCGAGTGATCAGCCCAAAGGCGTTCGACCTCGCTGGTCAACGGGCGAAGTCGATCTGCTTCCACTTCCACTTCCGCTTCAACCCCCATCACCTCAGCGATCAACTGCACGAGATCGCCAATGGACATTTCATAGCTGCTGCCAATGTGGATCACTTGGCCAACAGATAGGTCCGACTTCGCCATCGCCGTGAATCCGCGGACCGTGTCTTTCACATAGGTAAAGTCGCGCGTGGGGTGAAGGGCTCCCAGTTTGATCCTCCTCGCCCCTGTCGCCATTTGCGCGATGATGGTCGGAATGACGGCTCGCAGGGACTGCCTGGGACCGTATGTGTTGAAAGGGCGAAGGATGGATACAGGCACGCCGAACGCATGGTAAAAAGACAACGCCAGGTGATCCGCCCCGATCTTGGTGGCCGCATACGGTGATTGACCGTGCAAGGGGTGTTCCTCGGTGATTGGCACAAATCGAGCGGTGCCGTAAACTTCACTGGTTGAAGTGTGAATCACCCGCTTGACCTCCAGCTCGCGAGCTGCTTGGAGGACGTTCAGCGTACCCTTGATGTTTGTATCCACGTACGCCTGCGGCGCGTGAAAAGAGTACGGCACTCCGACCAACGCAGCCAAGTGAAAGACCACGTCCCGGCCACGAAGCGCCTCTTTGACGACGTACGGATCGCGGATGTCCCCTGAGACGACGTCGATCTGTAATTTGATGGGGTTCGGCAGGTGATCAAGCCACCCAAACGAGTTCAACGCATTGTAAAAGACGAACGCTCTCACGTCGGCACCCACACGGATCAGCTCTTCAACCAGGTGGGAGCCGATGAACCCGTCTGCCCCGGTGACCAGCACTCTCTGTTGGGCTAGCTCCACCGCTCATCCTCCAATCTGTCGCAACGTGAGCCCTTTCCCTTTCAGGTCATCGTATTCACTGGGTGGCCGGGATGTAACCCGCACGAACCAATTCTGCCAGCGCTTTGGCCGGCCCATGGTATCGCAGACCGCCGCGGCAGAGGTCCCGCCGCAAGCACCCGTCGTCCCGTCGGTCCTTAACACCTCTGCGATGGCCATCAAAAGGTGCAAGTGGCCGATGCCGTGATGGACAGCATCCGGCCACACCTGCCGCGCCGCTGACCCGCTCCACGGGCCCGCCCAGCGATAGCAGATGCGCGTGGTGTTGCAAAGCCGTATGGGCCACGGTATGACCGTACACCGGACTAGGGATGGGACCAAAGCCCCGCTACAGGAGATGACCGGACAGCGGGGTTTGGAACGCCGCTGAGAGCCATCAGCTCGAAGGATTGAGTGCAGATCGATGTGGGGTTGCCCGACCGGCGGTGTGACGGGGTACGTCGGACGACCTGGCTGAATTACTCGGCGTTGACTGTTGCCGTCGTGGAATTCTCAGCGCTCTGTACATTTCGTTCTATCTGGTGTTCCCATGTTCACTTGATTGCCGACAATACTGGTGTTTTGTCAGTGTTGCGTTATGACGCGCGTTGCCGTGCCTACGTCTGGCAGGAGCTTGGGCAGAAGTTAGATGGTATGATGCGACAGCACCTCGGCGCACCCGACTCTGGGCTGAGGTCAGGATTCTCCGTCCGCCGCCTGGCTAGCCAGTCGCGTATCCAACGCGGGGAGTTGCGGCTGGAACCAAGTCTGCGCCACCAGCGTCGGCACTAGCGCACTCAGAATTACCACCGTGACCAACACCGTGTACTGTGCCTGCGTGATGATCTGGTGGCTGAGTCCGTACAGCGACGAAATTGTTCCGAACGTGAGTCCGGTGGCCATCAGCAACGTGGTATAGTTGGCTTCGCGCGGCGTATAACCGAATAGGGCGGTCAGTGGCCGCACGCCCGCCACTTTGGTGACCATCTTGACGGCAAAGAAGACGAGGATCAGCCGGGCGTTGTGCCAAACTGCAGGCAACAGCACGTACAAACCGGCCTTCAGGAAGTAAAACGGCGTCAACACCGCGAACGCGATGGCCCGCGTCCGCCTGGCGAGTTCAGGTTTCTGCTGAAAAACCCCAGCCAGCACCAGCCCCACCAGGTACGCGGGCAACACCGCCTCGCTCTGCGCCACCGTCGCCAGAGCGCCGAGCGTGAACAGGACGAGGAACACAAATTTCGTCTCCACCTCTTGTGTCCTTCCCCCAAACAGCCGAAGCACCCAAGCACTCAGCCGTGGCAGGCATATCAACACCAGCACCGTGACAACAGCAAACACAAGCATCCAGTAGCTGAAGCCGGAGAACAGCATTCCCAACGCCAGGACCGTCCCCAGATCCGTGATGAAACAAGCCGCCAAAATGGCTTTACCGAGGTCCGTCTCGTTGAGGCCGGTCTCCACCATCACCGCGTATACCACGGCTACAGAGGTCGTTGATAGGGCGACCCCGGCCAGCTTCGCCGCGGCGAAAGACCATCCCGCCACCCAATAGGCGTATAACATCGCGCCGATGAATGGAAGCAGGAAGGATGCCGCGCCGATGACGACGCTGACCCGGATGTGCCGCCGGACGGCGGCGGGATCGATCTCCGAACCAGCCAGAAAGGTGAGCAACACTGACCCAAAACTGGCGAGGAAGTCAATCCAGGTCGTAGGCTGCAAATGAATCGTGTTACCTGCCACGATACCCACCAGGATCTCCATCAACGCCACCGACACCCCGAGGCGCACCGATACCATACTGGCCAACACCGCCAGCCCCATCCACATCGACGCCACGAACCAGATATTGCCCATGCCAGAACCCTCCTGACCGAATGTGGGCGCCGGTTGGTGCAGGAGGGCGAAAATCAAAAACGCCAACGACCCCCTGCCCTTGCCCGGCAAGCACAGACAGGAGTCATTGGCGGCCTCGCCGCGGTTCGAGTGGAACACCCACTCGCAGTGAACTCCACCACTGCGTCGTATGGAACTGGTCGTATGGAACTGTTTCAGGAACAGTATAACACATGGGCACGGGCGAGACGACATATTTCTAGACGGCGGCTGATATACTG
>JADGIC010000175.1 GCA_019683615.1 Alicyclobacillaceae bacterium | reverse complement strand
CAGCGGACATCGGTATATTCAGTATATATCGTTTATTTTAGGATACAGCATATGACAGGGCAATTCAATGTGTATTCGGTCCGAGTTTATCATGACAACCAGGCGGGAACGCGCCTGAGGAACACCGGTGGTGTCCCTCAGACGGATTCCGCTTCGTAGCCGTTCACCAAGAGTTCCAGCCGGCCGGTATCGGGATCGACCATCAAGCCGTGCACGGCAACCGACGGCGGGATCAGCGGATGGTTGCGAATCATCCGTACGCTCTCACGCACGCTGTCCGGAATCGACTCGAGGCGCCGCAACCACTGGTGCAAATCCACGCCTGCGTACTTCAGCGTCTGGATTGTGCTTGGCGGCACGCCGCGGTCCAGCATTTTTCGAATGGTGGCGTCCGCGTCCAGGCTGTTCATGCCGCAACCGTAGTGCCCGACGACACACACCTCTTCGGCCCCCAGCTCATACACCGCGACCACAATGCTGCGCATGATGCTGCCGAACGGATGCGACACCACCGCGCCTGCGTTTTTGACAAACTTGGCATCCCCGTTTTTCAGGTTCATGGCCCGCGGCAGCAAGTCGGTCAAGCGCGTGTCCATGCAGGACACCACGACCAGCTTTTGATCAGGAAACTTCGACGTCTGATACGGTTCGTACTCGTGGTTTTCGACAAAGCGCCGGTTGAACTCCAAGATCTCCTCCAAACGGCCCACGACCATCCACTCCTTTGTACTGCTGCCATCCTGTTTCCACTGCCGGCGGGACGCACATCCGCCAAGCGCGGTGTGATGCGCCGGTTCAACACCGCCAAAAGGGCCGCGCGGTCCGGCCCAGTGTACCGTAACACGTCCGGTCCCCTCGTTCAACGCGACAGCCTGGGTCTGGCGCCGTTTGCGGACGCTGTCGTATCATCAAAGGTGCCGCCGCGCAGTGGCGGTACTTGATGACCATCCTGTTCGGCTTAAGGAGATGCATGAGATGTCCGTGCAAGCGATGCGGGCGGCATCCGTGCGCAAAGGTGTCGTGATAGAACTGGTCTCGGTGCTGTGGATGATGGTGGAAGCCGGTGTGGCGGTGGGAGCCGGAATCGTGGCGCATTCGTTGGCGCTGGTCGCCTTCGGCGCCGACAGCGTCATCGAGTGGATTGCCGGCGTCGTCTTGCTGTGGCGGCTCAGCCTGGAGGCGGCGGGGGCCAGCCTCGAACGCGTGCAGCGCGCGGAGCGGATCTCGTCATGGATGGTCGGCATTGCCCTGTGGTTGCTGGCCGTGTATGTCGTCGCCGCCGCCGCTGTCAAGCTGTGGACCCACCAAGCGGCGGAAGCGAGCGCGTGGGGCGTGGGTCTGGCCGTGGCATCGGGAGTGATCATGCCGTACCTGTCGACGGCAAAGAAGCGCATCGGCCAAGAGATCGGCAGCGCCGCCCTGCGTGCCGACGGAGCCTGCAGCATCGTCTGTGCCTACATGGCGTGGACCGTGCTCGCCGGTGTCCTCCTGACGGCGCTGCTCGGGTGGTGGTGGATGGACGCCCTCGCCGCGCTGGGCCTGGTCTACTTCATTGTCACGGAAGGCTGGGAAGCGGTCCAGGAAGCGCGCGGCCGGGAGGACGCCTGCGGATGCGGGTGTTGCCACGACTGACAGCCCCCGCTAGGCCGCGGGAGCGCGTATCGTCTGTGGCCCTCAGGGCGGCCGCGGAGAAACGGCGGGAACCCGCACCCGGGTTTAATCGCGGCGAGCGGGTCCGTAGATGTCCGGCACGGGCAGCCCGGCCTGGCGCATCAGGACGGTGAGCTGACCGCGGTGGTGAATCTCGTGGCGGATAATGGCCTGCAGCGTCAGCGCGTTGGGCCACTGCTCCCCGAACATGTTGCGCACCTCCCGCAGCGTCGCATCCGTCCATTCCCGAGCGATGACCGCGGTCACCTGCTCCGCGAAGCGGCGGTGTGCGTCCGCCATCTGCCGGGCTGAAGCAGGCCTCGTATTGGGATCTCCCGGCATCTCCACGGGCAAGCCCGCCATCGCCAACATATGGCCCGGAGCGGTGACAATGTGCCAAGCCAGTTCGCCCAATGTCCGGTCTTTCGGACTGACACGCCGGGACAGCGATTCGTCCGTCAACACGTCGAGCGCGTTTTGCGTGATCCGGGACTCCCGGCGCCAATCTTCAATGAATTCCTGTATCGTCTGGTACATTCTAATCCCTCCCTCTGTGCAGCGGATTTGCAGCGCATGGGCGGCTGATGAAAACCGCCACGTCAGCCTCGCCGGAGGTGCCGCCTTCCGGACCAAGTCGGCCGTCGGAAACCGGCTGGAAACACCCGCCCGGCGAAAGCCGTGACACCGTCCGCCCGTCGCGGCACCAGCGCACCCACCGCGGCCATTGCCGCGTCCTCACCCCACAGCGACAGTATACCACACATCTCCTCTCAACCATTGCCAACCGGCTGCAACAACCGCCCATCTGGTACAATGGCTGCAAGGGCAGTGGCCGCATCTGCAATGATTTCACCTGAATTGCTGTGGCCAGGCTGGCCGCGATTCACCAGCAAACGGAGAAACGGGGACGCGCAACGGATGAACCGCAATCTGTGGCTGTTGGCCGTGTGCCAAGGCCTGTTCTCCACGAACAACGTGTCGTTCATCGCCATCAACGGATTGGTCGGCCTGGCCTTGGCGCCGAATTCGTGGATGGCGACCATCCCGGTGGCCGCCTACGTCGTGGGCGGCGCGTTGTCCACCGGACCGGTGGCCGCCACCCAGCGCCGAATGGGCCGCAAGCGGTCGTTCCAAATCGGCATTGGTGTCGCGGTCGTGTCCGCCTTGGCCTGCGCGCTGGCGGTGGTCCTCCGCAGTTTTTGGCTCGTGGCGCTGGCCACCTTGGTGGCCGGCTTCTACAACGCGAACGCTAATTTGTACCGGTTCGCGGCCGCCGAGGTGAGCCGGCCCGAGTGGCGTGACAAAGCGGTGTCGCTGGTGACGGCAGGCGGGCTGTTGGGCGGCATCCTCGGGCCGAACCTGTCCGCCCAGACGCGCACCTGGCTGGGGACACCGTACGTCGGCACGTACCTGGCATTGGCCGGGGTGGCTGTCGTGTCGCTGATCGCCGTCAGCTTCACCACATTCCCGCCGAAGCCGGCAAAGCCGTCAGCCCAAAAAGGGCGCTCGATGCTCCAAATGGTCCGCCAGCCGGTGTTCATCGTCGCGGCCCTCACCGGCGCCCTCAGCTACGGTGTGATGAACCTGCTGATGGCCGCCACCCCCATGGCGATGGCAATCTACAAACTCCCGTTTGCCGACACCGCCATCGTGCTGGAATGTCACGTTATCGGTATGTTCGCCCCCGGCTTTTTCACCGGCCACCTGATCAAGCGGTTTGGCCCGCTGCCGGTCATGGCTGCAGGCGTCGTACTGAATGGAGCATGCATCGCCGTCGGGCTGAGTGGCGTCACCTTCCACCATTTTCTCCTCGGCCTGTTTCTCCTTGGAGTTGGATGGAATTTCTTGTTCACCGGCAGCACCACCCTGTCACTGGAGGCGTACCAGGCGGAAGAGCGGGATCGGGCGCAGGGAGTTCTGAACTTTTTCACGTTCGCGATGCTCGCCGCCACCTCCCTGTCGTCCGGTGCCCTCGTAACCACCAAGGGGTGGAGCCTGCTCAACGGCCTCTCTGCCGTCCTGGTGGCCATCGCGGCAGCCGCCATCTTCTGGCTGTGGGCGATCCGCCGCAAACCCGCCTCCCGCCAACCCGACTGGGGCACGCAGGTTTCGTCGGAGCCATGAGGTGGCAGATGGAGTGATCCGGCAAAACACTCGTATGTGCGCTGACTCTTGCCAGGTGGTAGTGTCCCGTCAAGTGGTGGAATTTTGCCGAGTGCCCCTACCGTGTGTGACACCAGTCATTTCTGTAGTACGGACGTTGGTTCCAACAGGGTCGAGTTGCCCGTGAGCTTGGCCATCGA
>JADGIC010000174.1 GCA_019683615.1 Alicyclobacillaceae bacterium | reverse complement strand
AACGAATCCCTCGGCTGAAACTTACCCATAGATCTGCCTCCCTCGCTGCACTGGTTTCGACAGGAGGACACACGTTCTCCCGCGGGATAGTATTTACAAGATCCGTCCAAACACCAGGTCAATTGCGATGCCGGTGTTCTCCAGCGAAGGGGAATGCGAAGGGAATGTGTCGCGGCGAACAGAGGACCGGCCAGAGGCAACAGGCACTGCGGCAGCGGACCACCAGGATGGAGGGACGGGCCGGGGCTGGGGCCGGCCAGCGCATCCGCCGGCCGCGCTGCCACCTGTCCGTCCCTTTTTGTCACCTGCGGTAAAAACCGGACGGCTGCACGTCCAGTTGAATATTCACCTGTTTGACCTCGGTGTACTCTTCAAACCCGTGTGTACCCAGCTCCCGCCCGATGCCGGACTGTTTGTACCCGCCCCACGGCGCTTCCACGTACGCCGGGTGGTACGTGTTCACCCAGACAATGCCCGCCCGCAGGCGCCGCGCGACGCGGTGGGCCCTTGCCACATCCTGTGTGAACACACCGGCCGCCAGTCCGTAGGGGCTGTCGTTCGCCATCCCAATGGCTTCCTCCTCGTCGTCGAAGCGCTGCACGACGAGAACCGGGCCGAAAATCTCCTCACGGACGACGCGCATCTCCGAACGTACGTCGAGCATCACCGTCGGCTGCAAGAAATAACCCCGCGCGGGCGACCCCGGTCTCTCGCCGCCGTAGGCCAGCACCGCGCCTTCGGCCCGGCCGGCGTCGACGTACGCTTCGACGCGCCCCCTGTGCGCCTCGGAAATGAGGGGGCCCATTTCCGTGTCCGGATCGAACCCGTCGCCGATGCGGATGCGCTTGGCCCGCTCCACCAGCTCGGGCACGAACCGGTCGTACAGCGGTGATTGCACCAACAGGCGGGATCCCGCGGCGCACACCTGGCCCGCACCGAAAAAGATGCCCAATAGCGCGTGGTCAACGGCCGTCTCGAAGTCCGCGTCGGCGAACACGATGTTGGGGGACTTGCCTCCCAGCTCCAGCGACAGCTTCTTCACGTTGACGCTGGCGGCCTGCATCACCCGCCGGCCGGTGGCGGTGCCGCCGGTGAACGCAATCAGGTCGACTTCTGCGCTCTCGGTCAGCGTCTGCCCAACCGTGTCGCCCGGCCCCAGCACGATATTGACCACACCCGCCGGAAAACCGGCCTCGTCCATCAACTGCGCCAGCCGCAGTGCCGTCACGGGCGTCAGCTCCGAGGGCTTGAGCACGCACGTGTTGCCGGCCGCCAGCGCGGGCGCCAGTTTCCACGCCGCCATCAGCAGCGGGAAATTCCACGGGATGATCTGGCCGCACACTCCCACCGGCTCGCGCACGGTGTACGTTTCCGTAGGGCCCGGTACGGTCAACACCTGACCGTGCGGCTGCATACACACCCCGGCATAATAGCGGAAACAGCGGACGGCATCCGCCACGTCCAGTTCCGCTTCGCGCAGAGGTTTCCCGTTGTTCAGCGTCTCCAGACGGGTCAACCGGTCGGCGTCTCGCTCCATCAGATCCGCCAAGCGCAGCAGCAGCGCCGCGCGGTCATACGCCGCTGCGCCTGACCAGCGGCCTTCGTCAAACGCCCGGCGGGCCGCCCTTACGGCTCGCCGGGCGTCCTCCGGGCCGCCCTCCGCCACCCGGGCGACCGCCTCGCCGGTGGCAGGGTTGTAAACCGCTCGCACTTGCCCGTCGGCGGCCGGGACGAACCGGCCGTCCACGTACATCTGCAGCACCCCGTCTGTGTCGCGGGCCAACAGCCCGAGATCGGCCGTCGCCCGGGAGGCTGCGTGTCCTTGCATGCTGCATCCCACCCTTTCAGGTTGGCAAACATCAAGCAAGGATTGTGCCATCTTGTCGGTTTCCATACGCAAACCGGGCCGGACTACCCGCCGGCGTCACCACGGCCGCCAGTCCGGCGACTCCCCGGCGGCGCCAGGCGGGCGGGCACTTCAGTACATCATCCGCTCGTCGTGGTAATACTTGAACTCCAACAAGTTGTTCGACGGATCAATCAGGAAGAACGTCAAGTGCTCCTCCACCAGACCCTCAAAGCGCGACGTAAGGTCCTGGAAGAAAGGGAGTTCGCGTTGTTTTGCCAGCTTGTACAGTTGATCGAAATGCCGGCGCTCACGAAAGGTGATGCCGAAGTGGCGGGGATACATCGTCGGTTCCCGCTCATACCGGTCGGACAGGTGGCAGACCAACTGGTCGCCGAAAAAATCGAGGGTGATGCGGTCGTGGTACCGGCGGGCGAGTTTACAACCCAACTTCGTGACATAGAAATCGTATGCCTCATCCAAATCGCGAGCCGGGATGGCCAAGTGGAACACGTTGTGGGGGTCACGCATGTTCACCAGCTCCCTCCTCAAACAACATCAGCGTGTCAGAGCGCAAACCCAACCGCAAGGTCTCCAGCGCGACGGCGTCGTCAAACGGGATGTTTGCCAAGTTCACAGCCGGGCCGACCTTGTGGATGAAATAGGTCTGCAGGGTTTTGTTCGGTGCCTCAAACACGATGTCCTGCACCGGAATCTCAGAGTCGAGAATTTCCTCAATCAGTCCAAACCGAACCTCACCGTCGCTGCGACAGATTCCGCTTGTGCCCGACTCCCTGGCCTCCGTGATGACTTTCACGGCACCCGCCGCCAAATCGTCCTTCATGAACTGAATCCAACGAGCCGGCGACAGGTTCAAGGACTTTGCAGCGTCCTTGTAACCCACCTCGCTCAGCACGCGGAAGTCCCGTGCGAAGCGGTAAATGTACTCGTCTTTCTCCTCGTTCGTCAGCGGCACCGTGCCGTTTGAAAGCTCGACGTAGCGGCAGCCGTGCCGCAGGCAGTACTCCCGGTACTGGTCCGCTTTGCCTTGGATGTGGAACTTTTCAAACAGCGTACCGCCGAAGAAATAATCGACTTCGTGGGCGCGCAAACACCGGGTCTTTGCTTCAAGCACCGGTGTCACCAGTGACGTGCCCCAGCCAAACTTGACCAGGTCGATGTGTGCCCCATAGCTTTCAATGACATCCTCAAAGTGCCGGAGCGGGACACCGTTGTCGATGACGATGGTCCACCCGGCCAAACGGGGTTTGCTTTCACGCGCAGGCAGCCGGAGTTCCGTGTTCCATGAGGTCACGCGATCACACTCCTCGGCACGTGGGGTCAAGACGCATCACGGTGGTGGGCCACCGCGTCCCGGGCCTGTCCCCGAGAACGTCTGCACGTTATTGTAGCCAACTGTGTGAACCAGGTGGTGGTGAACTTGCAAAGGTTGTGTCAGCCGTGTTGACATGGCTTGTGGGACGGCGTCTCGTTCGTGTACAGTGAGGGTAGACAACAGGCATCAAGCTGCACGATGGAGGCGTTTCTCGTGCAAGGGCTGAATTTGACCGCGCCTCGCCGGGCTGTGCTGGCCGTGATCCGCGAATCGAACGAACATCCGACCGCACTCGATATCATGGACCGTTTGGCCAGCCGCGGCGAGCGCTACGCATATGCGACCATCTACAATTCCTTGAAGTATTTAGCAGATCACGGCCTGGTCCGGGAGCTGAACATTGGTTCGGGAGTGACCCGGTACGACGGCCGTCTGGAAGACCACCAGCACGTCATTTGCACGCGCTGCGGAGCGATTGCGGAAGCGGATTTGGAGGGTGAGGACGAATTGATCCGCCGGATTGAAGCGGCCACCGGCTACCGGGTGCACAGCGTCAGCATCCAGATGAGCGGACTGTGTCCGCAATGCCGCAGCCAGTCTGGCAGTCAGTCCGATTAAATGGCAGAGGCACCCGCCGTGTTTCGGTTGCCTGTCACACCGCGTTGACCATGGAATCCACATAAATCCAGTGAGGCAAAGATGGATTTTCGCCCGACGGCGTGGTATACTTTGAATCAAAAATTAGATCAAGTTTAAATCTAAAACTATTGATGAGGTGGTCACTGATGCCCTTGGTAGGTCAACCCGCACCCGACTTCGACATGTTGTCC
>JADGIC010000027.1 GCA_019683615.1 Alicyclobacillaceae bacterium | reverse complement strand
GTGTCCGTGAACGGGCCGCTCGCGGCGCTGTTGACAGCGGCTCTGCTCGCCCGCGGCTGCGCGGTGTGGGCGGCCCTGGCCGGGCCGCCCCCGGCGCCAGGTGGTCAGCCGGTGGACAGCGGCGGGCTGCCGCGAAGCCTGTTGCTGGCCTCTGCGTGCGTGACTGCAGTGGCCGTCGGTGTCGCCGCCGCCGTGCCCAAGCCGGGCGCCGCCGTGTCCGGGTTGGCCCGCCGCTTGCCGTCGTGGTTGCCGGATTCCCCGTGGCCGTACGTGGCCGCCTGGCCGCCGTCCGGCGAGCGGGTTGGCGGCTGGGGGCGCTCCGGATTCACGTCGGACAACGAGCGCCTGGGGGGCCCGCTGGTGCTGGACCCAACGCCCGTCCTGCGGGTCAGCGAGCGGTACGCGTCGTACTTGCGCGCAGAGGTGTTTGACGTGTACACGGGAGCTGGCTGGACGGCGGCGGACGGGCAGGCGGTGCCCGTCCGCGCAGGCCAGCCGGTCCCTTGGGCGGCGGGCGGCGGCGTGCAGCCGTGGCTGCTGGGCCCGGCCAATCCACAGACCGTGACGGTGCTGTCCAGCCGGTTGTCGACCCACGTCCTGTTTGGCGCCTATCCGATCACGTCCGTACTGCGCGGGCCGGGCTCGGCCGACGGTTGGCTGGCGGTCGACCCGCAGACAGGCGCCACCTACGCAGAACACGGCCTGGCGCAAGGTGTGAGCTACCGGCTGACAAGCGACGTGTTGCGGACGCCTCAGCTGGTCGCTCGCGCCGAGCGATCCGGGCGCGGTTCCCGGGCGGGGCGCGGACACTCCGCGCCGCTGCCGCCGGCGATGGCCGCGCGCGACCTCCAGCTGCCAGCGGAGTTGCCGGCCCGCGTACGCCAACTGGCGCTGCGGCTGACCCGCGGCGCCACCGACGAATACGACAAGGTCGAGCGGGTGGAGGCGTACCTGCGCGCTCATTACCGCTACGCCACTGACGACGTCCCGGTCCCCCCGGCCGGGAGCGACTACGTCGATCAGTTTCTGTTTGTCACCCGCCGCGGGTACTGTGACAACTTTTCGTCGGCGATGGCCGTGCTGCTGCGTGCGGCGGGCGTGCCGACGCGCTGGGTGACCGGGTTTGCGCCTGGGCAGGAACAGATATCCGCGGAAGGCCGTATGCGCCAGTTCATCATCCGGGCGTCTGACGCACATGCCTGGGTGGAGGTGTACTTTCCGGACGCCGGCTGGATCCCGTTCGACCCCACTCCGGGGTTCGCATATCCATACCTGCCTGCGCACGGACCAGCGCACGGCGGGCCACAGCCGGCCACAGAGGTCGGCGGTGGCGGCGGTCAGCCGGCGGCACCTGGCGGTACCGGTTCCGGCCAGGCGGGCGGCCAGGCGGGGGCGCCAGCTCCACGCGGGACGCCGGCCGGCAAGTCTTCCGCCGCCGGTCCGCTTCGGCACGGGCGGTGGATGTGGCTGGGAGCTTTGCTGGCGATGGTCCTTGGCGCCGCTGTTTTTTCCGTTGTGCAGATTTGGCGCAGGCGGCCGGGACGGGAGCGGTGGCGGCGAGGCTGGGTTGGCCGCAGGCCGGCTGCGGCAGCGCGAACGGGAGCGGCGCTATCCGGCGGCCCGGCCGGCGCCGAGGCGGTGGAGCGGTTGTCGGACGCGGCTGTGCAGCTGCTGCAGATCTTGGCCGCCGCGGCGACTGGCGACTCGCAGCGGGCGCCCGTGACTTTGCGAGGGATGCGTGAGTTGGCGGCTGCGCACGGGCTGACAGGGGAGGAGTACCGCGACTTGGTGATTGCCGTCGAGCGCTGCTGGTATGCGGCGGAACCGCCGCCGCCGGAGCAGGTCGAGCGGGCGCTGGCGGTCTGCCAGCGCTGGATGGAGACGGCGGCCGGACGCATCGCCTCGCCAGGTTGACGGATGTTGTTGCCAAACGTAGAATGTTGTCGGTGTTGCACTCGTATAATGCCGGGAATACGGCTCGGCAGTCTCTACCGGGCGACCGAGAATCGCCCGACTACGAGGTCGGCCCGCAGGCGTGGGCTTGCAGTCACAACACGGCTACCTCGTATTGTCATTTTGTTAGTGGACAAGCTAACAAGGCTACGAGGTGGCCGTTTTTTTTGCGGTGTGCAAATCCCATCGCGCACCAGCGCTGCGGTCCGGACCGGCGGGATCGCAGGCGGAGCCAGGCGGGGCGGGCGCCAGCCGGCCGGCTGGCATCACTGGGAGGTGGAAGCATGCGGGAAGAAAACGGTTCGGCTGCGTCGTCCAAGCGACTGGATGAGGACGGGCGCGAGGTGGTGGTGGTGCTGGACTTCGGCGGCCAGTACAACCAGCTCATCGCTCGCCGGATCCGCGAGTTGCACGTGTACAGCGAACTGCTGCCCCACCACACGCCGGCGGCTGAGTTGGCCCGGCGGAACCTGAAGGGCATCGTGTTCAGCGGCGGCCCGCGGAGCGTGTTCGAGCCGGGTGCGCCGGATGTGGATCCGGCGGTGTTCCGACTCGGCGTGCCGATTCTCGGCATCTGCTACGGGATGCAGCTGTTGGCCAAGCACTTCGACGCCCGCGTGGAGCGCGGATGTGTCCGCGAGTACGGGCGCGCCAAGTTGGAGGTCGCGGGCGGGGCGGGTCCCCTGTTTTCCGGGCAGCCCAGGGAGCAGACGGTTTGGATGAGCCACAGCGACGTCGTCGCCGAGGTCCCCGCCGGCTTTCGGGTGGACGCGGTGAGCGGGTCGGGCGTGATTGCCGCGATGAGCGACGAGTCAAGGCGTCTGTACGCGGTGCAACACCACCCGGAGGTGCGCCACACGGAGTTCGGCATGAACCAGCTGGCGGGTTTCCTGTTTGACGTCTGCGGCTGCCGCGGCGACTGGACGGTGGAGTCGCTGATGGACCGGCTGGTGGCCGACGTGCGCCGGCAGGTGGGGGCGGGCCGCGCCTTGTGTGCGCTGTCGGGCGGCGTCGACTCGTCAGTGGCGGCCGCCCTCGTGTACCGAGCCATCGGCAGCCAGCTGACGGCGGTGTTTGTCGATCACGGCCTGCTCCGCAAGGGCGAATCGGACCAGGTGATGGCCAGCCTCGCCGGCCAGTTGGGCGTGCCGGTGCAGCGGGTGGACGCGTCCGCCCGCTTCCTCGACAAGCTGCGCGGCGTCACGGACCCGGAGCGCAAGCGCAAGATCATCGGCGAGGAGTTCATCCGCGTGTTTGAGGCGGAGTCGGAGCGGCTGGGGCCGTTCGAATTCCTGGTGCAGGGGACGCTGTACACCGACGTCATTGAGAGCGGGACGGCGACGGCGGCGACCATCAAGTCGCACCACAACGTGGGCGGGCTGCCGAAGGACATGCGCTTTCGCGTGGTGGAGCCGCTGCGCGAGTTGTTCAAGGACGAGGTACGGGCGCTGGGCGAGGCGCTGGGCTTGCCGCAGGAGTTGGTATGGCGGCAGCCGTTCCCGGGACCGGGGCTGGCCATCCGCATCATCGGCGAGGTGACGCCGCAGGGGCTGCACATCGTGCGCGAGTCGGACGCCATCCTGCGCGAGGAGATTGCCCGGGCCGGGCTCGAGCGGGAGGTCTGGCAGTACTTCACGGTGCTCACCAATGTGCAGAGTGTCGGCGTGATGGGCGATGAGCGCACGTACGCCCACGCCGTGGCGGTGCGTGCGGTGGTGTCGGAGGAAGGCATGACGGCTGACTGGGCGCGTCTCCCGTACGACGTTCTGGAGCGGGTGTCGACGCGGATTGTCAATGAGGTGCCGGGTGTGAACCGGGTGGTGTATGACATCACGTCGAAGCCGCCGGGCACGATTGAGTGGGAGTGAGGAGGAGGTCCTTTGGAGTCGCTGTTTCAGTTGAGGAAGTACAACACGACGGTGGGCCGCGAAATCGTCGCCGGCCTGACCACATTCATGACAATGGCGTACATCTTGTTCGTCAACCCGAACATCTTGTCGGGCGCCGGCATGGACCGGAACGCGGTGTTTCTGGCCACGTGCCTCGGAGCCGGCATCGTCACGCTGCTCATGGGTCTGATTGTCAACTACCCCATTGCGCTGGCGCCGGGCATGGGGTTGAACGCTTACTTCGCCACTGTCGCCGCCACCCACGGCGGCCAGATGAGCTGGCAGACGGCGCTCGGGTGCGTGTTCATCTCGGGTATCGTGTTCATCATCCTGACGGTCACCAAAATCCGGCAGCTGTTGGTTGTCGCCGTGCCGGATTCGCTCAAGGCAGCCATCACGGTGGGCATTGGCCTGTTCATCACGATCATCGGCTTCAAGGATGGCGGCCTGATGACGATGCACTACTTTGGCGGGCCGGTGCAAAACACCGTTATCACCGTCGCTGACAACTGGCTGCCGGACATCGGCCACCTGTCCAGCCCGAACGTCGTGCTTACGTTTATCGGCCTTTTGATCATCGCCTCTCTGATGGCCCTGCGGGTGCCAGGCGCCATCCTCATTGGCATCCTGCTCACCACGCTGATCGGCATCCCGCTGGGCGTGACGGATCTCAGCGGCCTGGCCAAGGCCAGCTGGGTGCCGGACTTCTCGAAGATGAACTTCGCCGCCTTTGACCTGCGCAGCGTGTTTCACTACGGCCTGATCAGCGCTCTTTTCACGTTCACGTTCGTTGAGTTGTTCGACACCTTCGGCACGTTGGTGGGCACGGCGAGCAAGGCCGGTCTGCTGGAAGGCGAGGAGGGACAGCGCCGGCTTGGCCGCGCGATGTTGGTGGATGCCACCGGCGTCAGCCTCGGCGCCCTGCTCGGGACCAGCACCATCACCGCCTACATCGAGAGCGGCTCCGGCATCGCGGCGGGCGGCCGCACGGGGCTCACCGCCTCCACCGTCGGCGTGTTGTTCCTCCTGTCTTTGTTCATCGCGCCGCTGGCCGGCGTCGTGCCGGCGTCCGCGACCGCGCCGGCTTTGATCATCGTCGGCGTGCTGATGATTGGCGCAGTCCGCAACATCGAGTGGGACAACATGGGTCTCGCCGTGCCGGCGTTTTTGACCATCATCACGATGCCGCTCACGTACAGCATCTCCAACGGCATCGCGGTCGGGTTCACGTTTTTCGTCATCATCAACCTGATCCTGATGATCTTTCGGCGCGATCACGCCCGCATTCACTGGTTGATGTACATCATCGCCATCCTCGCCCTGTGGCGGTACATCTTCTACGTGTGACCGCCCGTGCTCTACCTGTGACAGTCCGTGCGCGATGGCGGCGTTTTGGGGGCGTGTGAGCACCCGGGCGCGTCGGTGACCTGGCGATCACCCGGCGAGAACCGCGTGAGGAGTGATGGACCTATGGCGGCAGAAGCGGCGGGCGCTGTCCGCACGCCATACGGCGAAGGCGGCGGGACAGCGGCCAAGGTCGGCGTCATCATGGGCAGCCAGTCGGACTGGGAGACGATGCGGCACGCCTGTGAGGTGCTGGAGGAGTTGGGCATCCCGTACGAAAAGCGGGTGGTGTCCGCGCACCGGACGCCCGATTTCATGTTCGAGTACGCGGCGACGGCGGAGGCGCGCGGCTTGGCGGTGATCATCGCGGGCGCCGGCGGCGCGGCCCACCTGCCTGGCATGGTGGCGGCCAAGACGGTGTTGCCGGTGATTGGCGTGCCGGTGCAGACGTCCGCCTTGGGCGGGCTCGACTCGCTGCTCTCCATCGTGCAGATGCCGGGCGGCGTGCCAGTCGCCACGGTCGCCATCGGCCGCGCGGGGGCGGTCAATGCGGGCTTGCTGGCCGCCCAGATCCTCGGCGTCCACGACCCGGCCATCCGCCGCCGCCTGGAGGAGCGCCGCCGGCGCACGGCGCAAAGCGTGCTGGCGGAGGGTGAGCCAGGTGGCGCGTGACGTGCACCGCAACGGCTGGGATTCGGGGCGACAGCCGGCGCCGGCCGGCCGGGTGGTGCTGCCGGGATCGCTGGTCGGCATCCTCGGCGGCGGGCAGCTCGGCCGGATGATGGCCCTGGAAGGTCGGCGGATGGGCTACCGGTTCGCGGTGCTCGATCCAACCGAGGACTCCCCGTGCGGGCAGGTGGCGGACATCCAGGTGGTGGCGCCGTACACCGACGTCGATGCGGCCCGCCGCTTGGCGGAGATGGCGGACGTCATCACGTACGAGTTCGAAAACGTGGACGCGGGTGTGGCGAGCGTGCTGGAGCGGACCGCTTACGTGCCGCAGGGCAGCCGGCTGCTCGCCACGACGCAGCATCGTTTGCGCGAGAAGCGGGCGCTGGTTGCGGCCGGGGCACCGGTGGCGCCGTTTGCACCGGTCGGCAGCCTGAACGATTTGCGGGACGCCCTGGCGGTGACCGGCCTGCCGGCGGTGCTCAAGACCTGCACAGGCGGGTACGACGGCAAGGGGCAGTGGAAAATCACCACGCCTGATGACCTGGAGGCGGTGTGGGCGGAGGCGTCCCGGGCGGTCGGCCTGCCGGCCGCCGGCGCGGCTGCCGGCGCCGGCGCCGAGGCGATGGATGCGCCGTTGATGGTCGAGGGGTTTGTGCCTTTCGTCCACGAGTTGTCCGCCATCGTCGCACGCTCGCCGCGCGGGCAGGTGCGGACGTTCCCGGTGGCAGAAAACATCCACCGGGATCACATCCTCCACCTGTCTGTCGTGCCCGCCCGCATCCCGCAAGACATTCAGCGGCAGGCGCAGGCGTTTGCCGAGCGGATCGCCGTGTCGCTGGGGGGCGTCGGGCTGTTGGCGGTGGAGATGTTCCTCACCGCGGACGGGCGGCTGTTCGTCAACGAACTCGCCCCGCGCCCGCACAACTCCGGCCACTACACGTACGACGCCTGCGCGACCTCGCAGTTCGAGCAACACCTGCGCGCCGTCTGCAACCTGCCGTTGGGCAGCGTCCGCCTGCTGACGCCGGTGGTGATGGTGAACATTCTCGGTGAGCACGTGGCGCCGGTGTTGCGCGTGTTGCCGCAGTTGCCGGACAACGTGAAGGTGCACCTGTACGGCAAGCACGAGGCGAAGTCGAAGCGCAAAATGGGGCACCTGAACGTGCTCGCCGACTCGGTCGAAGAGGCGCTTGACACCATCCGCGCCTTGGACATCTGGCTGCTGTAGGGCCCGAGGGCGCAGACGCGCAGTCCCATCGAACCCAACAGGCCCATACCGAGTATCAAATACCCCAATACCCGAACGTTAATCAAATCTTTTGGATTAACGTTCGGGTTTTTCGTTGACTTGCTTGCCGGCGAGGCGTACACTGGCTTTGCAAAGCGCCTGCTGCGCGCGATAGCGGGGCCTGGGGACGGGCACGCTAACGGCGGCAGGACTGCAGCGGGAACACAGGAAGGGAGCCAAGGTTTGTGATTGAACGGTACACGCGGCCAGAGATGGGCCGCTTGTGGACATTGGAGGAGCGCTTCCGGTGGTGGCTGGAGGTGGAGATCCTCGCCGTCGAGGCGTGGGCGGAGCTGGGCGTCATTCCGCGCGAGGACGCGCAGAAGATCCGCCAAAACGCCACATTCCGGGTCGACCGGGTGCTGGCGATCGAACGGGAGACGCGCCACGACGTGGTCGCTTTCACGCGCGCCGTGTCTGAGTCGCTGGGACCGGAGCGCAAGTGGGTGCACTACGGCCTGACCTCCACCGACGTCGTCGACACCGCCTTGTCTGCCCAGTTGCAGGAGGCGGTGAAGATCATCCGCCAGGACATCGACGCGCTGCTTGAGACGCTGCGGGCGCTGGCGGCCAAACACCGGCACACGGTGATGATGGGCCGCACGCACGGCGTTCACGCCGAGCCCACCACGTTTGGCCTGAAGGTCGCCCTCTGGTACGCGGAGATGCTGCGCAACCTGGAGCGCTTCGACGCCGCCGCAGAGCGGATGCGCTACGGCAAGATCTCCGGCGCCGTCGGCACGTACGCGAATGTCGATCCATTTGTCGAGCGCTACGTGTGCGAGCGCCTCGGGCTCAAGCCGGCACCCATCAGCACGCAGACGCTGCAGCGGGATCGGCACGCCGAGTTCATCTTCACGCTCGCCCTCATCGGCACCACGCTGGACAAAATCGGTACCGAGATCCGCGCCTTGCAAAAGTCGGAGGTGCGCGAGGTGGAGGAGCCGTTCTACCAAGGCCAGAAAGGGTCGTCGGCGATGCCGCACAAGCGCAACCCGGTCAGCTGCGAGCAGGTGTGCGGACTCGCCCGCGTCCTGCGCGGGTACGTGGTACCGGCGTTGGAGGACGTGCCGCTGTGGCACGAGCGGGACATCAGCCACTCGTCGGTCGAGCGCATCGTCATTCCGGACGCGACAATTCTCATCGACTACATGCTGCACCAGATGAACCGCATCCTGCGCGACCTGCGCGTGTACCCGGAGAACATGCGGCGCAACATGGAGCGGACGTACGGGTTGACCTACTCGCAGCGGGTGTTGACCGCGCTGGTGGACAAAGGCGTCTCGCGCGAAGAGGCGTACGACACCGTCCAGCCGGCGGCGATGCGCGCCTGGGAGGAGGGGCGGCCGTTCGCCGAGACCATCCGCGAGATGCCGCTGGTGCGCGACAAGCTGACGGAAGAAGAGCTGAAGGCCTGTTTCGATCCCGCCTGGCACCTGAAACACGTCGACACCATTCTGGAGCGGTTGGGCATCTGATGCCCGGCCGCGCGGAGAGGGGCTGAAGGCATGGCCCGCAAAGGCCGGATGCTGTACGAAGGCAAGGCGAAGCGCGTGTACGAGACGGACGCCCCGGACCTGTGCATCGTCGAGTACAAGGACGACGCCACGGCTTTTAACGGCGCGAAGCGGGGCGTCATCGCCGGCAAGGGCGCCGTGAACAACCGCATGAGCAACGTATTTTTCCGCGTTCTGGAAGATCACAATGTCGCGACACACTTCGTGGAGGAGCTGTCGGAGCGGGAAACCTTGGTGCGCCGCGTGGCCATTGTGCCGCTGGAGGTGGTCGTGCGCAACCTGGCCGCCGGCAGCATGGCGAAGCGGCTGGGGCTCGCCGAGGGTTTGGAACTGGCGCGGCCGATTGTCGAATTTTACTACAAGAATGACGCCTTGGGCGACCCGTTGATCACGGACGATCACGCCGAGATCCTCGGCCTGGCCACCCCTGCGGATCTGGCTGCGATCCGGCAGGAGGCATTGCGGGTGAACGACGTGCTGCGGCCGTTCCTCGCGGAGCGGGGCGTGCTGTTGGTCGACTTCAAGCTGGAGTTCGGCCGTGACAGCGCCGGCCGGCTGCTGTTGGCGGACGAGATTTCGCCGGACACCTGCCGCTTTTGGGACGTCAAGACGCGGGAGCGGCTCGACAAAGACCGCTTCCGCCGCGATCTGGGCGGCGTCGAAGCGGCGTATCAGGAGATGTGGCGGCGCGTGAGCGAGGTGGAGGCAAGGTGATGCGGTTTGACGTGCGCGTGCGGGTGTGGCTGAAGCCGAGCGTGTTCGATCCGCAGGGCCACGCAGTGGAAAGAGCGCTGGCGACGCTCGGCTACGAGGGCGTCGGGCGGGTGCGCATCGGCAAGTACATGGAGATGTCGGTGGAGGCCTCATCAGAGGCGGAGGCCGACGCGATGGTGCGGGAGATCTGCGACCGCGTGCTGTGCAACCCGGTGATGGAGACGTACGCCTACGAGCTGCGGCTGGCTGGCCCGGACGCCGCTGGCGGGGGCGGCGACGGCTTGGCGAAGCCTGCGGGGGTCGGGCAGTCATGAGGTGGGCTGTCGTCGTGTTTCCGGGCTCCAACTGCGACGAGGACGCGGTCAAGGGGATCCGGACGGCCACCGGCGATGCGGCTGATCTGATCTGGCACACGGCGGACAACCTCGACGCGTACGACGCCGTTGTGCTGCCAGGCGGGTTCTCCTACGGCGACTACCTGCGCTGCGGCGCCATCGCCCGCTTTTCGCCGGTGATGGCGGCGGTGCGGCGGGCTGCCGAGGCAGGGAAGCTGGTGCTGGGGATCTGCAACGGTTTCCAAATCCTGACCGAATCGCACCTGTTGCCGGGCGCCCTGCTGCGCAACGAGCACCTGCAGTTCCGCTGCGAGCTGGTGGAACTGGTCGTCGAGCACGCGCGCTCCCCGTTCACGTTGGCGTACCAGCCGGGTGAGGTGATCCGCATCCCGATTTCCCACGGCGAGGGCCGCTACCACGCGGATGAGGCGGTGCTCGACGAGCTGGAGCGGGCCGGGCGGGTGTTGTTCCGCTACCGGCAGCGGGTGAACGGGTCGCTGCGCGACATAGCCGGCATTCTCAACGAGCGGGGCAACGTGCTGGGCTTGATGCCTCACCCTGAGCGGGCTGTGGCGGCCTGGATGGGATCCGAGGACGGGCTGCGTATGTTTGAGTCGATGCGCCGCTTTGTGACGGACGGCGGGCTGCTGGCGGCGGGCGCCGGGCACGGCGCCGAGGGAGGTGTGGCGCATGGCGGCTGACCGCGCACCGAGGTGGCTGCAGGACGGGGGCCCGGCGACGGGAGCGGGTGCGCCGGCGGGTGTGGCGGGTACGCCGGCGCCCGCGGCGGGGCCGGCCGAGCAGCGCGGCGAGCCGGGGCCGGAGGAGATCCGCGACCGCCGGCTGTACCGCGATCTCGGCCTGACGGACGACGAGTACGAGCGGGTGGTGAACCTCATCGGCCGCCTGCCGAACTACGTGGAGACGGGCCTGTTCGGCGTGCTGTGGTCGGAGCACTGCAGCTACAAAAGCTCCAAGATCCACCTGCGCAAGTTCCCCACCAGCGGCCCGCAGGTGCTGCAGGGTCCGGGCGAGAACGCGGGCGTCGTCGACATCGGCGGCGGGCTTGGCATTGCCTTCAAGATGGAGAGCCACAACCACCCGTCGGCCGTCGAGCCGTACCAGGGCGCCGCGACCGGCGTGGGCGGCATCCTGCGCGACATCTACACAATGGGCGCCAGGCCCGTGACGTTCCTGGACAGCCTGCGTTTCGGCGACATCGCCGATGCCCGCACCCGCTACCTGTTCGCCCAGGTGGTGGCCGGCATCGGCGGCTACGGCAACTGCGTCGGCATCCCGACGGTCGGCGGCGAGGCGCTGTTCGATCCCACCTATCAGCACAATCCGCTGGTCAACGCGATGTGCGTAGGTGTGGTGCGGGCGGATCGGCTGGTCAAAGGCGTGGCGGCGGGCGTCGGCAACCCCGTGTTCGTCGTCGGTTCGCGCACGGGGCGGGACGGCATTCACGGCGCCACCTTCGCGTCGGCGGAAGACCCGGAGGCCAAAGAGCGCTCCGCCGTCCAGGTGGGCGATCCGTTCCTCGGCAAGCTCTTGATGGAAGCCTGCCTGGAGCTGATGGAGACGGGCGCCGTCGTGGGCGTTCAGGACATGGGTGCAGCCGGGCTGACGTCGTCGTCGGCGGAGATGGCGAGCCGGGCAAGCGGTGGGATTGAGTTGTTCTTGGACCGGGTGCCGGTGCGGGAGAGCGGCATGACGCCGTACGAGATGATGCTGTCCGAGTCACAGGAACGGATGCTGGTCGTTTTGCAGCGCGGGCGAGAACAGGTCGCCTTCGACATCTTTCAGAAGTGGGGCCTGCAGGTGGCCGAGGTCGGCCGCGTGACGGACGACGGGATGCTGCGGCTGTGGTTCCGCGGCGAGGTGGTGGCCGAGGTGCCGGTGCGGGCCCTCGTGGATGAGGCGCCGGTGTACGACCGTCCGGCGGTGGCGCGGCCGCGGACTGCCGAGGATGAGGCGCGGGAGCGGGCGGCGGCGGAGAGGCTTGTGGCTAAGGTGGCGGAGGTGCGGCCGCAGCCTGTGCCAGAGGGCGCCGGCGCGCCCGCCGCCTCAAGGGACGCGCGCACCGCGCGCGCTGCGGGCGACGCCAAGGACGGCCAGCGTGACGGGGGTTTCGCGCCGCACTTGCTAGAGCTGCTCAGGCATCCGTCGATTGCCGACAAGCGCTGGATCTATCAGCAGTACGACACGTCGGTCCGCACCTGCACCTACACCGGCCCCGGCAGTGACGCGGCGGTGCTGTTGGTGCCGGACACTGACCGGGCCATCGCGCTGGCGACGGACGGCAACGGCCGCTACGTGTACCTGAACCCGCGGCGGGGCGGCGCCATCGCCGTGGCGGAGGCGTCCCGCAACGTCGCCTGTGCGGGCGGCCGGCCGCTGGCCATCACCAACTGCCTGAACTTCGGCAATCCGGAGAAGCCGCACGTGATGTACCAATTGGTACAGGCCATCGAAGGGATCAGCGAAGCCTGCCGGGCGCTGGACACGCCGGTGGTGAGCGGCAACGTCAGCCTGTACAACGAGTCCCGCGGCCAGGACATCCACCCGACGCCGGTGATCGGCGTGGTGGGAAAAGTGGAAGACGTGGGCAAGGTGCCGGCAGGGGCGTTTGTGCGGGCGGGATCGGCCGTGGTGTTGTTGGGGCGGCCGGACACCAGCCTGGACGGGACGCTGTACTGGCAGCTGGCGGCCGGCCACCCGGCGGGCGATGCGCCGCGGCTGGAGTTGGAGGAGGAACGGCGGCTTCAGCAGCTGCTGCTGGCGCTGGTGGCCGAGACGAGGGTGCTGAGCCTGCACGATGTCAGCGACGGCGGGCTGGCGGTGTGTCTCGCCGAGATGTGCATCCGCGGCCGCATGGGAGCAAGGGTGCGGATGACGGAGGACGTGCGGACCGGCGCGGAGGACGAGCAAGCCCGCTTGCTGGCCGCGGCCGGCTGGCTGTTTTCGGAGGCGCAGAGCCGGGTCGTGGCGGAGGTCGAGCCGGATCAGGTCGGCGCGGTGTTGGCGCAGGCGGAGGCGTTCGGCGTACCGGCGGCGGTGCTGGGCGAAACGGGCGGCGATGAGCTGGTGGTGACGAGCCCGGGCGGGCGCTGCCTGTGGTTGCGTGCGGACGTGGCGGCGTTGGCGGACGCCTTCGAGCAGTCGCTGCCGCTCTGGATGGCGCGCTGAGGTCGGACGGAGCAGTTGGGTCGGATGGCGCAATGACGCGGGATACGAGAAACGGGGAGGGAGTGACCTGCATGGATTGCGAGAACGGGCACCGAGTGGCAGGCGTTCCGGCGGAAGGGGGCGGCGACGCGTGGCTGGCCGAGGCGGGGGCTGGTGCGGCGGCCGTCGCGGAAGCTGCGGCGGATGCCGCGGCCTGGGTGGACGCGGCGGACGAGTGGCTGTGGGACCGGCCCCACGAGGAGTGCGGCGTGTTTGGCATCTTCGGCCATCCGCAGGCGGCGGAGGTGACGTACTACGCCCTCATCGCCCTGCAGCACCGGGGGCAGGAGGCGGCGGGCATCGCGTCGGTCGACGGCGGCCGGATGTACAGTCACCGCGGCCTCGGCCTGTTGGCGGACGTGTTCAGCAAGGGCGAGGTGCGGGCATTGCCGGGCGACGCAGCCATCGGCCACGTGCGCTATTCGACGGCCGGTTCCAACACGCTTCAGAACGCGCAGCCCATCACCGTCAGCAGCCACCAGGGCAACCTCGCCATCGCCCACAACGGCAACCTCGTCAACGCCCACTCCCTGCGCCTGCTGTTGGAACGCCAGGGCAGCCTGTTTCAGTCGACGAGCGACACGGAGGTCGTCGCCCACCTCATTGCCCGTGCGGGGCGCGGTTCACTACTGGAAAACATTCAGCACGCCATCGGGATGATCAAAGGCGGTTTCGCGCTGTTGTTTCTGGCGGACGACGAACTGATTGCCGTGCGCGATCCGTTCGGGCTGCGCCCGCTGGCGCTCGGCCGCCTGGGCGAGGCGTGGGCGCTGGCCTCCGAGTCGTGCGCGTTTGAGACGGTGGGCGCGCAGTTCGTGCGGGACGTGGAGCCGGGCGAGATTCTCGTGATCCACCGCGGCGGCCTGCGCTCCCTGCCGCCCGCCCAGCGCACGCAGCGCGCCTTGTGTACGTTCGAGTACATCTACTTCGCGCGGCCGGACAGCGACATCGACGGCTGGAACGTGCACGCGGTGCGCAAGCAACTGGGCCGCATCTTGGCCAAGAACCACCCGGCCGACGGGGACATCGTCATCGGCGTGCCGGACTCCAGCATCTCGGCGGCCGCCGGCTTTGCCGAGGCGAGCGGCATTCCCTTTGAGATGGGTCTGGTCAAAAACAAGTACATCGCGCGCACGTTCATCCAGCCGTCGCAGGAGCTGCGCGACGCCGGGGTGCGGTTGAAGCTGAACGCGGTGCGGACGGTGGTGGATGGCCAGCGCGTGGTATTGGTGGACGACTCCATCGTGCGCGGCACCACCAGCCGCCGCATCGTGCAGCTGTTGCGGGACGCGGGCGCCCGCGAGGTGCATGTCCGCATCTCCAGTCCGCCGTACACCAGCACCTGTCACTACGGTATCGACACGTCCGCCAAAGGCCAGCTCATCGCGAGCCGCGGGACGGTCGAGGAGATCCGTCAGGACATCGGGGCTGACTCGCTGGAGTACTTGACACTCGATGAGTTGATGAGCGCGTTCGGTTTCCGGCCGGGCGACCGCTATCCGTTCTGCAACGCCTGTTTCAGCGGCCAGTACCCGACGGAGGTGTACGACGTGGCCAGCAGTGAGCCGAACCAGTTGCGAGGGCAGGAGGAGACGCGGGTGTTGACGCAGGAAGCGGGGGTGCGGGCGTGACGGCGGATCGCGAGGACAGGGCGAGGCAGGAGGTGTCAGCCACAGGCGAGCCGGATGGCAGCCTGGGGCACAGCGGCACACCGGCCAGCGGCGAAGCCGGCGGCCGTGCCGTCGCTGGCGGGGAGCCGGCCCACCGGCGGGACCCGTACCGGAACGCGGGCGTGAATATCGACGCCGGCCACGAGGCGGCGCAGCGCTACGCCCGCCTGGCGGAGCGGACCCGCCGCCCTGAGGTGGTGGGCGGCATCGGCGGCTTTGCCGGCGGGTTTGCGCTGGACATCGCGCGGCACCCGAACCCGGTGTTGGTGTCCGGCGCGGACGGGGTGGGCACGAAGCTGAAGCTGGCGTTCGCCGCCGGCCGCCACCGGGGGGTCGGCGTCGACTGCGTCGCGATGTGTGTCAACGACATCCTCACCTGCGGCGCCGAACCGCTGTTTTTCCTCGACTACCTGGCGGTGGGCCGGCTGGACGTGGCGGTCGCGCAGGAGGTCGTGGCGGGCATCGCCGACGGGTGCGCCCGGGCCGGGTGCGCCCTGGTGGGCGGGGAGACGGCGGAGATGCCGGGTATGTACGCAGACGGCGAGTACGACGTGGCGGGGTTCGCCGTTGGCGTGGTGAGCCGGGATCGCCTGATTGACGGCGCCAACGTCCGGCCGGGCGACGTGATCCTCGGGCTGGCGAGCGACGGCGTCCACTCCAACGGCTTCTCCCTGGTCCGCAAGCTGCTGGAGGAGCGTGCCGTCCGGCTCGACGACCGCCTGCCCGGCTGGCGCGGGACGGTGGCCGACGAACTGCTGCGGCCCACACGCATTTACGTGCGCCCGGTGCTGCGCCTGCTGGAGACCGGGGTGCCGGTGAGCGGCATGGCGCACATCACGGGCGGCGGGCTGGTCGACAACATCCCCCGCTGCCTGCCGCCGGGCGCTGCGGCACGCCTGGTTGCCGGCAGCTGGCCGGTGCCGGCGGTGTTCGAATGGCTGCGGCAGGCGGCGGACCTTCCGTTCGCCGCGGCGGCGCGCGTGTGGAACATGGGCATCGGCTACGTACTGGTCGTGCCGGCGGCCGCGGCCGCGCGGGCGGCGGCGGCGCTGGAGCAGGCCGGGGAGCGGGTGTACCGGATCGGCCACATTGTCCCCGGCCAACCGTCGGTGGAATGGGAGGGGTTGGCGCAGTGACAGGGGAACGTGAGGTACCGTCCGCAACCACACCATCCGCCGCACGCCGGCCTTCGGACACCCTCCTGGGAGGGGTGCGGCGGGTGCCCATCGCCGTGTTTGCGTCCGGGTCGGGCACCAACCTGCAGCGCCTGCTCGATGTCGAGCGCAGCGACGCGAGCTGGCCGGCCAGCATCCGCCTGGTGGTGTCGGACAAGCCGGGCTGCCTGGCGGTGGAACGGGCCCGCCGCGCCGGGGTCCCGGTGTTCGCGCACTCGCCGCGCGAGTATCCGGACAAACCAGCGTTTGAGCGGGCGGTGTTGGCCGCGCTCCGTGAACACGGCATCGAGTGGGTGGTGCTGGCAGGGTACATGCGGATTGTCGGGGAGACGCTGCTTGGCGCCTACGAGGGGCGGATGCTGAACATTCACCCCTCCCTGCTGCCTCACTTTCCGGGCCGCCAGGCGGTGCGGGACGCGCTGGCCGCAGGCGTGGCGGAGACCGGCGTGACCGTCCACTTTGTCGACGCCGGCGTCGACACAGGGCCCATTGTCGCCCAGGAGCGGGTGGCGATTGACCCGGGGATGACAGAGGAGGAGCTGTTGGAGCGGATCCACGCTGTCGAACACGAACTGTACCCGCGCGTGATCCGCCAGTTGTTGAGCAGGCCCGGACAGGCATGTGGCGTCGCACAAACACAGATGGAAACGGAGGCGTCAAAGGTGGGCAAGTGGGCGTTGGTGAGCGTGTTCGACAAGGAAGGCGTGGCAGAGTTGTGCCAGGAGCTGGTGAAGCTCGGGTACGGCATCCTCTCCACGGGCGGGACGGCCCGTCACCTCGCGGAAGCGGGGGTGCCGGTGACCCCAGTCGAAGAGTACACCGGGTTCCCGGAGATGCTGGACGGCCGCGTGAAGACGCTGCACCCGCGCATTCACGGCGGTCTGTTGGGCCTGCGCGACAACCCGGAGCACGTCCGCCAGATGCACGAACACGGCATTGCCGACATCGACTTGGTGGTGGTCAACCTCTACCCGTTCCGGCGCACGGCGGAAGATCCGGCGGCGTCGTTCGAAGACGTGGTGGAGATGATTGACATTGGCGGGCCGTCGCTGCTGCGGGCGGCGGCGAAGAACCACCGCCACTGCATCCCCCTGGTCGATCCCGCCGACTACGGCTGGGTGCTCGACGCCCTCCGGTCCGGCCGCGGCCTGTCGCAGGACGAGCGCGTGTACCTGGCCGCCAAGGTGTTTGCCGCGACGGCGCAGTACGACCAGTGCATCAGCGAGTACCTGGCCGCCCGCTGCCATGTGCCGTGGTCCGGGGACACGGGATCCGCGCGAGCGCCGTCAGCTGCAGCGGCTGTTCCGGCCAAGGGCGTGATGCGCACGTTGACGGTGTTGGGGACCCCGTTTGTGTTCCGCCAGTCGCTGCGGTATGGAGAGAATCCGCACCAGGCGGCCGACTTTTACGTCGAAGTCAACGCCTCGCCGGCCTCCATGGGCGGGGCGAAACAGCTGCAGGGCAAGGAGCTGTCGTACAACAACATCCAGGATGCGGACGCGGCGCTCAACATCTTGCGCGCCTTGGACGATTTGGGCCAGGCGGCGGTGGTGGCCGTGAAACACATGAACCCGTGCGGCGTCGGCCTGGGCGAAACGGTGCACGAGGCGTTCCAGAATGCTTACGACGCCGACCCGGTGTCCATTTTCGGCGGCATCGTCGCCTGCAACCGGCCCGTTGACGGGGCACTCGCGGAGCGGCTGACAAGCATGTTTTTGGAGATTGTGCTGGCCCCGTCGTTCACCGCAGATGCCCGAGAGCGGTTTGCGCGCAAGAAAAACGTGCGGCTGCTCGAAGTCGACATGGTGCAGCCGTTGTGGCGCCCCGAAGACCGGCTGTACCGGCGCGTTTCCGGCGGGTTGTTGATTCAAGAGGTCGACCGGGCCGCTGGTGGCGATTGGCGGGTCGTGACGGAGCGGGCGCCGAGCGAAGCAGAATGGCAGGCTCTGCAGTTTGCCTGGAGGGTGGTCAAGTACGTCAAGTCAAACGCCATCGTGCTGGCGACCAGGACGCGCACGACAGGCATCGGCGCCGGTCAGATGAACCGGGTCGGTTCCGCGCGCATCGCGATTGAACAGGCGGGTCCTTTGGCCAGGGAGAGTGTGATGGCGTCGGACGCGTTCTTCCCGATGCCGGACACGGTGGAGGCTGCCGCTGCCGCGGGGGTGCGGGCAATCGTGCAGCCGGGCGGTTCCATCCGCGACGACGACAGCATTCAGGCCGCGAACCGGCACGGCATCGCGATGGTGTTCACGGGAGAGCGGCACTTCCTGCACTGACGAGGGGGACGGACAGATGGCGAACGTCACAGGCGGGTGGAACATCCCCGCCCGTCCGAAAGTATTGGTCGTGGGCGGAGGTGCCCGCGAGCACGCGCTGGTCTGGAAACTTGCGCAAAGTCCCCGCCGGCCTGTCCTGTACGCGGCGCCGGGAAACCCGGGGATGCGCGCATGGGCGCAGACGGTCGAGATCGGTGCGGGCGATGTCGAGGCGTTGATCCGGTTCGCCGCGCGTGAGCACATCGACCTGGTCGTCGCCGGCCCGGAGCTGCCGCTGTCCCTGGGGCTCGCCGACATGTGCAGCGATGCGGGCATCCGGGTGTTTGGCCCGACGCGGGCGGCAGCGCAGGTGGAGACGTCGAAAGCGTTCGCGAAGGACGTGATGTGCCGGGCGGGCGTACCAACGGCCCGTTACGAGGTGTTCACGGACGCGGAGGCGGCAAAGCGGCACGTGCGGGCGTGCGGGGCGCCGATTGTCGTAAAGGCGGACGGCTTGGCGGCGGGCAAGGGTGTGACGGTCGCAAAGACGGTCGCGGAGGCGTGCGCGGCCATCGACGATGCGCTGGTCGGCGGACGCTTCGGGGAGGCCGGGCGGCGTGTGGTCGTGGAGTCATACCTGCGCGGAACCGAGGTGTCGCTGATGTGTTTCGTCGACGGCGAGACGGTTCTGCCAATGATTTCTGCCCGCGATCACAAGCGCGTCTTCGACGGTGACGAGGGCCCGAACACAGGCGGGATGGGCGCGTTCGCACCGGTGCCCGCCTTTGCTGCAGCGGGGATGGAAGCGGTGGTGGTGGAGCGGATCGTCCGCCCGACGCTGCGGGAGCTAGCCGCCCGCGGCATTCGCTACCAGGGTGTGCTGTACGCCGGCCTGATGATGACGGATGACGGGCCGTACGTGGTGGAGTTCAATGCCCGCTTCGGCGACCCGGAGGCGGAGGTCGTTCTGCCGCTGCTGGACGGTGATCTGTTGGAGGTCCTGTGGGCGACGGCGGAAGGGCGGCTGGCCGATGTGGCGGTGGCGTGGCGGAACGCGGCGGCGGTGTGTGTCGTGTTGGCCGCTCCGGGTTACCCCGAAGCGCCGCGAGTGGGATCGGCGATCACCATGCCGGCGTCGCTGGCCGATTTGGCGGCCGCTGAAGATGGGCCAGCCTCGCAGGTTGTGGTGTTTCACGCGGGAACCCGGGAGGTCGCCGGGCAGCTGGTCACGGCGGGTGGACGGGTACTGACCGTCACCGGCATCGGGCGTTCGCTGGAGGCGGCCCGAAGCATTGCGTACGGTGCAGCCGAGTCGATATACTTCGAAGGGAAACACTTCCGCCGCGACATCGGCCAGACGCTTTCCATATGAGTTTCTTCATTTGGTGTCCTGGTTTGGACAATGGCCGTTGACGGCGATGGGGCGTTGGCTCGCCGGCGCTGTTTCGGCGCCGGACGGGTGGGGCCGGGGATGGAGAGAACCGGGCAGTCTTGGTTCTTTTCATTCTGGCCTTTTCGTTTCTTGAAGACGTTGCTGGGCGGCCGAGGTGCCTGTCGGCAGTC
The DNA here is from genome assembly GCA_019683615.1 of Alicyclobacillaceae bacterium. Lineage (GTDB taxonomy): Bacteria > Bacillota > Bacilli > Alicyclobacillales > Alicyclobacillaceae > JADGIC01. The sequence continues at coordinate 1,120 of JADGIC010000027.1, read as the reverse complement.
CGTGTGACGGGAGAGGTGAGAACGGAGGGTCGTTGCCATGCGCCGCAAAGGGTGGTACGCCGCGCTGGTCCTGCTGGCAGGGTGCAGCTACGGCGTGGTGTCGGCTGTGCTGAAGACGGCCTATGCCCGCGGGTTGACCGTGGCGGAGGTCACCGGGGCCCAGTACGATTTGGCGGTCGCCGCGCTCTGGCTGTTGGCGTTGTTCCAGCGCCCGTGGCGGGTTTCGGCGATACCGCGGCGGCAATGGGCGCTGTTGGCGCTGCTGGGGGTGGCGGGCGCCGGCACCACCTACGGGTATTACAAGGCGCTGAACTTGCTGCCGGCGTCGTTGGGCATTGTCATTTTGTTTCAGTTCACGTGGATGGTCCTTGGACTGGACATCGTCTCGACGCGGCGCCTGCCGTCCGCGGCGAAGTGGGCGGGCATGGCCCTGATTCTCGCCGGCACCGTGCTCGCCGTCGGCCTGTCCGGTTGGTCAGGGGCGCCGGTGACAGCTGGCGCTGTCCTATTGGCGCTGGGGTCTGCGTTCGCCTACGCGGTCACCTTGCACGCTTCCGGTTCCTTGGACCCGGCGGTTCCCGCGACGTTCCGTTCCGCGGTGACCGTGACGGTCTCCGCTCTGGCTATCGCCATCCCGTTTCCGCCGACGTATCTGCCGAAGCTTTGGAGCGGGCCGGACGCCTCCGCGCTGTGGCTGTGGGGTGGCTTGGTGGCGCTGTTCAGCCAGGTGGTGCCGCTGTTGCTGCTGGTCATCGGGGTCCCGCACATCGGCGGGAGGATGGCCGGGGTGTTGGGCTCGATTGAACTGCCGGTCGCCGTGACGGCCGCCCGCTGCGTGCTCGGCGAGGCGGTGGACGCCTTGCGCTGGCTCGGGGTGGCGCTGATCCTGGCGGGGATTGTGGTCAGCGAGTGGAGTTCCCTGCGCCCGCCAAGCATCGGCCTCCCGGCACAGGTGGCTCCGAAGTCGGACAACGCCCGGGCGACGGCGGGTGAAACGGCGAAAAATACCAGTTGATCACGAGGATTGTGCGTGCTATATTAGCAGATGTCGCCGCGGCCGCGGCGGGCCGCAGCCCGGCCGGGGTGGCCGCGAGGGTTCCTTGAAAACTGAACACGCCCG
>JADGIC010000173.1 GCA_019683615.1 Alicyclobacillaceae bacterium | reverse complement strand
GGGCAAGCGACGGGCTGCGGGGCCGGAGGCGGGAGCACAGGGCACAGCGCCGGCACCCTTGCAGAGGCGCCAGGCGCAGGCCCCGAATCCGCCACGGCCAGGGCGCTGGCGCGGGTGTGGGCGGTGGCGGCCGGGGCCGGCGGATCGCCACAACTCAGCGCTTGTGTCGAAGGTTCCCTCAGTGCTAGACTAGTCGGGGCACGACAACCGTACATGATTCGCCGCGCATTCGAGGCAGTACATGCCAGTCGCGTGGAAGGCGTACAATCGGGGGTGGAGACGAGCGTTTCCGGCTACACTCCGCTGGCGCCGATGTACATACTCAGCAACGGACGACGCATGAATCTCCAGGTCGCAGTCCACTTCGACAGGTACCACCAACGGACAGACGTCCTGGTCGGAACGCCCATCATCCTCGCCACGTACTGACGAGACCGACATTCATGACAGGAATAGACAATCGCGCCGAAGATTGCGGGCATGCGTGCATGCCACACCATCAGGCGGCTCTTACGGGGGTTTGACGCATTGGCAAGGATCATCATCAACGGCGGCCACCGTTTGAAAGGCCGGGTCCGCGTCAGCGGCGCGAAAAATGCCGTCCTTCCGATCCTCGCTGCCAGTCTATTGGCTTCGCGCGGCACCAGTCACATCGAAGACGTGCCGGCGCTGCTCGACGTGCAGATCATGATGGACACCGTCGCCGCGCTCGGCGCGGTGGTGGAGCGCCACGGTGCGACCGTGCGCGTGAATGCCGAGCGGCTGCACAGCGTCGAGCCGCCGGCCGAGTTGGTCCGCCGGATGCGGGCCTCCTTCGTCGTCGCGGGACCGCTGCTCTCCCGCTTCGGCGAGGCGACGGTCGCGCTGCCGGGGGGCTGCAACATCGGCCCGCGGCCGGTCGACCTGCACATCAAGGGGTTCGAGGCGATGGGCGCGACGGCCGTCATTGAGAACGGCGCCGTCCGCCTGCAGGCGCCGCCGGGCGGCCTGCGCGGGGCGCGCATTTACCTCGACATCCCCAGCGTCGGGGCGACCCAGAACATCATGATGGCGGCCTGTCTGGCGAAAGGGCTGACGGTGATTGAAAACGCCGCCAAGGAACCGGAAAACGTGGATTTGGCCAACTACCTGAACAAGATGGGAGCCCGCGTGCGCGGCGCCGGCACTGACACCATCCGCGTGGAGGGCGTCGAGGAGTTGCACGGTGCGGCGCACAACGTGATTCCGGACCGGATTGAGGCGGGTACATACCTGATTGCGGGCGCGGTCGTCGGCGACGGCGTGTACGTTGAGAACGCCGTGTCGCAGCACGTGATGTCGCTGATTGCGAAACTGGAGGAAGCCGGCGTGCACATCGAGGACGACGTCGCCGGGATCCGCGTGTGGCCGGCGGAGCAGCGCCGGCTGCGCGCCTTGGACGTGAAGACGAACTTCTACCCCGCTTACCCGACCGACCTGCAGGCGCAGATCGTGGCGGGGCTGACCCACTCGCTCGGGACCAGCACGGTCACGGAGACGGTGTTCGAAAACCGCTTCATGCACGTCGCCGAGCTGCAGCGGATGGGCGCCGAGATCCACATCGAGGGGCGCACCGCCATCATCGAAGGCGTCGAGCAGCTGTCCGGTGCGCAGGTCACCGCCACCGACCTGCGCGCCGGGGCGGCGCTGGTCATCGCCGGGCTGATGGCCGACGGCGTGACGGAAGTGCTGGGCGTGCACCACATCGACAGGGGGTATGACAACCTCGTCGGCAAACTCCAGGCGCTGGGCGCCGACATCCGGCGCGTCGAGGACTGACGCTGCCTGCGCCCGTCGGCTGCAGCGGCGGCCGGCACCGGCCTTGGGCTGGCCCGGGACCGGGGGGAGGCCGGGATAATTTTCGCAGCGCGTTCATATGTCTTCAGCAGATGTGAGCAGCAGACAAGCCCCGGCCTGTTGGCCGGGGCCGGTGAAGGCAGGTGCTGCGAATGTCGCGGCAGTTGACGAGGCGCGCAACCTGGTTGGCGGGGGTGGCCGCCTTTTCCCTGTTGGTCCTGATGCCGGCGGCGGCCGCGCTGGCGGTGCACGGTGGTCGCCGCTGGCCCGGGGTGCGCGCGGGGTGGCTGGAGTCGCCCGACATGGGCACCACCATCGCCGTGTACCGGACGGACAGCGGCCAGGTGGTGCGGTTGCCGCTGCACGACTACGTGCTCAACGTGATCGCGGCGGCGCCCGGGCCGGACGCGCCGGCCGAAGCGCTGAAGGCGGCGGCGGTGGCGGCGCGCACGTACGCCTTGTACGTGAAGATCCACCCGAACGCGCAGTCGGCTGCCGCCCGCCGGCACGGGGCCGTTCTCACAGACAGCGGCGCCTGGGACCTGCCGTGGCTGACGGCGGCCGCTCAGCAGGCCCGCTTTGGCGCGGACGAGGCGCTGGCCGAGGCGAAGCTGGAGGCGGCGGTGACGGGGACAGCGGGTGAGGTGGCAACCTACGGCGGCCAGCCCATCCCGGCGTTCATGTTTCCGCTCTCCGTCGGCCGCACGCGGGACGCGCGCTGGGTGTTGGGCGCGGCGTTGCCGTACCTGCCGTCGGTGGTCTGCCCGGACGACCTGACAGCGCCCCAGCTGACGCGGACGTTCACGTTTTCGGCCGCGGCGGCGGCGCGCGCGCTGGGGGTCGACGAGGCCGGCTGGGACCCGGCCGCGCTGCGCGTGTCGCGGGCGGATCCGCTGGGCTACGCGCTGGACGTGACAGACGGCAGGCACACGTGGACGGGCGCGGATTTCGCGAACCGGCTGGGGCTGCCCTCGCCCTGCTTCCGCTTGGCGGTGCCCGCCCGTGCGGGCGGCGGCCGCGCCGGCCAGTTGCGGGTGGTGACGTCCGGCGCCGGCTTCGGCGTCGGCATGAGCTTGCACGAGGCAGCCGCACTGGCCGCGCGGGGCAAGTCTTACCGGGCGATTCTCGCCACCTTCTACCCAGGCACGCGAATTCGCGAGAAAACCACTTGGTAGAGGTATACATGCACCCATTCGTGGCGACACTGGCCTAATGAGGTGACGCCACGATGGATGAAAACAAGCATCCAACCCAATCGGACAAAGAGAAAGAAAAGGTCAAACCTGAGCAAGCTCAACCCGGCCCGGCGGACGGCGTCGACGGGTCGCCAGGCGCCCGCGCCCGCCAAGTCCTGTCCAAGCGTTGGCTGTACCCGGCCATCTACCTCGGTGCCGCGGCACTCATCATCGGACTGATGTACGTGAGAACGCAGATGGGTGCGCACCGCGCGGCGGCGCCCGCCCCGCAGGGCGGCGAGACGCAGCCGGTGACGGCGCCGGTCGCGGAGACGTACGCGTGGCCGGTGGCGCCGGGCGTGCAGCCGAAGGTGACGCTGGGGTTCTTCCCGTCGCACGGCAGCGACCAGGCAAAGGCGCAGGCGATGGTGTCGTTTGACAACGCGTTCTACCCGCACCTGGGCATCGACATCAAGTCGGCCGACGGCCAGCCGTTCGGGGTCGCCGCCGCCATCGCCGGCAAGGTCACGAAAGTCACCGACACCCCGCTGTACGGAAAGACGGTGGAGATCTCCAGTGCGGACGGCAACGTCGAGCAGTACGCGTCGCTGTCGGACGTGTCGGTGAAGGTTGGCGACGAGGTGCAGCAAGGCGAGATCATCGGGACCAGCGGCACCTGCGCGTTTGAGCAAAGCCAGGGAGACCACTTGTACTTCGAAGTCATGCAGGCAGGCCAACCGGTGGATCCGACCACGCTCCTTCCGAAGATGTGATCGCACACGCGGCGGGCCAAGTGCCACCGGCCCGCCGCCCGCTTTGTCCCCGGGCCCCAGCGGCCGCCGCGCCGAGCGCAGCCCGCGCTGCTCCGGCGCCGGCGGCCCGTTTTATGTTTATTTCCCGTCTTGAAATCGCGAGCAAAACAGAGATATCGGTCCAAAACAAGCCCTGACAAGCCGTAACGGAGGAAACCAAGGCATACCGTGTACACCCCCTCATATACTGTATCAGACCATTCGAGCAGAACGGGGGAGGCGGAGGGTGTGCATGATTACATCAAGG
>JADGIC010000172.1 GCA_019683615.1 Alicyclobacillaceae bacterium | reverse complement strand
TCGACCCTGTTGGAACCAACGTCCGTACTACAGAAATGACTGGTGTCACACACGGTAGGGGCACTCGGCAAAATTACACCACTTGACGGGACACTACCGCGGCGAATGGCCGCTGTTCTTAAAAATGACCCATCTGGATGAGGAGTCAATATCAAAAATTGAGTCGATCCTGCACTCGAATGAGCGCCCCAGCCGTGACCGTTTCCACGCAGGGCGCGGAAAGAACTATCGAACGGACATGGTTGAATTGCACTTCTCTGAGGTGGGCTTGTGCAGCGGGCACAGCGCCTCGGGAGTCTTGGTCAACCACGAAGCCGAGACCTCTCTGGATGGGCTGTATGCCGCAGGGGACATGGCGTGCGTTCCTCACCAGTACCTGTTGGGCGCCATGACGTTCGGGAAAATCGCCGGGCGCAATGCGGCCAAGTTTGCCGCAGGCCAACGGCAATTTGAGCCTGACCAGGGACAGGTCGAAGCGGAACGGGAACGGATATATCAACCGCTCTGCAAGATGAAATCCTGATAATGGTGTAAAATCGGCGGCCAGCCAGTGAACATAAAACGGCCATGTCGCTCTCTGGTAGACTTAAGTTGTCCGACCAAAGTCACCGGGAGGTATGCGAGATGGCTCAATATCAGATTACCGTGGATGACGACATTTTGCACGGATTCTTTCAGGGCGATGAGGGGGCAGCCCGGCTCGTGGAACAAGTGCTGAATCAAATTCTCCAAGCTCAGGTGACTGAACAGCTTCAGGCTGCACCGTACGAACGCTCCGAAGACCCCAAGGATACCGCAACGGTGTCCGCCCCCACACCCTTTCGACCCGAGTTGGCACCCTCACACTGAGGGTTCCGAGGCTGCGCAACGGCCAATTCTCCACCGACCTGTTTGCTCGTTACCAACGTCATGAGCAAGCACTGGTCTTGGCCCTCATGGAGATGGTCATTAACGGTGTCTCTACCCGAAAGGTCAGCGAGATCACCGAGGCGCTGTGCGGCACGGAATTCTCGAGGTCAACGGTCTCGGCGCTGTGCAAACGCCTTGACCCGATTGTCACGGCATGGAACGAACGGAATCTGCGGGAGCACCGGTATCCGTTCATCGTAGTGGATGCTTTGGTGTTGCGGGTTCGAGAGGACGAACGGGTCCGACCCCGGGCAGCCATGATTGCCAGCGGGGTGAATGACGAAGGGTACCGGGAGATCCTCGGTATCATGCTGGGCGACAGCGAGTCCGAGAGGAGCTGGAATGACTTCTTTTCCTGGCTCAAGGCTCGTGACCTGCGAGGCGTGGATTACGTGGTGTCCGACAGCCACAGCGGACTGGTGAAGGCGTTGCATGCCAACTTTCAGGGCTGCACTTGGCAGCGGTGCCAGACTCACGCCATGCGAAATCTTCTCGATGCCACACCAAAACCGCTGCACGAAGAGATGCACAGTAAAGTACGGGCTATCTTCGAGGCCCCGGACCAGAAGAGTGCCAGGCTCCTTCTGAACGCACTGACTCCGGATCTTGCCGCACGAGCCCCCAAGGCCATCGGGCTCTTGGAGGATATGTTTGACGATGTCACGGCGGTGCTTACGCTTCCGGAACGGTATCGCAAGCGGCTGCGAACGACCAACGGGATGGAGCGGCTGAATGAGGAAATCCGCCGGCGGGAGCGGGTGATTCGGATCTTTCCGAATCGGGCCTGTGTAATTCGGTTGTTGGGAGCCCTCTTGATGGAAATTGACGAGAAGTGGTCAAGCGGCCACAAATACCTGGACATGACCGAGTATCATGCGTGGCGGCGGGAGCACGATGATGATGAACAACCGGTCTCGAAGATTCACAGGCTCCCGTTAACGTAAATCGAAACTACCGGAGAGCGAATTTACACCAAAACACGGACTTGACTCTCTGCCAACCCGGATGGAATTCCGCACCATCAAGTGGAGTATAAGATTCGGCGCATTGTCACCCAGTACTTGATGCCGCCAAAGACAATGGAAGGGGTGAGCTGAAACGTACCTGTGCTTGGCTCGTAAAGGGTTTGGAATCAAGGGCGATGGAAAATAAAGGAAGAACAGCGGGAGGGGGACGCCTTGAGTCAACAATCGTCCAGATTTGTCCACCAACGGGTTGAGGCGAGTGTTGCGATTGACCGCGACAAATGCATTGGCTGCAGCATTTGCGTGCAAGTATGCCCCATGGGCATCTTAGCGCTGGACGAAGAGGGAAAGGCTTACATGAAGTACGACGAATGTTGGTACTGCACACCGTGCCAAACAGATTGTCCCGTTGACGCAGTGACGGTGAATCTTCCGTATTTAGTACGCTAATGGGGAAGGCGCGGCCCCGGCGTGGGGCCCAGGAACTGTGGCGGACTCTCACGGCCAATAGTCCGCCACTTGCAACAACCCCTTTGGTAGTGTCGAGACCGTCGCAGGATGACCATGGCCATCGGATGGGATCTCCATCACGTGGTTTTGGCGAATGAACAGTATGTTCTTTCCATCTGCAGTCAACAGGGGCGTTTGCACGCCCTTGCCGGCCGCAGTGACCTGCTTCAATTGACGGGTCCGCACGTCATACACATATAGGTTGAACTGGTTCACCCAGGTTTGAAAGCGTGCGTCTGAGCCCCAATAACCGCTAAGTTCAGGAGCGGCGGTGAAAGCGACGATGGATCCGTCTCCGTTGGTGTCCGGCGAGAGTTGCACCTTGCCTGGCTGATTGGGCAGCATCTGCAGCCTTCCCGCCTGATACAGGCCGACTCGCTTGTTCCTGAACACTTCCCGGTATCCTCCAACCTGCACCACCGCGTCGCCTGCACCGAAGGGAACGACGGTGTGGTATATCAGCTGGGGATACAGGACGCCCGTGTCCACCAATGTGGTGGCCATGCGGTGGGAGCGGCCGTGGAGGTCGGTCTGCGTCAGCGTCAAACCGTCCGCGGCCAGTGACGCCGAATGTTCTGGGTTCGGCCACCAAAATACAGACTTCCCGTCCGCAGCCCACGGCCCGAGGATGATGCCCTCCGGAGCGGTCGTCCGGAGCAGCGTACGTTGCGATCCGGTGTTGAGGTTGCACAACAGCAGTTGATCATACGCGTTGCTCGTACCCTCTCGGAAGGTCACAACCATGGCCAGGTACCGGCCGTCTGGGCTGAATGAAATGCGTCTCAACCGGCCATCAACCGGGACTTTCACGGGGAACGGTTGCGGTCTGTCGCCTGGGCGTACTACTTGGAGGGATTCCGTATCTGACGAGACAAACACGTACTGGTCGGTGTGTGGTATCCAATCTCCATCGGTGATACCCACGCCCGACACGCGTGTCTTGTGGCTGCCGTCGCTGCGCATCAGCCACAGCGATTCCGCCTGCGTAGCATTCGCCCTCGGTGGGCCTGCTTCAATGACGGCCAACCACTTTCCATCCGGCGAAAAACGTGCCCAAGTCGCCTGATTGGCCACCTCGTGGGCAGACGCGCCGTGCTCAGCCGTCGGTAAAATCGCATAGAGTGGGTGGCCAGTTGGCGAGAAGGCCTGTGTCTTAACGAATACCGCCAGTTCTCCGATGCCGCTGGAGGCATTGCTACCGTGCGCCTGGGAGGGTGGAGCCAGGGAGGGAGTTGGTGCGGGTTTGGGAGACGCAGTTGGTTGCGCCCAAGCACCTCCGGATGTGGCAAGAATGCCACCCCATGCCAACAATGAGAGCCATGTGCGTCGAACCATGGGGACTGCTCCTTTGCGCGCTTTTTCAGGATTCCTTGTCACTGTGGAGACGAACGACGAGCGTGAAACGTTACGGAGACCGATTGCATGCGGTGCGCCTGAACCGATTTGCAAATTGTCACAAACCACCGTGCTCCAACGTCTGGATGATTGGTGAGCGGAATCCGTGCGTTTGGAGGAGATGTCCATGGTGAAGCTGGGGAAGGCAAGGCGATTGGCGGTTCGCGCCACAAAGTTCGCCGCGTGCGCGGTGGCGGGGATGGCGGCTGTCGCGCCGGTGGCCTGGGGGCCGACGGGTGGGGCGGCGGCGAAGCCGGTACAGGGCGCGGCCGGCTACACCCCGCTGAG
>JADGIC010000171.1 GCA_019683615.1 Alicyclobacillaceae bacterium | reverse complement strand
GTTTAAAGTGCCGGACAGGTCCCGGACGTACAATTTACCGACGCGAAACTGTACGCGGCGTACTCCGGACAGAGTCGGCTGGCGCAGCTGGAGCTGGTGCGCCAGCGCCCACATTTGCGCCTCGAGCTCCGCGACCCGCGCGGCCAACCACTGCACTTGCGCCACCAGTTCCGCCAAGTTGGAAGGGTAGCCGCACGACCAAATCGACCCGGTGTGACAGCGGTGGTCCGGACCGGAACCGGGCACTTCGGCGGGCACGCCGTCCTCCGGTTCGCGTCGGCCCGCCGGTCGTTGTTCATTCACAGCCCTCACCAGCCTTTCGACGTTCACAACCCCCGGCCTCACCACCGCCACTGCTTGCGGCAAACGGGCAGCCCGCGCCCATCCGCCAGGGCTCGGCCGATCCCGTTGACATGGTCGGCGGCAGCCCGCCGAACTGTGTCGCCTTCGCCATGTTCCCGCGGTTTCTTCTTCTTTGCCATGACTGACCTGCGTTCACGACACCGCCTTCGACGTTGTCCACCACCCATTCCCGAATGTCGATTGCGACCTTTAACTTCGCCATGCCGGTTTGCCTCCTGCCGACCTGTCTGCCGGGACCGGCGGTTTGGGCCGCCGGCCGGCTTCGTGCTACGCTACTGTATGCCCAAACCAAACGCTGTGCGCCGCAGCCCGACGAGGCTCACGGGCCAGAAAGGAGTCTGGCGATGGCTTTCCCGCCTGGGTACGACCGGTTCATGCAACATTGGTTGGGAGCCGAGTGGCCGGCTTTTGCCGACGCCCTCGCCGAGCCACCGACCCGCGCCGTGCGCTTGCACCGCGTCGCGGTGCCGAAAGAGACCGCTCAACCGGACAGCCGGCGCGAAGCCGCGCGGCTTGATACAGTGCCGGAGAGAGACACGTTACTGGCGACCGACATCCCGCCCTTGGCGGCCCCGCCCAGGCTTGTTCACGCCCTCGGCGACCCCGTCCCATGGTCGCGGGACGGTTTCTACATCCGGTTGGACAGCCCGCTCGGCAGAGACATCATGCACGAGGCAGGCGCCTACTACATCCAAGAACCGTCCGCGATGGCGGTCGTTGAAGCGCTGGACCCGCGCCCAGGTGAACGAATCCTGGACCTGTGCGCGGCGCCGGGTGGCAAAGCGACCGCAATCGGCCGCCGACTCGGGTCCGCGGGCACGCTGGTGGCCAACGAAGTGCACCCGGAGCGGGCCCGCATCCTCCTGCAAAACATCGAACGGACGGGTGCCCTCGCACTTGTGGTCAGCGAGCACCCACAGCGGCTGGCCGAGCTGTGGCCAGGCCAGTTTGACGCAGTCTTGGTCGACGCCCCTTGCTCAGGCGAAGGCATGTTCCGCAAGGACCCCGCCAGCCGCCAGGAGTGGTCGACGGCGGCCGTGGAACGCTGTGCCGCGCGCCAGCGGGAGATTCTCCGGCACGCGGTGCGCATGGTCAAACCGGGCGGCCGACTGGTCTACTCGACGTGTACCTTTAATCCGGTCGAAAACGAGCAGGTGGTAGCCTGGCTGTTGAACGCCTGTGACGCCGAAGTACTCACCTTGGCGGACTGGCCGGGCTGGGAAACAGGGCGGCCGGAATGGGCCGGGGGCCAACCAGCGGTTGCCGGTGCCCGCCGGCTGTGGCCGCACACCGGATGCGGCGAAGGCCACTTCGTGTGCGCACTGCGCATTCGGTCCAGCGCCCGGCCATCGGGCCGCGGCCGCACCTGGCCGCACGTGCTCCGCCCAGCCTCACCGCCGGGAGGCTGGGAGCGGTGGCTGCGCGATATGTTAGCGGTCGATCCGCCCGAGGCCTGGCTACGCCCGTGGCTGGTGGGCGACCGCTTGTTCCTGCCCGCACCAGGCGCTCTGCAGCTGGCGCTGGGCGGCCTGCACGTGCTGTCCGCAGGGATTTGTCTGGCGCGCCACGCATCCGGGCGCTTCGAACCGCACCATCAGTTGGCGATGGCGCTGGCCCCGGGCGTCTCCAAGCGCTCGCGCTGCCTCGCGGACGCGGAAGCGCTCAGCTACCTGCAAGGCCTGCCTCTTTCAGCCTGTGCACAAGCGGGGTACCATTGGCTGCACATCGGCGGCGTGCCGCTGGGGTGGGGCAAAAGCGTGGCGGATCGGACAAATAACCTGTACCCGAAAGGACTCCGGCGGACCAGTCTCGTCGTCTGCGAACCGGACGTGCCGCCACCAACGCCATCCGCCGGAACGGGCGAGTGCTTGCAAGCCGGTACCTGTACAGACCCTGCCGATGGCCGGCGCGAAAGCGGACAGCCGTCCGACATACCGCCCCACACAAGGGAGTGAGAGCGATGCCACACACGGTTCCCTTCACGTGCCCTGCCTGCCGGGACACGATGCACGTCAGCGAGTTGACCTGTTCCCGCTGCCAGACAAAAGTCCGAGGCCAATTCCAGACACCCGCGCTGTTCCGGTTGACCCCCGCACAACTGCGGTTCGTTGAAGCGTTCCTGCGTTGCCGCGGAGACGTGCGGGAGGTCATACGCGAATTGAATATCGCCTACCCTGAGGCACGCTCGCAGTTAGACGGCATTATTGAGGCGCTCGGCTACCCGGCGGGCATGCGCCTGCCCGGCGCGGACGCCGGAACGACGGATGACAAAGACCCGGCACCGGATCTGCCAGGTCCCGGCGACTTGTCGTTTGCCGAAGCGCTGCGGTGGCTGCGAGAGGGAAGGGGCCCATGACCAAGCGGAGACCCCGGTTACAGACAGTTTCGGCGCATACATGCAGACCAACGGCGGCACGCTGGGGACAGAGGGACTGAAGGCTCTCGGTTGGCGGCCTGACCTTCCCACGGCCTGACCTCCCCAATCGTCAGCCAAACCGAGGCCATGCGTACCGCTTTGGTCCTGTTGACGGCCGAGGTGAGCCGTGCGGGACGGGCGGAGAAGGAGGATTTCATGCGCGACCACCCTGTCTACCTGATCATGTGCATCGCCGTCGCCATCGCACTGCAGTTCATCATGTCAGGCAAACTGCGGCAGGCGGTCCGCCGGGCCCGCTCGGGTCCGGACGAACCCGGGGCAGGCGGGGATTGATCCGTCACAACGAGTGTGCGTTCTTCACAAGTTGTACCAAGCGGGCGATGTCGTCGTCGGAGTTGTAGAAACCGGTGCACGCCCGGATGGCACCCCGGTCCGGAATCGCACGAACGTAGATTTGGCGCTCCCGCGCCGCGTGCACGAATCGGTTGGGATCCAGCTGGCGAATCGTGAAATTCACCAAGCCCACGCGGGATTCGCGCGGGGTCAGGATGCGAACGTGATCGATGTCGAGCAGCTGTTCAATCAGTTGGCCGGACAGTCCGTGGATGCGCGTGTAGGCGTAGTCCCATCCCACCTTCACGCGCAAGAACTGCAGGCTCTCCAACCAACCCGCCCAGTTCGGCAGACTGCCCGGCGTGTGCTCGTACCGGCGGGCGTCCGGCCACACCGCAAACGTCCCGTACCCCTCGAGCGAGTCGCCGTTCAAAAGTGCGTTGTCTCCGATGTACGTCGGGTCCAATTGCGGCCACAGTTCCCGCCGGACGTACAAGGCGCCGGTTCCGTCAGGCCCGCACAACCACTTTTGGCCCGGCAGCGCGTACAGGTCGACGCCGCTGTCCGGCAGATTGAACGGTTCCGCACCCGCACCCTGCGCGCCATCCACCACCAGGTACGCACCCCGCTCGTGCGCTAACTGGGCCATGCGCTCAATGGGCAACCGGCGTCCCGTCGACCACGACACGTGTGAGCATACGACCGCCCTCGTCCTGGCGGTCAACGCCCGCTCCAGCGCTTCCAGGAGATCGTCGTCCGGAAGCGTGCCGTCCACCACTTTGAGCGTGCAGCCGCGGCGCGCCCGCTGGATGAACGCCGGCAGAGCGCCGCCCGGGTGTTCCACGTTTGTGACCACGAGCTCGTCGCCCGCCTGGATGGGCAGCCCCCACAACGCGACGTTGATGGCGTGCGTGGTGCTGTCCGTCAGGGCGAAACAAACCGGATCCGCCCGAAACAGGTGGCCCAGCTGCTCGCGCACACGCCGCTTGACATCATTGAGGCGCGCGTAGTAGGTGTCCAGTTGCCGCCCTTCTTCGAGTTCCCACCGAAGGGCTTCCTGC
>JADGIC010000170.1 GCA_019683615.1 Alicyclobacillaceae bacterium | reverse complement strand
GGATTGGGGGTCGTGGGCGCTCGGGGCGCACCTGTCGGCGATGGCGTGGACCGCACTGGAGTTGGCGGAGGCGTCCGCGTTGGCCGACGCTTTGTGGCACGAGTGGAGTCCGGGCGTTGGGCCGAACGGGGCGGATGACATCCAGCCTGACTTCCAGCCCGTCGACACGGGTGCCATCGACTTGGCCGACGACGGGGTGGACGACGGTGCCGATATGTGGGACGACGACGGATGGACACTCTAGACGGCGGCCCGGCGCGGCCGGCCTGCTGCGGCCTCTCGCGCGACCGCGCAACCTCGTTGGACAAGGCAGATGCACACGGCACCGGAGGTGTTACATGGAGCGAAAGACGATCTCACTGCCGCGGCTGACCAAGCTGACGCCGACGCTGGAGTCAACCATGCTTAAAATCACCGAGGAGGTCGGCGAGTTGGCGCAGGCCATCGGCAAGTTCCGGGGGTTGTCCGGCGAGCGGGACAAAAAGGACGAGGCGGAGGTGGTCCGCGCCATCGTCACGGAGCTGCTCGACGTGGCGCAGACTGCCACCTCCATGATGTTTGTCATCGAGGACTTGTACGGCATCGACATTTCGGCCGAGATGGAACGCCACGTCGAGAAGCTAAGGCGGAAGAACTACCTTTGAGAGAGCTCCGGCGAGGGTCAGCCGGTCACCGGGGCTTGTGCGCGGGTGCGGTCCAGGAGCAGGTCAATCTCTTCCCCGTACCGCTGGCCGGGCGTCTCCAGAATGCGGGGGATGCCGCGCAGCGCCTCGTGGTGTACGATACGCTTGAGCGCCTCCAGTCCGAGTGACCCTTCGCCGATGTTGGCGTGCCGGTCTTTGCGCGAGCCAAACGGGGTTTTCGAGTCGTTTACGTGTACCACCTTCAACCGCTCAAGGCCGATGATGTCGTCGAAGCGCTGGAGGAAGCCGTCGAAGTCGTTCACGACGTCGTAGCCGTAGCTGTAGTTGTGGCAGGTGTCGATGCACACCCCTAACCGCTCGTGGTGGTGGACGCGGCTGATGATCTCGGCGATTTCCTCGAGGGAGTTGCCCACCTTGGAACCGTCGCCGGCCATCGTTTCCAGGCACAGCCACAGCTTTTCTTCGCCGGTCAGGATGTCGTTGAGCGCTTCGGCGATCCGCCCGATGGCGTACGCCTGGCCTTCCCCGACGTGACTGCCGGGGTGCATGACGATGTAGCGAAAGCCGAGGTACTCGACGCGCTCAATCTCTTCGCGCAGCACGGACACCCCGTACTCCCACGTGTCTGCCTTCGGGCTGGCCAGGTTGACCAGGTACGACAGGTGCACGACGGGGTCGACAATGCCGTGCTCGTCCATGATGCGCAGCGCTTCGTCGCGGTGGAACTCGGTGATGGGACGGGCCTTTCCGCCGCGGTTGCTGCGGGTGTATATCATGTAGGTGTTGGCGCCGTAGGACAAGGTCTCTTCGACTGCTGCCAACAGGCCTGTCTTGGCGACGGAGACGTTGGCGCCAATCAGCATGTCCGGGTTGTCCGGTGGTGTCGCTTGAGGCAATGGTGACCCTCCTTGTGCCAGCTTAGCCGCGGTGCGGCAGCCTCGGTCGGACCTTCGTGAACGGATTTGGCCTCGTGGACTAGCATAGCAAGTTTCGCATTCCGGTGAAACCACCGGGCAGCCGCGAGCGGGTGATGCGCGGGCGGATCCGAGCATGATCCGCCGGCGGATCAGCGCAGACAGGCGAGCCGGGATGGCGGGAAGGTGTGAAGAGGGTTGAAGAAGGACGCCAACCCCAAGCTGGGCCGCATCAACTTTGTCTACAGCCTGATCTTCGTGGCCATGGTGTCGCTGATTCTCCGCTTGGGTTATCTGCAGATTGTCCGGGGCGACAGCTTCCGTACGGAAGCGAGCATGTCGATGTTGTCCCACTTGCCCATCCTGCCTTCCCGAGGCCGCATTTACGACACCAACGGGGTGTTGCTTGCTTATGACAAGCCGTCGTTCAGCGTGGTCTTGACCAACCTGAAATCCCCCGAGCAGGATTTGCACAAGTTGACCCAGCAGTTGGCGCCGGTGTTCGGGGTGAAAGCGTCTGAGTTGTACCAGACGATGGAAAAGACTGTAAACGGGCCTACACAGGTGCGGATCTTTCAGAACGCGACGCCGGCGCAGGTGTCGTACATCTACGAACACCAATCGGAGTTGCCGGGCATCCAGGTGGTGGAGGACCCGCAGCGGGCGTACCGCTACGGCGATCTCGCCGCGCACGTCATCGGTTACATCGGCAAGATCACCCAGGACACGTACGACTATTACGTCAACAAGCTGCACTACTCCCTCGACCAGTTGGTCGGCCGCGACGGCGTCGAGCTGCAGTACGAAAAGTACCTGCAAGGCAAGCCGGGGGCGCGCGTGGTGCAGATCAACAAGCTCGGCGTGCCCATCAAGGAGTTCGGGCTCGACCCGAAACCCACACCCGGGGACAACGTCGTCCTGACTATCGATGCGCACTTGCAGGCGGAGGCGCAGCAGATCGTCGTGGACGAACTGCAGCGCGTCCGCCAGCAGTACGGGTACAACCCGACGAATGCCGAGGCCGTCATGCTCGACGTGAAGACCGGCGGCGTGTTGGCCATGGTGAGCTACCCGTACTACGATCCCAACTGGTACGTCGACCCGAAGGCCTACCTCGCTCATGAAAAGTACTTGTACGACCCGGTGCTGACACCGATGATCAACCATGTCATCCAGAGCCCGCGCTACCCCGGGTCGACCGTGAAGCCGGTCAACGTCCTGGCCGGGCTGGAGTCGGGCGTCATCAAGCCAGATACGGTGATCTACGACCCCGGCTATGCGAACGTGGCTGGCTATATCCTGCACAACTGGACGTATCCGGTCGGCCAGGGGGCGGTCACGCCGGATAAGGCCATCACCGAGTCGAACGACACGTTTTTGTCCTACATGGCTCTTTGGATGGGCAACTGGCACGGCGCCGTCCCGCCAGGGGAGACGCTCGCGCACTACCTGGTGACGGACCGCATCAAGGGCTTGAACACGCTGTTTTACTGGGAATCGTTATTCGGCTTGGGGCGGTTGACTGGCATTGACCTCCCCAACGAAGTGGCCGGCCATTTTGAGACAGAGGGCCGCGTGTATGACCTGGATCGGGCCATGAAAGCCTTGAAGACGAAGGGATATTTTGACGATCACGGCGTCGTTTATGACCTGGCGGCAGCCTCCATCGGGCAGAGCCAACAGTTCACTCCGCTGGAACTCGCCCAGTACGTGATGACCATCGCCAACAACGGCGTGCGCCTGCAGCCGCACGTGCTGAAGGAGATCGTGTCACCCGACGGGAAGGTGATCAAGCGCTTCAAGACCAAGGTGCAGGCTCGTCTGAAGATCAACCCCGAGTATCTGAAGGTGATCAAAGAGGGAATGCTTGGCGTGACCACCAGTCCGAGCGGCACGGCCTACGGCAGCTTTTACGACGCCCCTTACACGGCGGCCGGCAAGACCGGTACCGCTCAGATCATGATGGGGAAGCGCACAGACCACATCTCCATGTTCATCGCGTACGCGCCGGCGGATCACCCGCAGGTGTGTATCGCCGTCATGGTGCCGGGCGGCGGCGAGAGCAGCGACACTGCCGTACCGCTCGGGCGGCAGCTGTTCGACGCGTACTTCAAAGAGCACCACGAGTTTTTCCCGCGGTCCCAGTGGACGAACGACCAAGTTCCCTCGAACTGGACGCAGATGTCGGCGTACACGCTGCCGGAGACGACGGAGGTGTCCAGCACCATTCCGTGAACCCGGATCTGTCTTGACGGGCGCGGACTGTGGCGCCGTCAACCGGGTGGCCGGCCGGCGGCGTAGTCCTCGTAGAACCGTTCGAACTGTTCTTGGGGTTGAGGAGGCAGCACCCAATATCCTTGCAGTTCGTCGCAGCCGATGTCATGCAGGGCGTCGCACTGTTCCCGGCGTTCCACGCCCTCGGCGACCACCCGCATGTCCAACGAGTGGGCCAACTGCACGATGCCGGCGGCCACCCGCCGCACTTTGGCGTTGCGGTCAATATCGCGAATCATGGCTATCCCTATGTCTCAGCTTGACTTGATACGCGAACGTATGTTTCCTAGAATCATTTTGAAAAACTAGAATCATGCATGACCGAGGCGACGCGCCGATGTTTCAGCG
>JADGIC010000026.1 GCA_019683615.1 Alicyclobacillaceae bacterium | reverse complement strand
GAACAGGGCTTGGAAGCTGCGGGTGGGATCGGGCGACTGGGCCTGGGCGGCCAGCGCTGCGCGGACCGCCGCCCAACGGGTCTGCTCGGCCGTCGCAGCCGACAGCCGTTTCTGCAAATCGGCGATGGCCAGGGACTGCTCCGCCAGCGTACCCTGCTCCGCCCGCCACATCGCCCGTGCGCCCAAGCCCTGCACCCCCAGCCACGCGCAGAGCGCCGCGAGCACCGCGGCGCTTGACGTGAACGCCCACACCCGGACGCGAACCAGCGGCGGCGCAGGCGGCAAAAGGTTGATCTTCACCGCGCCACCCCCAACAGCAAGCCGGCGGCCGCAGCCACCCGGTGGAGGTCGCCGTCCACGGCGATGGGTTTCGCTGTGCCGCGGGCGGTTCGCCGGCGCGAACGCGCCCACACGGCCGGGATAGGAGCCTGTCGCACCGCAATCCCCAACCGATCCTGCAAGGCCCCCGCCACCCCCTCGGCATCCCTGGGCGAGCTGACCAGCCAGACGCGCTCCACCGCCTGTCCGTCGCGCAGCACCGTGCGCGCAGCGAACAGAAGGCACCGCTCCACCTCGTCGGCCACGCTTTCAGCGTAGGAGGACAGCCACTCCGGCCCCAACCATCCGGACGTGTCCGCCGCCGCGCTGGACAACGGCCCATCGCCCTCGCCGGGTACACCAGCCAAGATCCCGCCTGAAGCGTCGGTGAACCCGGCGGGCAAGACCGCTTCCCCGCCGCCTAGCGCATCTACCCGGGAGCCAGCCGGTCGAAGATCGGCCCACTCGCCCGACGCCGACACACTGGAAGCCATGCCGGTGGGGGCGGGGGAAACAGAACCAGCGGCGGCGCCGGCCGGATCCCAGGGCGTCGCGGCCCCGAAAGCACCAAGCAGCCCCGTGGCGACCGCCGTTTCGAGCGCTTCGGCGGCCGGCCGGCGGATGGCCGCGTGGTGGAGGAACACCACCAGATCCCGAACGGCCACGGCCACCTCCACGCCGGTCCGGGTCAGGTAGACGACCGCCTCCGCACCTGCGGCCTTGCCCTCCACACCCCGCAGGCCGTCCGGTCCCGCCGGAAAACCATCACTCAGTGGGTCGCCGGACCCGCCGCCCTGTCCGTCCGCCTTCGCGGCGCCCGGACCCCGGTCCGGCGCGTCAGGCGAGGTGGCAGCCTGCACCGCCCGGACCAACGCCAGCGCCGACGGCTCCACCCAGACCGGCCGCAAGCCGCACGAAGCGGCCAGTTCCACCCACGGCATCACGTCGTCGCGGGCGGCCGCCACCACGATGACGTCCGTCTGCTTGGCGTCCGGCGCTGCAGGCACCACGGCAAAGTCGTACACCGGGTTGGCAATCGGCAGCTGCATCCGCCGCTCCACCTCGTGCTTCACCGCCAGCCGCAGCGCCCGCATGGGCATGCGCGGCAGGGAGAGGTGGCGCAACAACACGCTGTCGCCGGGCAGACCGATAGCGACCCGGCGCCCCCGCCAGCCATGCTCGCGCACCAGCTTGCGCAGGCCCGCCGCGAACGGCCGCACGCGAGCCGGCAGGTTCACGTCCAGAGCCAGCGGTTCACCGAGGGCGGACCGCTCCACTTCCGCCACCGTTCGACACAGCCAATCTGTTTGCGACACATCCGCGTCCGCCAGGAGCAGCGATTCGCCGCTCTCCAGCGCGATCGGCGGCAGCAAGCGGCTCCGAATTGTCTGCATCCGCATCGGCCTTTCCCAGTATGTTTGGCGTTTGGAAGATGGTTGTGCAGGTCACAGCGCTCGCCCGCATTCAGCTGTTCATGGGACAGGGAGGAGCCTGGTGAGACTCCTCCCCGCCGCTGCGAACTTGTCAGCGTGCACATCCGCCGCCGGGCTGGCGATGTTTGGCGCCGCCTCGCCCGCCGGGCCCTCCAGGGACCACTGAGTGTTGCCATATTTACTGATCTTCCTTAAACAGCAAGGCCGATCCACTGGAACCCGTGGCAGATTGCAGATCGCTGACAATGGTTGAGTTCAGGTTCGTGTTCGAAGCGGAGGACGACCACACGGCTGGCTGTTGGCCAATGTTGTTCGTGCCTTCCGTCCCGCCGGCCGCAACAATCAAACTTGTGGCCGGTGTCGCAGGAGTGCCGGCATACTGTAGTTGATTGTTGCCGCCCGTAACCGGGGTTTCCGTCAAAGCCTTGCCGTCGCCCGACACGAGCACATACCCTGTGCCGTTGTTAACTTGCGCATACAAGATGTGGTTACCCCACCCGTCAGACACCGGCACCGTCTGTAAATACGGCCCGAGCGTGGCACCGTTCGACGCTTGCGTCGAAGTGGTGAGTTGGTGCAAGTTATCCGGATACTTCCCGTTGTCAAAATTGTAATGCTCAATCGCGCTCTGCAACGTGCCCATTGTCGAAATGGTAGAGTTCACCTTCGACTCCGTGATGGAACTCGACACCACTGGCACGGCGATCGCCGCGATGACGCCCAAGATGACGACAACGGCCAGCAATTCGATGAGCGTCAACCCCTCATCCTTGCCGGCAGCCTTCACCCCCCGCCGAACGGCCTCGTTCACCTTGGACCAATGGAACCAACGTATCCGCTTCCGCCGATCTCCAGTCACTGAAGCACCCGTCACACCCTTTGCCCCCTTCGAGAAATTTCGAGAAAGAGATGATGACGCCCGTCGCGCGCAGGCTCCACCCGCTGTCGCCGCGGTTGCCGCCCGTGGTGCGTGCTGCCCGCCAACCCCGGGCGAGTCCGCAGTGTCTCTATGTATGTCACGCACGCCCGCAACGCATCAAGTAGAGTATATCTAGCAGGTATTCCGCCATCAAGTAGGAAATTTAGAAAGATGTTACCTATTTTCGCACACGAAACCGCCGTTCGGATACGTGTGTGGAATCGCGGGGCGACAGGCCCTTCCGATGCACCGACCTGCCTCCCCGCCTCACTGCAGGCTCTGCAGGAGCCGGAAGGAGGGCAGGATCACGGACAGCACAATCGTGCCCACGACCACCGCCAGCACCACAATCATCACCGGCTCCAGCGTCGACTTGAGCCGATCCGCCTGGACCTCCGCCTCCACCTCGTAAAAATCGGCCAACCGCTGGAGGACGAAGTCGAGTTCGCCCGTCTGCTCGCCGATGGCGACCATCTCCGACACCAGAGGCGGGATCAGGCGGTTGCTGCGCAGTGACTCAGACAGGGCGCCGCCCACCTGCAGCCGCTCGGAAGCTTGCCGCAAGGTGTCAGACACAACGGTGTTGCGGACCACCTGGCCGGTCAGGTGCAACACCTGCGTCATCGGCACGGCGCTGGACAAAAGGGAACTCATGGTTCGAGCCATCTCTGCCATGAGCAGGGTCCGCAGCATTTGGCCGATGACTGGCAGCTGGAAGAGCAGGCGATCCGCCAGGCGGCGGTAGCCAGGGCGGCGGACGAGCAGCCGGTGCAGGCCCACCAGCGCCAGCACCGCCAGCAGCAGGAGCCACCAGCACGCCTTGGCGGCGTGGCTGACGCCGATCACGATGCGCGTCGGCAGCGGCATTGCCACGTGGTACGACTGGAACATCGAGACGAACGTCGGCACGATGCGCACCAGCAGAAACACGGTGACCGCCACCGCCACCACGCCGACGATGGTCGGGTAGGTGAGGGCTGCCCGGATCTTCTCGCGGGTAAAGTGGCTGCGCTCGAAGTAGCGGGCGAGGCGGTCGAGGGCGCCCTCCATGTTGCCGCCCGCCTCGCCCGCCCGGATCATGCTCACGAACACCGGCGGGAACGCCTTCGGATCGCGCGCCGCCGCCTCGGACAGCGGCCAGCCCTGGGCCACCTGCGCGGCCGCCTTTTCCAGCGCGGACCGAAGCGGCTTCGACTCCGTTTGGGCAGCCAGGATGCGCAGGCTGTCGAGGAGGGTGATGCCGGCCCGCACCAGCGTGGCAAACTGG
Organism: Alicyclobacillaceae bacterium; assembly: GCA_019683615.1. Taxonomy (GTDB): domain Bacteria; phylum Bacillota; class Bacilli; order Alicyclobacillales; family Alicyclobacillaceae; genus JADGIC01. Next base: position 17,440 of record JADGIC010000026.1, on the reverse strand, counting down.
CGGCAGAAGACGGCGAAGTCGCGCGTCTTGATGCTGCCGCCAAACAGCGTGACCTCCCGCTTCCACCAGGCCTCGCCGTTGCGCTCCGCCACCTCCAGCACGTACAGGCCGGCCCGCCGCAGCGACAGCTCCGCTTCCTCCGCATCGGCCGCGCGCAGCCGGCCGCGCCGCCGCCGGCCTGCCGCGTCCAGCACCGTGTAGCGAAACTCAGGCACGCGCAACAACCCTCCACTCAGTCATACCAGGCGACACGCATCACCTCGGCGAGGCTGGTTTGCCCCGCCGCCGCCTTGGTCAGGCCGTCTTGCGCCAGGTTGATGAAGCCGCGGCGCCGGGCGTGATCGGCCAGGTCAGGCTCGGCCGCGCCGCGGGCGATGAGCCGCCGCATCTCCTCGTCCACGCGCAGGACCTCCTGGATGGCCATCCGCCCCAAGTAGCCGGTGCCCGCGCAGGCGCCGCACCCGCGGCCGGCGTAAAACGGGCCCTGCCAAGCGGCGCTGTCGCCGTCCGGACCCGCACCCACAACCTCGGCCCCAGCATCCGCCGCCGGTCCGCCTGCGCCCACGGGCCGCTGCCGCGCCAGCCACTCCCGCTCCGCCTCGTTCGGCTCGTGCGGAACCTTGCACTCCGGGCAGATGCGGCGGACGAGACGCTGCGAAATCACGCACGACACCGCCGAGGCGACCAGGTACGGCTCGATGCCCATGTCCACCAAACGGGCCACCGCCTGCACCGCTCCGGAGGTGTGCAGTGTGGACAGCACCAGGTGGCCGGTCAGTGCCGCCCGCACGGCAATCTGCGCCGTTTCCCCGTCGCGGATTTCACCCACCATCACGATATCCGGATCCTGGCGCAGGATGGCGCGCAGCCCCGCCGAGAACGTCAACCCCGCCGCCGGGTTGACCGCCACCTGGTTGATGCCGGCCAACTGGTATTCGACGGGATCCTCGATGGTGATGATGTTCACCTCCGGCCGGTTGCATGCCGCCAGCGCTGCGTACAGAGTGGATGTCTTGCCGCTGCCGGTGGGCCCGGTGACCAGCACCATCCCGTGCGATCTCGCCAGCATCTCCTTAACCGTCCGCAGCTGCGCGGGCGCGAAGTCGAGCTGATCCAGAGAGAACAGGCCGCTGGCCGCGTCAAACAGGCGCAGTACAATCTTTTCGCCGTGCATTGTGGGCAAGGTGGAGACGCGCACGTCCACGTCCCGGCTCTGGATGCGCGTGCGGAAGTAGCCGTCCTGGGGCAGCCGGCGCTCCGCCACGTTCAGCTGCGACATCACCTTGATGCGCGCCGCCACCACGCCCTGCAGTTGCTTGGGCAGCGTTTGCTCCAGCCGCATCACCCCGTCCACGCGAATGCGAACGTGGAGGCCGTGGGCGTCGGGATCGAAATGGAGGTCGCTGGCCCGGGCCAAGACCGCCTGACTGAGGATGCGGTTGACCAGGCGCACCACGGGCGACGTCTCGTCCACCACTTCGTCCGGCTGGGCATCCGCCGCTTCCGGCGCGGAGCGGTTCGCCTCCTCGACCGACTCGCGCATCCCGTAGTACCGCTCGACAGCGGCGCGCAGCTCATCCTTGCTGGCAATGACCGGCTGCACGGCCAACCCGGTGGTCATGCGGATGTCGTCGATCGCGAAGTAGTCCAGCGGATCGGCCATGGCCAGGACAATCCGGCTCCGATCCCGCCGCAACGGCAACACCATATACCGCCTGGCCAGCGCCTCCGGCACCGCGGCCAACGCCTGCGGCTCCGGCCGGTGAACGCCCAGCCGCACCTGCGGGATGCCGAGTTGCTCCTCCAGCGCGCCCATCAGCTGGCGCTCCGTAATCATCCCCTGCTGGATGAGGATGTCCCCCAGCCGCTCGCGCGTACGCTCCTGAATCCGCAGCGCCTGCTGCAGCTGATCCGGCGTGATCACGCCGGCCGCCTCCAAGATGTCGCCAAGCCGCCGCTTTGCCATGACCTCACCTGCCCATCGGGCGGATTGTAAGCATCCCATCTGACCGCCACGGCTGCCGCAGGCGCCCGTGCGCTCCTCACCTTACAATTGGCCTCGAATCTGCACATCCGTTGAAATTCGTCACCATTCGTCATTCCCCTGCAAACCAGACGCCGTCGGGTCTGCGTCACCGTGGCTGAGACGCCGTGGCCGATCCTGCCCAGCCGCTCCCTGCTTCATCCGTGCACGTGGACCTCGCCGGTGCGGGCGGAATCCGCCGATTCCCACGCTTCGCGCACGACAAAACCGAGGATGCCGAGAGCCGCCAGCGGGTCCAACCACCATATCCCTGTCAGCCACTGGAGGGCGAGACCGGCCAGCACCGTCCAGGCCATGTACGCGCAGGCAAAGCTGCAGGCCGCATCCCCCAGCAGCGCCCGGCTGCCGAGGATTCGGCCGAGACGGCGTTTGCGCAAGGCGAACCAGGGAGTGATAAGACCGGAAGCTGCGGTCACGGCGAGACCAAGCGGGGTGGCCGCCGGCGCCTGCCGGAGGGCAAATGCCTGGCCCGACTTCCACGCTACAAAGCCGGCCAGGACGAACAGACACCCAGCGACCACCGCCGACGCCCAGCGCTCCCAGCCGGGCATGCGCTCCCCGCCGTGGCCGTTCGCATGTGGCATGTGGATGCCGGAATCCTGCGACAAGGTCTGTGCGTGTTGCGGCTGCGGGCAATCCCGGGCGCCGTCGGCGCGGTGCGTGACATCGCTTGCGCCGCTAGCTCCCGCCGCCGGGCCCGCGGCGTTACACTCGGCCGTCAGGCGGGCCAAGAGCACCACCCCCGACATCAGCTCGATCGCGCTGTCGACGCCAAAAGCGGAGAGTGCGAGACTCCCGCTTTGGCGCGACGCCACGAGGCTGAACAACGCCTCAAGCATCACCCAGCCCACCGACAGCCACTCCACCTGCACCGCCCAACGCAGCGCCTGGGCGCGCCGAATGCCCTCGCTTGCCCGCGTCATTGCCACCCTCCCGAGCCGGCGCCTGCCGTGGAACTGGCACCTGCACCCGAGCCCGCGCTCAACATGGACTCCCCTGCTGCTGCGCTCCCTTCACCTGCCACCGCAGACGTGTTGGGCCGCTCCAGGAACAGCGTCTGCAGCACGCCTGCCAACAGACTGCCGAACGCCTGTTCCATGCGGTTGCCGATGACGTACCCGCCGCTGTCGATGGCGGCGCCCAAGGGGCTGTGCATGTGGTCAATCCGGTCGTTGATGCGGTCGCTCCAACTCTCCGCTGCAATTGTCGTTCCCGACTGCATCTGGCCCGCGGCCGCGGCCGATTGGGTCCCGCTGGTCCCGATTTCGCCCGGGGTTGCGTCGATGCCAGCTGTCCCGCTTGTGCCCGGTGGCGACCCGCCCGTTCCCGCCTCTCCGGCATCCCCGGCGTGACCGCCCAGCCAAGCGCCCGTGTGCGTTGGCACGCCTTGTGGCGCGCTCGCCCGGCTCAGGGCCGACACGCCAGCAGCCACAGCCATCAAGGCGCTCGTACCGCCACCGATCAGCAGCAGCACGAACAGAATCATCGCAAGCCCGCGCTTCAAGTACCGCCCTAGCTCCGTCCACACGTTCATACCCGTCACCGCCTGTCCACCGGACTCACAGCCCGGGTCGGATCGACTGTCTATACGAAACATATGAAACGGGTGGGTATGGTATGATAGGAAACGTAGACCGTTTGTGAACGAGGCGCCGGGCAGCGAACACCCTGCGCTGAGGAGGTACGGGAGTAGTGAATGTGTCCGCCCAATGGCTTCACCGGGAGCCGATCCGCCTGAGCACCGCGGACCCGGCTGCCGGCAAAACCGTGCCCGCGCCGGATCCATCCGCAGCCACCGGGCCAGCGGCGAGCGGCGCCGCGCTGCCACCCGCCCCTGCAGCTTCCGCGCCGACTGCGACGGCACAAGCCAAGCCGTTTCAGGATTGGCTGAACGCGCTGCTGGATGGCGGCCAAGCAGCAGCGGCAGACGGCGGCCAGACCGCAGGCAGCAGCGCGGGCGAGGCGGCGGTTGGCCGCACAGACCCCTCGGCAGCCAGCCGCACAGGCAGCACGGCTGCGGCCAGCCCTTCCGCGCAGCCACCAACGACGCCATCTCCGCAGGCGACTCTGGCTGCTGAGATGATGTTTGCACAATGGCTGCTCGACCTTGTCGAGCAGCAGTTGCCGCTGCCGGGAGCGGGTAAGGGCCTGCTGGAGGGCGCCGACGGTGAAAGTTCGTGGCCGGACATCAGCAGCTTGGCGGCAGCCTCCTTGCTGGGTTCGGCGAGCGCAGACCCGCTGCTGGCGGCTCTCTCGGCGTTCGCCCAGTATGAAGCAGCACCGTCCGACGGCACGGTGAATCCGGCAGAAGGCGGCGGTTCGGCGACGACACAACATGCAGGAGGGGAAGAGGTCGGCTGCGCTGTGAAGGCCACGACCGCCAACGGTGCGGACAATGCCAGCATCGCCCAAGCGGTCGCCGCTGCATCCAGCCGCTATGGCGTCCCGGCGCCCTTGATTTGGGCCGTCATCCAACAGGAATCGGCCCAAAACCCGAACGCGGTCAGCCCTGCCGGTGCCATCGGCCTGATGCAGTTGATGCCTGCCACCGCCCGGGCGTTGGGAGTCGATGACCCGTTCAATCCCGTTCAAAACATTGACGGCGGTACCCGTTACCTGGCATCTTTGCTCAACCGGTACGGCGGCAATGTCGCCTTGGCACTCGCCGCATACAACGCCGGTCCTGGTGCGGTAGCCGCGTACGGTGGCATCCCGCCCTACCCGGAGACCCGGCGGTACGTGCAAAACGTCATGGCGATGGCCGGACTCGCGGACGGTGAACGGCAGTGAGAGGCCCACAGCCGGTACCCTGAATGCCCCTCCTGCCGCTCGTCCGCCAAGCAAGCCTCCGCCGCCTTCGCACAACCGCAGTACGCTCATCAGTGCGTGAGGGCGTTGGCGTCGTCCATCGTCATCGCCGGGTGCAGGGCCAGGTTCAGCCCCTTGGCCACAACCACCGCGACATCCTCGATGAATTCGTCAATCTCCTTCGGCGTAACCATCAGGTTGTTGCCGAGCGGCTCCAACAGCTCCCGGATCATCTGCCACTTTTCAGCAGGGCTGAACTGGTCGAATAACTCGCTGGCGCTGTTGCCGGGCACGGTCCGGCGCAGCTGTTCCAACACCAGTTCAATCGCGTCGCCGGCGATGGTCGCCGCATCAACGACGGTTGGGACGCCGATGGCCACGCAAGGCACGCCGAGCGACGGTTGATCAATCGCCTTCCGCTTGTTCCCTACCCCAGACCCCGGCTGAATTCCGGTATCCGAAATCTGAATGGTGGAATTCACCCGGTCCAACGAACGAGCGGCCAGCGCATCGACGGCGATCACCGCATCCGGCTTCACCCGCTCCACTATCCCTTGCACGATCTCGCTCGTCTCGATGCCTGTCACCCCAAGGACGCCGGGAGAGAAGGCGCTGACCGTCCGATAACCTTCCCCCAACACCTTCGGCATGTATGAAAACAGGTGGCGCGTGACGAACAGGCGGTCTACCACCATCGGCCCCAAGGCGTCCGGGGTGACATGCACGTTGCCCAAGCCGACCACGAGTACCGATGCGTCGTCCGCGATTGACAAAAACCGCTTGACCTCTGCCGCCAACTGGGCGGCCACACGCTCCTGCAGCTCCCGGTCTCGCCGCCGCAGGCCAGGCACTTCGATGGTCACGTAGCGCCCTCTCCGCTTCTGAATCCGGCGTTCTGCCTCTTTCGTGCGGACGTGCATCCGCGAGACCCGGATCCCGTCCAACTCGTCGACAGTTGTGTCGATCCCGTCAACCGCTGCGGACGCTTGAACGGCCAATTCGTGGGCCTCGATTGCGAGATCGGTTCTCGGACTGGTCTGAGACGCGAACGCGTCCTCAGCCGAGGGCGCCCTTCCCCGTTCAGGCAGCCTCGGTGGACGGCGTTCGCCTGCCCAGCCGCTCACAAATCGCACTGTGGCACACCTCCTGTGGCATGCACCTGCAACCGGCTTTATCGTGCGACCCGCACCCGGCTTCTATGCCAGGAGGAGAATCGTTGCAGGTGCGGCAGGGCTGTGGTAGACTGAAGTTTGTTTGTATGGACTGGTGGCGTTCAAGGAGGTGAGACTGTGCCAAACATTCAGTCGGCCAAGAAGCGGGTCCGTATCACGCGCCGCCGTTCGCTGCGCAACGCTTCGTTGAAGTCAGCGCTTCGGACCACGTTGAAGAAGTTTGATGCGGCCCTCGCCAGCAGGGACGTGGAACAGGCTCGCCTTGCGCTTCGAATTGCCACACGGGCGCTCGACAAAGCGGTGACGAAGGGCATCATCCACCGGAACAAGGCCAATCGCAAGAAGTCCCGTCTGACGCGGCGGTTCAACCGTTTCGCCGAGTCACAAACGGCTGCACAGGCCTGACCCGCCGGTTTACGATGCTGACAACCAGGCAAAACGGCCCTGAACACGCAGGGTCGTTTTTTTGCATCGCGCAGTTTGAGCGCCTCGCCTGCCTGCAGGTCGGCAGGAATTCACAGGCGGCTTACGGGCAGCCGGGGCTCGGGCGGTGGTCCGGATTGTGAACGGCTTGTTGGGTTTGGGCCAACTGTTGCTCTGCCATCGCGATCAGGCGCTTGACCATCGTCCCGCCGATTTCCCCGCCCAGCTTGCCGGCCTGGCGCGCGGTCAAGCTGCCGCGGTCGGCGTTGGCCGGCGCAGCCGCCACTCCCGCCGGCGGCCTCGACGGCCCAGGCGGCGCAAGCGGTTCGGAGGGCTGAATCGCCGCAAGTGGCCGGAACGGTGCTGGTGACTCACTCCGTCCAACGCGTCCGGACACAAGGCCGCCCGCAGTCACACTGCCCGCGGCCAGGCCGCTGGACGCCCCGTACTTCTCCTGCAACACCTGTTGTTTCAACTTCTCCAGCGCGGGCCTCGCCTCGGGTACCAGCAATGATCTGCGGCGCCTCGCCACGTCCGACACCCCCTTGCCGCAACGCCGGAACGTTGCATGCCTCGCGCTTAGGTTGCCCAACTGTGCGGACGGCTACCCGCCAGACAGGCCATCACCAGCCAATCCAACACTTGGTCGGCATCGCGCCGCCCGGATTTGACCTCGAACTCGGCATCGGCGACCACCAGCAGGAGGTCCTCCAACCGCCTCAACGTCCACAAGGGCGCTTGTTCCGCCGCCGTTTTGACAGCGTACGGGTGAACACCCAAGCGTTTGGCGATGTTCGCCTGGGTTTCCCCGCGCTCGCCGTACCAACGAACCATCCACAACAGCCTCAACTGCCGCGCCATGAGCGCCAACAGCGCAAGTGCGTCGTAACCAGCCAGGCGCACGTCTGCGAGCGTCGCGAATGCCCGCCGGACATCGCCGCGCACGACCGCGTCCAGCCAGTGGAACACGTTGTCTTCCGGCCGCTCAGCGACCAGCTCCCGTACGTGCCGCACCTCAACCGGCTGCCCGTTGGCGTACGCAGCCAACTTCTCGAGCTCTGCCTCGCACGGGGAGAGTGCCTGCGCCCTTCGCCACAGCTCACGCAAGGCAGCCGGTTGTGCAACAACTCCCCGTTCGCGAGCCAAGTCGCCCAACAGCTGAAGTGCCATCCGCTCTTTCGGCGTCGTACAATCAACCACCGTGTGCCGTTTGGCCAGTTTCCCCAGTCGTTTCCGTTCATCCAGTTGCTCGCCGACGGCGGTCAGGACAAACACACGCCCCGGCAACGGGTGTTCCAAATAAGCTTCCAGCGGCTGCGTGTCCCATTTGACCTTCGTTCCCTGCAGCAGCGCCGTGCAGTGTTCCAACACGACAACGTCGCCAGCGCCGAACAGCCCGATGGTCTGGCACGCCAAGACGGCGTCCTCACAGCCGCCGTTCTCGTACGAGAAGCGCAGCGGCCGCGCCACCTCACCGGGCGCGGCCGCCTTCTGACAAAGCCGCTCGACAAACCATCTCATCAGCAATGGCTCCGTGCCGACCAAGACGTACACCGGTTGCGGCTGGCTCTGCTCCAATGACTCAACAGCCTTGGTCCAATCCACCACCGCCAAGATCCCTCACATGTGAACCAGTTCGGAACTTTTGTCAAACGCCAGCCGGACGCCGCCCAGTTGCCACAAGTACTTAACCTTGGTTGCCTCTTTGGCCAGCCCGGCGATGAACCCTTTGACCGGGATCCCTTTGAGGTCGCCGACGCCGACCTCCGGGCCCAGCGACGCCAGGGTGCCTTGGAAATTCGGGCGAAACGGCTTGAGCGGCTGGCCGTGCACAGCGGAACTGACGTTGTCGCCAATCAGGCTGCCCATCTGTGTCGCCATCTGCGCAGTCGGCGGCACCGGCTTGCCGTCGGCGCCCTCGAACCATGCGCAATCACCACCGATGAACACCCGTTCGTCGTCGACCGACTGCAAGAACTCGTTCACTTTCGCGCGCCCCCGCCGATCAACGGTGAAGCCAGCCTCCTGAAGCAACGGATGGGCCCGCACGCCGCCCGTCCAGATGATGGTGCCCGCTTCGACCGACTCCCCGCCCTCGAGCCGCACGATCCCTCGTTCCACCTGCACAATTTTCGTATTCACCCGCAGTTTGGCTCCTTTGCGGGTCAACGTCTGTACCGCGCTCTCCCGCAGCGACTCCGAAACCTGCGGCAGAATCGTCGGCATCGCCTCGATGTTTTGCACCTCCGGCAGCGCCGGGTCAATCCCCAACTGCACGCACAGCCGAGGCAGCCAATTGAGCAGTTCGCCGACCAACTCCACGCCGGTCAAACCGGCTCCGCCTACCACAATCCGCAAGTGGCGAACATCTCCGTCCTGAACGTAAGCATGAAATTCCGACTCAATGTGTTCGCGAATGGAACGGGCGGTTTCCAAATTGCTCAACACCAGGCTGTGTTCACGGAGGCCGGGGATGCCGAAATACTCCGGAATCCAGCCCAGCGTAAACACCAGCCAGTCGTACGGATGCTCCCCGGTGGCGGTCCGGATCACCCGGCGTTCGCGGTCAATGCCGACGACCTCGTCGACGACCACCTCGGAACTCGCCCGGCGCAACACTTGACGAATCGGAATGGCGTAGTGAAACGGCTCCCCGCGACCTCCAGCCGCCTCGTGCAAGAGAGTTGTGAAATAATGGTAAGAATGCTTGTTAATCAGCGTAAACGGCTCCGATATTCGATCCAGATGAGTCGCCGCCGTCATGCCGGCATATCCGGCACCCACGATGAGGATTCGAGTCATGGCCTCTCCCTCTCCTGGCAGTTGATGTCACACCCCTGCATGAGTCCGGCATCCTTACGATGTGCGGAGCAAGTCGGGAACATCCTTCCCGGCGGCGCGGCACATGTTGGACGCTTGTGAAATGATTCACATGATGACAGTTTCATTATACCACATCCGGATCGAGTTTGTTCGTTTTTTCACATAGATTTTTGACCGAATCCTCATGGTCAGCGTCCCCGGCTGGCGCGGAAACGGGCACGACGCCACAAGCACAGTCCGGCGTAGTACACCACCGCCCACCACGTCCCCGGCACGCGCACCGACAGCAGCGCACCGGGCCAGCCGGCGGCCAGCTTGACCCAGTGGACCAGGGCCGAAAGCAACAAGAGCGCCAACCACCCGACCGCCCGTGCAACCGGCAGCAACACCGGCGCGGGCCAAGCGGCCGAGGCGAGCGCCAGAAACAGGCTGGCCACCGGCAACAGCACAGCTGTCAACGGCTCTGCCACCACGTTCGAAACGACCGCGTATGGAGTGATTTGTCCAAACGTCTCGACCATCAACGGCCACACCGCGAGTTCCACGTACAGCGAAGCCCGTACTCCGGTCACCACGGTGTGCCACACCACCGCCCGCGCCTTTCGCCACACACGTGGAATTATATGGTATATATCTCGTTCGCCTGGTTCGGCGCGGCCTGATACACCCTGTCCGCTGCCGCGCTCCGGCGGGGCCGCTCCAACGGCCGCCGCAACCGCCACCGTGGCTGCGAATACAGCCACGCGCTGACCGTCAGCCACAACGCCGGCTGCCACACGGCCACGGCCAGCGCGGCGTATGCGATGGCCGTCGCCGACGACGACGGGCGGCGGCAAATGGACGCCAGCGAGGCATACGTAATCATGCACACGGCCCGCACAATAGACACTGAAAAGCTGCACAGCCCGGCAAACCCCCACAGTGCAGCCAGCTTGACCATGGTCCACACTGACGAGGGAACCCGCAACCGGCGCGCTGCCCGTCCCGCCGTCCACTCGAGGGCACACGACAGGATGAGGGCGTTGGCTCCGCTGGCCGCCAAGACGTGGAGCAAACCGGCCCGCAAAAACACGTCCTTCGTGCCCGGGCTCAGGGACTCCCCGCCGAACACCACGCTTTCCAACAGTCTGCGATCCGGGGCATTACCCGCGCCAGCCCGCCTGGCCGCTTCGTCCAGCCACTGCCGGATGGCGCCAAATCCGCCTGGCGGTGCCGAGGAGAGACGCTCCACCTGCCCCTGGAACGCGTACACAGGCATTCCGTCAGCCTGTCGCCGCGGCACGTCGGCGCGGTGGGGCAGAAGTCCGCCCGCGATCGCAGATCCGGCCGCACCCGCCGCCGGCCCGGCGCGCCCACCGCCCGCAGGGCGCACAACTGGCACAAACACGCCTGTCAAGCGCAGCCGGTCGCCAGGGCGAATGGGTCGCCCCAAATGCTTCGGGTCGATGTCGATACGGGCCCTGGTTCCCGCCCCGTCTCGCAACGCCCTGTCCACGTACACCCGCCATTCCTGCGGGCTTGGGTACACCGACTCCACTGTGACCTGTTGCACCAGCGGCACCCCGGTTGGCCAGTCGGCCCAGGCGTCCGTCCATCCGCGACACCCGCCGTACCCTGCGGCAGCCGCCGCGGACAGCACGAACACCATCCAAGCATGCAGGCGCTTGGCCGGTCGTACACCACGGAGTGGCCGCCGAGAGGCAGCGGCCGCGACAACCGGGGACGCCACTGTGATGGCGCCCGCCGCCGCTGCGACAAGTCCCACCGCGGCGACGGCGGCCCAAGCCCAGACCGCCGGCTGTATCTGCAACAACGAGCCTCCTGTCAGCCAACTGTGCAGCGGTCCCGCAGCGAGGTATCCGCCCTCGATGGCGGCGGTCCACGCTGCCAAGAGCAGCCACGGCCGGTGCCTCCCGGCTGCCTGGCCGAAGGCCCGCCGAAACCAGCCGGCCTCCGGTCGCACAGGCGCGCCATCCAGCCCTGCCCTTCCGCGGCACCGGCTGTGTGGCCAAGCTGGCCTCACCGGGCACCACCCGCGGGCACCGCGACGTACAGGTACGGAGCGATTCGGCTCCATGTCACCGGCCCGATGCCAGGCACCTGCCGCAACGACTGCAAGTCAGGAAACGGCCCGTGCTCCTCCCGGTACGAGACGATTGCCGCTGCCCGGGCGGGTCCGACGCCGGGCAACGTCTCCAGGGTGGCTGCGGTGGCCGTGTTCAGGTCGATGCGGGCCCCGGCGGCAACGCCCGCTTGAACCGCGGCGTTTCCTGCAGTTGCCGCACTCGCAACACCTTCCAAATCCGCCGCATCTGCCGTATCCGCGCCTGCTCCGCCGGCGGCTGCAGCAGGTTTACCGGCAGCCGTCCCGCCGCCTGCCGCGTCGGCCACTCCCGCCTCTGCCGCCACATGGCGGGGAATCACCACTTCCGCTCCGTCGTCCAGAGGCGCTGCGGCGTTAACGTCCTCGGCATCTGCCGGATCCCGGTAGCCGCCTGCAGCTGTCACCGCATCTTTAACGCGGGTGCCGAACGGCAGCGAGTACACCCCCGGCCGGCGCACGTCCCCGTGAACGTCGACGACGACCAGCGCCTCGTTGTCCGAGGCGTCGCCCGCAGGCCCGGCGGTCACCGCGGTGTCGGCGGCCAAGCGGTGCGCCTGCGAACGATTCGCCCCCGTACCATCACCCGCTGCAGCAACCACCGAATCCCCAGACCCTGCCTCTCTCGCCAACGACAAACGTCCGCAGGCAAAGCCCAGCGCGCCCCCCGCCGTCAGCATCACCAACCACAGGTACCCCCATCGCCGCAGCCACCGCGGCCGCAGCGGCCGGTTCGGCAGGTCGCTGGTGTTCGACAGATTGTCTCCCCAACCGCCTTCACCCGTCCAGTCCGCGTCACACCCGGTATCGTCCAATTCGACGGACCGGCTCGCCGTTGCTGCCCAATGGCCGCTGCCTGCCTCAAACCCGCCTGACGGAGCTTCGGATTCCCGTTCGTTCCCGTCCACAGCCCAAGCCATTGCCGCGCCCCCTGACGTGTACGTGTTACCGGTTCGCACCTTACCCCAATCCGTGTCCGACCCGGTTCAACACCTGATTCGTTCGCCACCCGCGCACCATTCCCTGTATCCAATTGGAAATCGTGTTATCACTTTGCGAATGGTTTTGGCTGGGGGACAGACCCGTTGCGTTGCCACCAAAAAGGGAAGTCGTGTAAGATAAATGGGAAGACCGGACGGAGGTATCGCCATTGCTGACTCCGAGCATGGAGGACTACCTGGAGAAAATTTACGAGCTGATGAACGAAAAGGGGTACGCCCGGGTGTCCGACATCGCGTCGTCGTTGTCGGTACAACCGTCGTCCGTCACGAAGATGCTGCAAAAACTCGACGAGAATCAGTACGTCACGTACGAGAAATACAGGGGCATTATCCTTACGGCCCGCGGACAGCGGATGGGCAGACTGATTCAACAGCGGCACCACATGCTGGCGGAATTTCTCCGGATGCTGGGCGTCAGCGAGGAGACCATTCAAAAAGACGTGGAAGGGATTGAACACCACGTCAGCCCCAAAACGCTTGACTCGCTGCAGGCCATCGTGCTGTTTTTTGAGGAACACCCGGAATGCATGGAACAATTTCAGAAGTACCGGCGGGAACGCGCAGGGGAAGAGCCGGTCGAATAACCGGCTCTTCACGTCACGGGATCTTGCGTCTGGGATTCAAAAGGCACCGGTTTTCCGTCTCCCCACAGCCGATCCAGGCGGTAGAACTCGCGTTCCTCTTCACGGAACACGTGCACCACGACGTCGCCGAAGTCGAGCAGGACCCAACGCGCTTCGTCCAACCCTTCCGCGCCCCGGCAGTTGACGCCGAGTTCCTCCAACCGGTCGCGCACGGCCCGCGCCACCGCGTCGACCTGGGTTCCGGAATGGGCGGAGCAGATCACGAAGTAATCGGCTATCGGCGTCAGTTCGTGGATGTCCAACACGACGATGTCCTTCGCCTTCTTGTCCGCGGCCGCATTCGCCGCTTCCACCGCCAGTCGGTCAGTCGGAAGACCCATGCGCATGCCTCCCCTTCACTGCGTTCCACGCATCGTTGCGGGCCAGTACGGTTAACGGAAAGATAGGCAACCGGCGCTCCAGCAGATAGCGCAGGGAAGCGTCCAGTGCCAACGCCAACGCTTCGTCCAAATCCCGGCCTGCCGCCGCCCGGATGTCGTCGACGCCGGGATACGACCGCCCCGGCTCCGACGCGTCGGCCACGAACAGGATGCGCTCCAGCAACGACATTCCAGGACGGCCGGTGGTGTGGTAGCGAACCGCGTCGAGGACGTCCGGATCGGTCACTCCAAACCATTCCTGCAAAACGGCCGCAGCCACGGGACCGTGCAAAAGCACCGGCACAGCGTCAAACCCTTCCGGCACGGCGGCACGGCCGGCCCACTCCAACAGCTCCTTCAGCGGCCACTCGCGGGCCGCGTCGTGAACCCACGCGGCCAGTCTCGCCTTGCCCACGTCAGCCCCGAAGCGGCGTGCCAGTTCGCTGGCCGCCTCGACGACACCCTCCGTGTGGCGGAAGCGCTCGGCGCTCATCTGCGCCCGAACGCGGTCGCGGACGTCGGTCTCGCGCACGTCGGCACCTCGCACCTCAACACCTCTCCTGTCGGAACGCTCGGCACACATCTCGCGATTCACGTCCGAGTTCATTTTTTTCCAAACTTCTAGCACCTCATGCGGGACCAACCCGCACACCGGCCTTCCCCGAACCAGCCGGTCCCGCACCCAACTCGACGACACATCCAGCAACGGCATCTCCACCGGCCGCGCCTGCAGCGCCGGGAGTTGCCGGCGCACAGATGCAACCGCTGCAGCGAACGGATGCGTGCTGCGTACCGCCACGAGAAATTCGATGCTGGCAGCCAACTCTTGTGCCCGGTGCCAATTCGGCAATTGGGCCAGGCTGTCGGACCCGAGCAGAAACGCGAAGCGGACCCCGGAAAACCGCCGGCGGCACTCGTTGACCGTATCAACCGTGTACGACGGTTTCGGCAGCTCCGCCTCCAGTGCCGATACCCGCATCCGCGGATGTCCTTGAATCAGCGCCTCGACCATGCGCACCCGCGCCCGGTAACTCGCCAAGGCCACGCCCGGCTTGTGCGGCGGCGCGGGGGCGGGAAGAAACCAAACCTCGTCCGCCTGTTCCTGCTCCAACGCCAGCTGTGCCATCATCAAGTGTCCGAGGTGCGGCGGATCAAACGTGCCTCCAAACAGGATCACGTACACCTGGCCATCACGACCCCAGTATACCACACCGATCGTCAACCTCCCGCCGGCGACGGCCCGGCGGTCAGGAACGACAGTGCCGCTTCGTGCATGACCGATACCGGCGGCTCAACCCCAAGCCAGTACTCCAGGGCCAGCGCACCCTGGTGGACCAGCATGCTGAGGCCATCCACCACCGTAGCCCCCTGCTGTCTGGCTTGCCGCATCATCAAGGTCTCCAACGGTCGGTAGACAATGTCCTGCACGACTTGGCCGGGCCGAAAACAGCCGGCGTCGTCAACAGGCGATTCGGCGTCGCGGGGCCACATCCCGACCGGCGTTGTGTTGACGACGACGTCCGCTTCGCGTATCCATCGGTGGCGGTCGTCCCAAGCGGCGCAATCGGCCTGCACGCGCCCGGCAAACGCCGCGGCCAGCGCCTGTGCGCGTTCCCGGTTGCGGGCGATGATGCGGACACGCGCGTCTGGCAGGTGCAAAGCCGCGGCAGCGACAACCGCCCGGGCAGCCCCTCCGGCACCCAATAGTGCGATCCGCAAGCCGCGCGGCGGCGCAGACGCGGCGAACGTCCTGTGCACCGCCTCGGCAATGCTCCGCCACCAGCCGCCGACATCCGTGTTGTGCCCGCAGATTCGCCCGTTCGCCGAGTCAATCCGCACCGTGTTGACGGCGCCGACCAAGGCGGCTGCCTCCGTGTGTTCCTCCACCCGTTCCCACACCGCCCGCTTGTGCGGAATGGTGACGTTGACGCCGCTCGCGCCCAGCGCCACCAACCCGGCCAGCGCCCCCTCCAGCCGCTCCGGCGGGACGGCAAACGGTATGTATACCCCATCGATTCCGAGTTGTCTGAAGGCCGCGTTCATCATGGCCGGCGATGCACTGTGACCGACCGGCCAGCCCAGGACCCCGTATATTGAAACGCTCATCAGCCGCACCTCTCCTCTCCGGCCCGCAGGCGTGGCCCATCCGGCGTCCCCCTGCACTGTCCTGTCTCCGCATGCAAATTATTTTAAGATGGGTTTAGCGTACGGAAACGGACGGGGGATTGCAAGACGGACGCACGGCTGCCTCCGCCAACCCGCCGGCGGTCGCCCGGTCACTTCCGGCGCGGCCGGCCTTGGCGGCCAGACGCCTGCGCGGAGCGGCCTCGCCTGGTTGCGAAAGCGCGCTGCCGAGCGGACGTCTGCTGTCCAGCATGGTCGCCTGCGCTGGCGTCGCCGATCAGCCGTGGGCGAATGTCCAGCGCAACGCCGGCCGGAGCCCACAGCGTACCCAGCAAATCGCGTCCGTAGAAGGCTATCCAGCCGAGTCCGGCGAGGACCACGTCGACTCCTCGCGGGGAGTCTGCCGACAAAAGAGGCGGCCCTTGTTGCACCCGCTGGACTGCCCGCTCCACCGCACGGGCCGGACGCCCCAGCGCCAGCCGATGCGGAATGTGCTCCCCCAACTCGGCCCGGCACCGCGCACACGGCACCTTCAACACCTCGTCCTGCCGCACCTCTCCGATGTACGCCGCACGCTCCAGTTTTGTCCGGTGCACGACCAGGTCGTTGCTGACGTACACCACCACCGGCTGGTGATCGCCTTCGGCGAAGTCGAAGCGGGCAAAGCCGCCCAGCCACAGGGACTGGCCGGGATCGAGCTGGTAGACGCGGGGTTTCAAGCGGCCGCTGGGGACCACGGCGCGCAGGCAGTCGGCACACAACACGTCAATCGCACGGCGTCCCGTCAACAAACCCGGGGTGTCGACGACCGCCAAGGACCGGCCGTCTGCAACAGGCAGCGTCGCCCGCACCAATCCGAGCGTCGTGCCAGGCACGCGGGACACGGTGAACGGCTCGGATCCTTTCAGCCGCGCTGCCAAGCGGTTGAGCAAGGTCGACTTGCCGACATTCGCCATGCCCACGACCCACACCTGGCCGACGTCCGGTTGGGACAAGGCCGCGACCACCTCATCCAGGCCTTGCCCCGTCCGGGCGCTCACAAACCACACCCGGCGAGGGCGCACGCCCGTCGACTCGACCGTTGACCACACCCAGTCCGCCAGGCGCTCGGCTTTCACTTCGGGCGGCAACAAATCGACCTTGTTCACCACAAGGTCCACATTCGCCCCGCCAATCAGGCCGGCAAGGCCAGGAACAAGCGATCCGCTCAGGTCAAACACATCCAGTACATACAGCACCTGGCCGGCCTCACCTTGAATCCTTGACACCTGATCCGCGTACTGTTCTGGCGGCACTGAAACCGGAGAAAACTCGCCGTAGTGGCGGATTCGGTAACAGCGCCGGCAGACCAGCGTCTCCCTCTGCACAGCTTCAGGAGGTACATAGCCAGGCCGCGTCGGGTCATCGCTCTGCAACGGGGCCCCGCACCCGGAACACAACGGTTCACCGGGCGTCGCCTCCGCTTCGCTCACCGCTTCCACCCCATTTCCTTCTGCACCCGTCGCCACACCCACCGTTCGACGCGGCGGACGAGTTTCGTCCCCCACCACTCGAGCGGGCTGATCGGGGCCACCAGAATCGTATACAACCCACACCGCTTCCCGCCGCGGACGTCGGTGAACAGTTGATCGCCAATCATCACCGCTTCTGCCGGCGTTCGGCCAAACATGCGCAGGGCTTCGCAGAACGCCCGCGGGCGCGGTTTGCCGGCGTCGCCGATAGCAGCCACTCCGACCCTCTCAGCGAACGAACGAACCCGTTCACCCCGGTTGTTGGAGATGATGCAGACCTCGAATCCCCGTTGGCGCGCGCGGCTCAGCCATTCCACCAAGCGCGGAGGCGCGTGGGGGTCTTGCCAGGGCACCAAGGTGTTGTCGAGGTCGGTCAACAGGATCCGCTTGCCGCTTCGCCACAACCGCTCCAAATCAATCTCGTATACGG